>NZ_JBYIRM010000032.1:0-99314 GCF_057708105.1 Actinacidiphila sp. bgisy144 | reverse complement strand
CCCCCCCCCCCCCCCCCCCCCCCCCCCCCCCCCCCCCCCCCCCCCCCCCCCCCCCCCCCCTGCCGTCGGCTAGCCGGCGCGGCCCGCCGGCGCCTGAGTCGTCAGCAGGGGTGCGTGGCTCCGTGGTTGCTGAGATAGACGTCGCTGAACCAGCCCTCCTGGCTCGTACCGGAGATCCGGCCGTAGGTCCAGGTGTCCATCGTGAGGCCGTTCGAGGTGACCGAGCTGCCGGTGTCGTAGCACCAGTAGTAGATCTTCGCGCCGTGGGCGGCATAGCCGTACGCGTCGCAGTAGGTGTACGGGCCCTCGCGGCGGGCGAGGCTGTCGGCGGTGACCGTGCCGCTGCCCGCGTCCGCGTTGTGGTGGTAGAAGTCGCAGGCGACCTTGGGCGATACGTCGGCCGACGCCGAGGCCGAGGCCGACGCCGACGGCGCCAGGACGAGGCCGCTGCCGAGCAGTGCGGCTCCTGCCATGAGTCCGATGTGCGTCCTTTTCAGCACGTGGGTTCCCTCCCGTGATCGAGCGTGATGTCCGGTTTCTGCCTGCCGCACCCATCCCCCGGCGGCAGAGACTGGACCGGAACGCGTCACAGCGTGCGTGTCGGGCGCCGTCCGCGGCAATGTATTCAGCTGCCGCTGAACTGTCGGACGGGTCAGGCGCGGGACCGGACGGTGGGGGGACCGTGTGCTGAGGGTGCATTTCACCGCGGAGGACCTGTTACGGGTCCGGATGGCCGACGAGCCCGCGCCGTTGATGGAACTGGGCCTGGCGCTCATGACACTCAGACGCCCGGCGGACCCGGTGTTCCGCCAGTGGCGGCAGCGCGCCCAGCGGTCCCTCCCGCCGCAGGCCCGGCCGGTGCTCGACCTGCTGTCGCCGACCGGTACGGGCCCGCTGTTCCTCGACCCGCCCACCGCGGGCTTCGCCGAGGGGATGGACACCGTCCGCTCGGCGCCGCGCGCCTACGTTCGCTCCGAGCTGCTCAGGGTGCGCGCTCCGGAGCAGCCGCGCGCCCGGTGGGCCCGCGGGCTCGCCGACGACGACCGCGAGTCCTGGCAGCTCCTCGAGCGGTCGATGGCCGCGGCCTACGCGAGCCTGCTCGCCGGTGCCTGGCCGCGGGTCCGGGCCGGATTCCACGCGGAAGCGGCATGGCGTGCGCGGTACCTGGCCCGGCACGGGCTGCTCGCCACGCTGACCGGGCTGTCCGCCTCGGCCCGGTGGGACGGCATGGCCCTGGAGTTCCCGGGCGCGTACGACCGCGAGATCCGGCTGACCGGGCAGGGCCTGACGCTGCTCCCCTCGCTGCTCTGGACCGCAGGTCCGCTGCTCGCCCCGCAGCCCGAGGGCCCCACGCTCCTCGTCTACCCGGCCGTCACCCCGCTGCCCCTCCAGGAGGCCGCCGCCACCCCCGACCCCCTCAACGCCCTCCTCGGCAGCACCCGCGCGGCGATGCTCCGGCTGCTGACGGCGCAACACACCACCACGGGCCTGGCCAAGGCGCTCGACATCAGCCCCGCGGCGGCCTCCATGCAGGCCAGAACCCTGCGGGACGCCCGGCTGATCACCACCCGGCGCGAAGGCCGGAGCGTCTCGCACTGCTGCACCGCGCTGGGGCTCGACATGATCTCGGCGGCAACGCCCGCACTGTGCTGAGCGCGTCGGCACCACGCCTGCCGGAGGCGCACTCGGCCGTGCGGCGCGGCAGCTCCTCGGCGGCGGAGTCGGCGTGTTCGGCGTACGGTTGGGGGCATGACCGCTGGTGAGCCGACCATTGTCGCCACGTCCGGGGGGCTTCGGGCCGGCGGGCGGACCCGGGTGGAGTTCGACGCGCTCGTCCATCACGCCGTGGAGCTGTCGGGGGTGCACGGGCGCCGGCCGCGGGTGATGTACGTGGGGACCGCGATCGGGGACGCGGAGCACTTCACGGCGCGGGCGGTGGAGGCCGGACGGGTGGCGGGGTTCGACGTGACGCCGCTGCACCTGTTCCCGATGCCGAACGTCGCGGACATCGAGGGCGAGGTGCTGGCCCAGGACGTGGTGTGGGTGATGGGCGGTTCGGTGGTGAACCTGCTCGCGGTGTGGCGGGCGCACGGGGTGGACGCGGTGATGCGGCGCGCGTGGGAGTCCGAGGTGGTGCTCAGCGGGGTGAGCGCGGGCTCGATCTGCTGGTTCCGGGGCGGTACCACGGACTCCTACGGGCCGCGGCTGCGCCCGGTGACGGACGCGCTGGGCCTGCTGCCGTACGGGAACGGGGTGCACTACGACTCGGACGCGGGCCGGCGGCCGCTGGTCCACCGGCTCGTCGCGGACGGCACCCTGCCGGCGGCGCACTGCACGGACGACGGGGTCGGGCTGGTCTACCGCGGCACCGAACTGGTGGAGGCGGTCGCGGAGGTGCCGGGCAAGGGCGCCTACGTCGTCCGCCGCGAGGGGGACACCGCCGTGGAGGAGCGGATCGAGCCGCGCAGGCTGCCCCCGGTGTGAGGCGATCAGGCCAGCTCGCCCGCGGCGTTGAGGTCGTCGAAGAGCAACTGGTCGACGGGCGGGACGCGTTCACGGTCGGCGTACGAGAACCAGGCCGTCTCCTCGATCTCGCTGCTCGGCGCCAACCGCCCTTCGTACGCGGCGGTGTAGCACGCCATCCGCACCACGGCGCCCTCGGGCAGATTGGGCCCGCCGGCCTCGTACGTGCCCGCGTGGACGGCGCTGTGCGGGTCGAGCCGGACCGTCAGCTCCTCCCGGATCTCGCGGACCAGCGTCTCCAGATCCGTCTCGGCGCCCTCCCGCTTGCCGCCGGGAACGTAGAACACGCCCTTCCCGCGCGGCCGCGCGCACAGAATCCGGCCGCCCTCGATCCGCACCCAGGCGACCGTGTCGATCAGCACGCCGCCCCTCCTCTCCCCGGCACGGGGCCGACCCCGCAGCCGTACGCCACTCGCCTGCGCCGACCCTACGGGACGGCAGAATGACCCGCATGACCGCACACGACGCGAAGGCCGAACTGCACCTCTACCTCCAGGGCGCTCGGGAGGCGTTGCTGTGGAAGCTGGACGGGCTCTCGGAGTACGACATCCGGCGGCCGATGACGCCGACGGGCACCAATCTGCTCGGGCTGGTCAAGCACGTGACCGGCGCCGAACTGGGCTACCTCGGCGACACGTTCGGTCGGCCCTCCGGCAAGCTCGCGCAGTGGAGCGACGAGAACGCGGAGCCCAACGCCGACATGTGGGCCACCGCCGAGGAGTCGCGCGAGTTCATCGTGGCCGGATACCGCCGGGCGTGGGCGCACGCCGACGCGACGATCGAGGCACTGCCGCTCGACACGGTCGGCGAGGTCCCGTGGTGGCCGGCCGGCCGCAGGGACGTGACGCTGCACCACGCCGTGGTACGGGTCGTCGCCGACGCGCAACGGCACGCAGGCCACGCGGACATCCTGCGCGAACTCCTCGACGGCACCGTGGGGATGACGCGGCAGAACGTCGGCGTGCCCGAGCAGGACCGTGCGTGGTGGGAGGCGCACCGTGCCCGCGTCGAACAAGCCGCCGCCCAGGCTCCGACCGCCCGCACCGCCCCGCTCCCCGGACAGGCCACCGCGTAAGCGCTCGGCCGGGCGGCGCGGGGTCAGGCTTCCGCCGCCGTGTCGGGCCCGGCGGGGCGGGCGGGACGGCCGTCGCCCTGCTCCCCCGGGACGGACAGGTGCTTAAGCGCGGCGAGGAAGTGGTGGAAGGCGCGGTCGGCGCGGTCGGTGTCGCCGGTCGCGTCGAGGTCCATGATCAGCCCGCGGATGACCGCGAGCACGAGCGTGGCGAGGTCCGGCCGGCCGATGCTGCGCAGGCCCTCCTCCAGCGGGCCGAGCCAGTCGGTCGTCGCGGTGCGGCGGAAGTCGGGCCACAGCCGCTGTTCCGCGCTTTCGCGCAGCCGGCCGAACATCCGCAGGTAGGGCTGCCCGCCCGGGCCGGTGATGGCGCTCCAGGCGCGATCGAGCGTGGCCGGGTACGGCTCGCCGGGCCGCACGCGCAGCAGGTCGCCGAACGCGTCGAGTTGGCGTTGCCGTGCCCTTTCCAGGACGGCGCGCAGCAGGGCGTCGCGGGTGCCGAAGTGGTAGATCAGCATGCGGGCCGAGGTACCGGTGGCGGTGGCCAGCGGCTCCAGCCGGTCGGGCAGGCCGTGGGCGAGCGCGTGGTCGGCGCAGGCGTCGAGCAGCCTGTCCTTGATGTGCGGTTCCGGTCGTCTGCCCACGCCCCGACTTTTTCACGTAATTGTCGTTACGTCTATCGTCGGAAGGGAAGCAGGTCGCGCCAGACAGACACACGGAGGCTGGGATGAGGGTCGTGTTCGTGCACGGGGCATGCGTGCGGGACGGGTCGTGGTGGTGGCACCGCACCGCCGAGCTGCTGCGGGAGCGGGGGGTGCCGAGCGTGGCCCCGGCGCTGCCGAGCTGCGGCGAGGCGGGCCCGCCCGGCGGCGCCGGGGGTCCGGGGCTCGTCGAGGACGTCGCCGCGGTGCGCCGGGTGCTGCGCGACAGCGACGAGCCGACGGTCGTGGTCGCCCACAGCTACGGCGGCATCGTCACCGCGGAGGCCGCTGCCGGAATCGGGGCGGTACGCCATCTGCTGCTGGTCTCCAGCTACCTGCCCGAGGCCGGGCAGAGCCTGTCGGACTTCGGGGACGGCGGCCCCGCCCCGTTCCTCGACGTCGACCCCGATGCCGGCACCTTCGCGGTCCGCCCCGAACTGCTGGTGGACACCTTCCTCCATGACTGCGGCCCCGAGGTACAGGCGCAGGCGGCGGACCACCTCGCCGCGCAGAGCGTGCGGGTGACCGGGCAACCGGTCGGCGCGGCCGCGTGGCAGCAGGTGCCCTCGACATACCTCGTCTGCGCCCGGGACCGCGGCACCCCGCCGCGGCTCCAGCGCGAGTTCGCCCGGCGGGCCGCCGCCGTCGTCGAACTCGACGCCGGCCACCACCCCTTCCTGTCCCAACCGGCCGCGGTCCGGGACCTGCTGCTCGCCCTGTGACGACCCACCGCCGCGCCGCCACCGCACCCCCAGGGCCTGGGCGGGACCGCGCTGGTGGGCCTTCAGTTCGCGATGCGGGCGGGCCCGCCAGAGCAGGTCCGCGCTTCCGGCCGAGGCAGCTCGCCACAACTCCGCTCCGGTGAAGCCGCGGTCGCTTGTCCCGCCCGGCCCGCGGCACCCAGGAACCTCCGGGCACCACGACACCAGCCGAAACCCGCAAGTCGCTACTGGCATTGAGGTTGACGTGTCATTCGGACAGCCTGAAAGAGTCACGGCCGCCAGCATGCGCCTGCCGAATCCATGGCACCGCGAACCACAGGCCGAGATCGACCCGGCGAGGCGGTACACGCATGCCAACTATTCACCTCACGAATGCCAGTTATCGCAAATACTCATTTGAATAATGTTCGTTGCTGCTGCATCGTGGCCATTGCAAGCTGTTCGGGCGGAGCCGACGGCGCCGGCACATATCCTCAGCAGTTCGGCAATCCTCCCCACCGCTTCTCTCGCGCAATGGAATGCAACACTGGAGGTACCGACATGACGGTGAACGCTTCCCTCACCAGGGCCTCTCTCCCGGCGCGGGTATCGGCTGACACACCCGGACGCCGCATACGCCGTCGTCTGCGGCCCGCCGAAAACCTCAACGCCCCGGTCACGGTGCTGATCGTGCTGGTGGGTCTCGTTCTCCTGGCCTGCGGCGCACTCGGGCTCGGGGCGGCACTGTACGGGCTCTGCCACTGCCTGTAGAGCGCCGGCCGGGCCGTCCGCCGCATACCACTCCTCAGTGGTCGCCAGTCGGCCCAGGTGGCTGGGGAGTTGCGGGGAACCGAGTGCCGAGCGCGACACGTTCGAAGGCTCTGGCGGCCGCGCCCAGTGTCCTGTTGGTAGGGACGGCCAGGGAGATGGGCCAGTTCAGGTCGGCGTTCGTCACAGGCAGAGAACTGAGGCCGTTCCGAGCCCGGCCAACGCCTCGTGGCAGAAGTGCGATGCCCAGCCCGTGGCGGACGAAGTCGGCGCCGGAGGTTATGGACGTGATTTCGATGACGACTCGGCGTTGCAGACCAGCGGACTCGAAAGCCCGGTCGGCCACAGCTCGGTTGCCGTAGCCGACCGGGAAGTCGATGAAGGACTCCTCGGCCAGTTCCGAGAGGTCGACGCTCTCTTTTCGGGCCAGGCGGTGACCGGGGAGGGTCACAACGTCCAGGGGGGTGGAGGCGACCTCTGTCAGGCGGGCACCGGACGGAACCGCGCCTGGGATCGACACGAACGCCAGATCCATGGCGCCCTCTTTGACCGCGTGGATCAGCCCCGGTGAGCCGCCGTTCGAGGAAGCCGTGGCAAGGTGGACGGATACGCCAGGGTAGTCGCGGCGGAAGCGCCCGAGCAGTGCGGCCAGGTCGATGAGCCCGAGGGAGCTCATCGTCCCCAGGCGGAGGGTGCCGCGAACGCTGCCTGTGGCGTCGTCGACAGCGTTCCTTGCCTCCTCGGCGGCCAGCAGGGCAGCCCTGGCCTTGGGCAGCAGGGCGTTGCCGGCGTCGGTCAGTCCTACCCGGCGCGAGGTGCGCTGGACCAACTGGGCGTGCAGTTCGCGCTCCAGAGAGGCGATGGTCACCGACACGGCGGATTGCACGATGTGCAGGCGCGCCGCCGCGCGAGTGAAGCTTGATTCTTCCGCTACTGCGATGAAGCACTCGAGTTGACGCAGGTCCATGCCCTCGACTATCGCATGTTTAGATGGATGGAGACGACATCAATCGTCGGACGCCATCCTTCGTGTGACGGCCCGTCATGGCTGACAACTGCTCCGAGGCGGACGCCGAGGGCGTGGTCGTGCCCGTTCCTGTCGGGAAACGGCATACGCACCGATTTCCTCGACGGCTTGTGTTCCGCGCGCCGCGTCGCCGGACCTCGAATATACGGTCCGGCAGAGCATCCCTCGGACGCATGGGCGCCCAGGCCGAGTTCCCTCATCGATCTTCGGGATGAATCCGAGTCATCAACAAACACCATTGGACACCGCAGGGGTCCTGGACAACCCTGGGAAGTGGTTGCGGCGGGCTCTGGAACAACCATCCCTTTGCTGGCCTCTTCCAGAAGCCAGAGAACCTGCAGAAGAGAACTAAGCGATGGTCAAGGAGCTTCGAAGTGACCGTTCAAAGTGACGCACTCGGTGGGCGCCTCCCGTTGGTCGGCCTGGCAACGCTGACAGACGCGCAGCAGGAACTGTTCGACTATGTGGTGGCGAATCAGCTGCCGTGGGCAAACGACGCCGGGTTCAAAATCACGACCGACGACGGCCGCCTCATCGGCCCTTTCAACGGTTTTCTGCGTCGCCCCCGGGTGGCGTTGCAGTGGCTCGCTTTCGCTGAGGCCGAGGCGAAGCACACGTCGCTGACGGACCGGGTACGAGAGGTGGTGATCGTCGCTGTCGGAGCCGTGTGGGAGTCGCAGTACGAGATGTACGCCCACAAGATCCTGGCCCGCCAGTACGGTCTTTCGCCTGAGGTCGTCAAGGCGCTGGGCGAGGGGGCGGTACCGGATGAACTGAGCGACGACGAAAAACTCGCAGTACGCATCACACGGCAGTTGACGCTCAATCACCGCCTCGATGACGAACTCTTCCGCGAGGCTGAGCAGACTTTCGGTCATCAGGGGCTGTCCGACATCTGGGCAGTAATGGCCGAATACCAGGGAGTGTGCATCCTGTTGAACATGTTCACGGTCCCCATTCCCGACTGATCGCGTAGAACCGCGAAGCCATGACCCGTTCCGGGTCTTCTTTCGATCTCCGAGGAGATTTAAGGTGACAACTGAGAACAGCCGGCCCAAGCTGACGACGGTCGCTACGCTGCCGGAGCACTACTTTCTGGAGAATCTCGCGGTCCGTGCTGACGGCTCGATGCTGGTGACCGCGCTCAACCGCCGGGAGCTGTGGTGGGCGCCGGCTCCGGCGGAGGACGCGACCATCGGGGCCGTCCTGGTGGACCGGCTGGAGGGCCTGCCCATGAGCATCGTCGAGGCCGAGCCCGACGTGCTCTACGTGTCCTCGATGGCGCCGGCCACCCTGGACCGTTTCGACCTGCGCGCCTGGACGCCCGGCGCGCCGGTGAACCGCACCCGGGTACTCAACTTCGCGTCGCAGGCAGCGGGGCTGAACGGCAGCTGCCTGCTGGCTCCTGGCGTGATCCTGGTCGCCGACTGCGCGGCCGGTCTGATCTGGCGGGTCGACCTCAGCGACGACGGGATGGCCGGGACCGCCAAGGTCTGGTTGAAGCACGACTCCATGGCCCCCGGGCTGGACCCCGAGCGAGCGGTCCACCTGACGCAGACCTTCTCCATCCCCTACCCGGGCGTCAACGGCGTGCGTACGGCGGAGAAGTCGAACCACGTGTACTTCACCGGTTCGTGGGAGCAGATCTTCGTGCGGGTGGCCTTCGACCCCGACACCCACGAGCCGGTGGGAGAGCCGGAAGTGGTCTTCAAGGGCATCCACGCGGTCGACGACTTCTGCATGGACGAGAACAAGGGCGTCGCGTACATCACGACTCACATCGACAACAGTCTGTACAGCGTCCCGCTGGACCCCGGGGTCGCGGCGAAGGAGACCAAGCTCATCGTCGGTGACCCCATCGACGACCGGTTCCTCGGCCCGTCGAGCGCTGCGTGGGGCCGCCAGGAGGGTGACTACGGCCGCGTCGCCTACTTCACCACGGACGGTGGCCACACCCCGCCGAACAACTCCGGGCTGATCCGGCCCTCAGCGGTCGTTCGGATCGAGTTCTGAGCCGGTCGCAGTCCGCCCGGCCGAAGACGGCATGACGGAGAGCGTCTTCGGCCGGGCCCTTCGGGGACACCGGGCCCGTCCCACTCACAGCGGCCTCCCCGGCCCCGATGCCACTTCCACGTCTGTCATCAACTGTCGCTCCCATCGCGGTAGTTACACCGCTCGCCGTACAGACCCGTGCCGGTTCCTAGCCTCGCGGCTGCGTCAGCATCCGCCAGCCCGGGGCGTAGGTGCCGTGCAGGACCAGCGATGCCGCGCCCACCGCGCCCACCGCCTCGCCGATCACGCTGCGCTCGACGGCGACGCGCCGGATCACCCGGGTCACCGATGTCGTGTTGACGGCCGCCTCGACCTCCTCGCACATGATGTCCTCGATGCCGCGCAGCGCCTCCCCGCCCAGCACCACCCGCTCGACGTCGAGGAGGGCGACGGCGCCGCGGGCGGCCTGGCCGATGCGGGCGGCGGCGGTGCGGACGGCGTCGCAGGCCGCGCGGTCGCCGCGGCGGGCGGCCCGGCACAGCAGCTTCCAGTCCGCGTGCGCGGACTCCTCGACCCGCGCGGGGTCCGCGGCGCAGGCGAGCCCGATCCGCTCGGCGGCCGAACTGCCGTACCGGGCCAGCAGATCGGCCAGGACGGCGGACGGGCTGACGTACGGACCCAGGCAGTTGGTGCCACCGCAGTGGCAGGTCCGTTCGCCCGGCTCGACGGCCATGTGGCCGAACTCGCCCGCGTTGCTCGAATCACCGTGCAGCACCGTGTTGTTGAGCACGATCCCGGCGCCGATGCCGGTCCCGAGGTAGAGGAAGAGGAAGCTGCCGGCCCGGGCCCGGCCGCCGATCCAGCGTTCACCGATGGCCGCGGCGGTCGCGTCGTTGTCCATGGCGACCGGCATCCCGGTGGCGGCGCCGAACATCTCCAGCAGCGGCACCCGGCCCCAGCGGGGGAAGTTCGGCGGGTGCACCACCTCGCCCGCGGTGCCGTCGATCGGTCCGGGCGTGGCGATGCCGGTGCCGAGCAGCCGGGCGGGGTCCACCCGGGTGCGGGCGGTCAGGCGCCGGGCCGCGGCGGCCACTCGGGCCACCACGTCGGCCGGCTCGGCGGAGTCCGCGAGCGCGACCCGGCGCGAGGCCAGCACCTCGCCGGCGAGGTCGACCACCACGATCACCGCGGCGTCCGGATCGAGCTGCACCCCGACCGCGAACGCCCCGTCGGCGCGCGGCGAGAGCAGGGTCCGGCGCTTGCCGCCGCTGGAGGGCGCGTGCCCGGACTCCGTGATCAGGCCGGCCGCCAGCAGCCGCCGCACCACATTGGAGACGGTCTGGCTGGTCAGCCCGGTCAGCGGCGCCAGCTCCACCCGGCTGACCGGCCCCGCGGTCCGGATCGCGTCCAGGATCACGGCCTGGTTGTAGCCCCCCACCCGGGGCAGATTGGTCCCACCCTGCGTCACCGTGTCACGTTCCTCTCCCCTCGCCGTGTCACGCCTCCCGCCCGTCCCGTCCGCGCGCCGCCCGTACGAAGCCGCCGTACGAACCAGCCGCCGTACGAAGCAGCCGCCGTACGAAGCCGCCACGCAAAGTCGCCGCGCAAAGCAGCCGCCGCCCTAAACGGCCGCCGCACGCGCCCGACTTCGCGAGCCCCCGCCCGCATGCGCCCGCGCCCCATTCCGCTTACGCCCCCGCTCCGCCCGGAACGCTCCCCCACCCGGCACCGCCCGCGCCCCCGCGGCCCCGCGGCCACCGCGGCGAACCGCCCCGCCGCGCGCCCCGCGCCCGCTTCCGCACCCCCCGACGGCGGGAAGTTTACATGTCAGAAGCGTTGACTTACTCCATCCATTGGATTTAGCTTCGCCGACAACCAGGGCGCCGCCCGCCCTGCCGGCCACAGGTTTCCGACTGTCGGCGCCCTGTGGCACACCCGCGTCCCGCGCCCGGCCCGCCCTGTCACCTCACGCTCGCGGGCCGAGTACGGGCACTCCACCGGAGGTTGAGCGTGCGCACGAGACTCACCGTTGCCGCCGGCATCACCGCCGTCACCGCACTGCTGGGCGCGACCGCAGCGGGCTGCGGTTCCGGTTCCGGCAGTTCCGGAAAAACGATCAAGGTCGTCTACCAGAAGCAGCTCAACAGCAGCAACACGGTGCAGCCCGACTTCCTGGCCGCGCAGGTCAAGGCGTTCGAGAAGGCGAACCCCGGCACCACCGTCAAGCTCGTGCCCGTCACCGCCAGCGAGAACGACTACTACACGAAGATCCAGCTGATGATGCGCTCCCCCGTGACCGCGCCCGACCTGGTCTACGAGGACACCGCCACCATCAACTCCGACGTGGCCAGCGGGTACTTGAAGCCGCTGGACAGCTACCTGGCGTCGTGGCAGGACTGGAGCCGTTACGCGGCGGCGTCCAAGACCGCGATGAAGTACGCCAAGGACGGCAAGACCTACGGCGTCCCGGACAACACCGATACCCGCGGCATCTGGTACAACAAGACGCTCTTCAAGCAGGCCGGCATAGCAGTGCCCTGGCAGCCGAAGACCTGGGCCGACGTACTCACCGCGGCCCGCACCATCAAGGCCAAGGTGCCCGGCGTCACCCCGATGAACCTCTACACCGGCACCGCGGGCGGCGAGCAGTCCTCGATGCAGGGCTTCGAGATGCTGCTGTACGGCACGGCCGCCGGCGGCAACTCCCTCTACGACGCGGCGCAGCAGAAGTGGGTGGTGGGCAGCGCGGGCTTCAAGGACGCGCTGGACTTTCTGCACACCGTCTACAGCGAGAACCTCGGCCCGAAGGTGCAGACCGCGCTCGGCGTCAACATCGGCGCTCAGGTCGGCACCGAGATGATCCCGCAGGGCAAGCTCGCCATCGACATCGACGGCTCCTGGATGCCCAACAACTGGATTCGCACCGGCGCGAAGCCCTGGCCGCAGTGGGAGACCACGATGGGCGAGGCCGCGATGCCGACCCAGAACGGCCAGGGCAAGGGCAAGGTCAGCATGTCCGGCGGCTGGGCCTGGTCGATCCCGGCCAAGGCGAAGAACACCGCCCTGGCGTGGAAGTTCCTCCAGGCGCTGGAGACGGAGTCCGCCTCGGCGCAGTGGAACAACGTCAACGCCACCATCCCCACCCGCCAGGACGTCGCCGCCGACCCGAAGTACCTCAAGGCGCTGCCGACCAACGAGTTCTTCAGCTCCCTGGTCGCAGACACCTACTACCGGCCCGGTGTGCCGGCCTACACCCAGGTCTCGACCGCCATCCAGAAGGCCATGGAGTCGGTGACGACCGGTCAGGCCTCCGTCGACAAGGCCGCGAGTACGTTCGATAACGATGTCAAGTCCGCGGTCGGCGCGGACCACACTGTCCAGGGCGCGCAGTGACCTCCGCCGCGCCCGCCCCCACCGCTCCCGCCGCCGGCCGCAAGGGGGCCGGCGGCGGCCGGTCCGAGCGGGGGCCGCTGCCGGCGCCGCTGGCCGCGCTGCTGCGCGGGCTGCCGGTGCTGCCGTCGGTGGTGCTGCTGGCGGTGTTCCTCGCCGGGCCGATCGGGTACTGCGTCTACTACGCCTTCACCGACATGCAGCTCACCGGCGCGTCGGGCACCCACTTCACCGGGCTGCACAACTTCTCCCGCGCCTTCGGCGACCCCGACTTCACCAACGCGGTCGAGCTGACGCTGCTGTTCGTGATCGGCTCGGCGGTGATCGGGCAGAACACGCTGGGGCTGGCGCTGGCGGTGCTGATGGAGAAGGCGTCCAAGCCGGTGCGGTCGTTCACCAGCGCGGTGGTGATCTCCGCGTGGGTGCTGCCGGAGGTGGTCGCGGGCTACCTGATGTACGCGTTCTTCTTCCAGCAGGGCTCGCTCAACGTGATCCTGCGCTTCCTGCACCTGCCGCAGCAGAACTGGCTGTACACGCTGCCGATCCTGGCGGTGTGCCTGGCCAACGTGTGGCGCGGCACCGCGTTCTCGATGCTGGTGTTCTCCGCGGCGCTCGGTGATGTGCCGCGCGAGCTGGTGGAGGCGGCGGAGGTGGACGGCGCGAACCCGTGGCAGCGGCTGTGGCGGGTGACGCTGCCGGTGATCCGGCGCTCGATCCTCACCAACCTGATGCTCATCACATTGCAGACGCTGTCGGTGTTCGGGCTGATCTACACGATGACCCGGGGCGGCCCGGGCAACAAGACCGAGACGCTGCCGATCTTCATGTACCAGCAGGCGTTCCAGAACAGCCTGATCGGCTACGGCACCGCGATCGCGCTGGTGCTGCTGGTGGTGGGGGCGCTGTTTTCTGTGGTGTACATCCGGATGCTCAGAATCGAGGAGGGGTGACGAGCGAGTCACCGCAGTGGGCGGCCGACGAAGGAGGCCGTCCGCGGAGGAGACGAGGAGGAACACCGACCAATGAAAGGGGCGGGGTGATGGCCGCTACGGACAGTGCGCCTGTCGCGGCGGTCTCGGCCGGGCGGCGGGCACCGGTGCGGGTGCGGGTGGGGCGGACCCGCAAGGGGCGGGTGCGGGCGGGGCGCAGCGTGATCAACGTGGTGCTGCTGCTGTTCTCGGTGCTGTACCTGGTGCCGCTGGTGTGGATGGTGCTGGCGTCGGTCAACGCGCACGCGTCGTTCAGGCTGTCGGTGCCCTCGCCGACCACCGCGAACTTCCGCCATGTGCTCACCTACGACACCACGTTCCGGCCGATGCTCAACGGCCTGCTGCTGTGCGGCGGCGGGACCCTGGTGTGCGTGGTGTGCTCGATCCTGGCCGCGTATCCGCTGTCGCGGTTCCGGTCGCGGCTGCGCCGGCCGTTCCTCTACACGATCCTGTTCAGCACCGGACTGCCGATCACCGCGGTGATGATCCCGGTGTACAGCATGTTCGTGCAGGTCAACCTGATCGACTCGATGCCGGCGACCACGCTGTTCCTGGCCGCGTCCGCGCTGCCGTTCGGGATCTGGCTGATGAAGAACTTCATGGACGGGGTGCCGGTGGTGCTGGAGGAGGCCGCCCGGATCGACGGCGCCAACTCCATGCAGGTGCTGTGGCGGATCGTGCTGCCGCTGATGTGGCCGGGGGTGATCGTGGTGACGATCTTCACCTTCATCAGCATGTGGGGGAACTTCTTCGTGCCGTTCATCCTGCTGCTGACGCCGGAGAAGCTGCCTGCCTCGGTGAGCGTCTTCAACTTCCTCAGCGCCCACGACTACACGCAGTACGGGCAGTTGTCGGCGTTCTCGATCCTGTACTCGATCCCCGTGGTGATGCTCTACCTGGTGCTCGCCCGGCGGTTGGGCGGCGGGTTCGCGCTGGGCGGCGCGCTCAAGGGCTGACCGGCCGCCGTTCCGTTTCCCCGGTGCCCGGCGTCCGCCCGGGCACCTGTCCACCCAGAGGGAGGGCCCCTGCTATGCACAGCGATCCCGCCGCCATCGAGGAGCGGTTGCGGCGTGTGCTGGACCAGCGGCTGCGGCCGGCCGTGCACGCGCGGACGGTGCCACTGGCCGTGGAGGTGTGGCACGTGCCGGGTGAACCGGTGCCGGTGGCCGAGGCGTTGGCCGCCGGGTACGGTCCGGCGCGGGTCGGCGACCGGTGGGGGCCGGCCTGGTCGACGAGCTGGTTCCGGCTCGCCGGCCGGGTGCCGCGGGAGTGGGCGGGGCTGCCGGTGGAGGCGGTGGTGGACCTGGGGTTCGGCACGACCGCGCCCGGGTTCTCCACCGAGGGGCTCGCCTACCGGCCGGACGGCACCGCGGTGAAGGCGCTCAACCCGCGCAACACGCATCTGCCGGTCGCCTCCCCGGCGGCCGGCGGCGAGGAGGCGGTGTTCTACGTCGAGGCGGCGGCGAACCCGGTGGTGATGCACACCGGCCCGGACCAGCTGACGTTCGGCGTCACCTCGGCCGGCGACCGGGCCGGCTGGCTCGCGGACGGCGAGGGCGGCGGGGGCGGCGCGGGCATCGGCGGCGAACCCCTGTACCAGCTGCGGCGCGCGGACCTCGCGGTCTTCGACGCGGGCGTCTTCGAACTGGTCCAGGACCTCGACGTGCTGGGCGAGTTGGCGCGGGAGCTGCCCGAACAGGCCACCCGGCGCTGGCAGATCCTGCGGGCGGTCGAGGACGCGCTCGACGTCATCGACCTCCAAAACATCGGCGGCACCGCGGCCGCCGCCCGCCAGGTGCTGGCGCCCGCGCTCGCCGCCCCGGCGTCCGCCGGCGCGCACCGCGTCTCCGCGGTCGGCCACGCGCACATCGACTCCGCGTGGCTGTGGCCGCTGCGCGAGACAGTGCGGAAGGTGGCCCGGACCGTCTCCAACGTCACCGAACTGATGGACGGCCACCCGGAGTTCAGGTTCGTGATGAGCCAGGCGCAGCAGCTGGCGTGGCTGAAGGAGCACCGCCCGGAGGTGTACGCGCGAGCCCAGGAGAAGGCGCGGACCGGGCAGTTCCTGCCGACCGGCAGCCTGTGGGTGGAGCCCGACACCAACATCACCGGCGGCGAGTCGCTGGTCCGGCAGTTCGTGCACGGCAAGCGGTTCTACCTCGCGGAGTTCGGGGTGGAGACCGAGGACATGTGGCTGCCGGACACCTTCGGCTACAACGCGGCGCTGCCGCAGCTGATGAAGCTGGCTGGGGTGCGCTGGTTCCTCACCCAGAAGATCTCCTGGAACACCACGAACGCCTTCCCGCACCACACGTTCCTGTGGGAGGGCATCGACGGCAGCCGCGTCTTCAGCCACTTCCCGCCGGTCGACTCCTACAACAGCGGGCTGACCGGGGCCGAACTCGCGCACGCCGAGCGGAACTTCCGGGACAAGGCGCACACCCACCGCTCGCTGGTGCCGTTCGGGTACGGCGACGGCGGGGGCGGTCCCACCCGGGAGATGCTGGCGCGGGCCGCGCGGGTGGCCGACCTGGAGGGCTCGCCGCGCCTGAGCGTGGAGGGGCCGGCCGAGTTCTTCCCGAAGGCCCGCGCGGAGTACCCCGAACCGCCGGTGTGGGTGGGCGAGTTGTACCTGGAGTTCCACCGCGGCACCCTGACCAGCCAGCACCGTACGAAGCAGGGTAACCGGCGCAGCGAACACCTGTTGCTGGAGGCCGAGTTGTGGTCGGCGACCGCGGCGCTGCGGACCGGGGCGCCCTACCCGTACGACGCGCTGGACCGGCTGTGGAAGACGGTGCTGCTGCACCAGTTCCACGACATCCTGCCGGGGACCTCGATCGCCTGGGTGCACCGGGAGGCGGAGCAGACGTACGCCGAGGTGACGCGGGAGCTGCGGGAGCTGGTGGACATCGCGCAGCGGGCGCTGGCCGGGGGCGGCGGCGGCACGGTGGTGTTCAACGCGGCGCCGCACGCCCGCGACGGGGTGCCCGCGATGGGTGCCGCCCCGCGCGGCGCCGGCCCCGCCGCGGTGCGGCCGGTGCCGTCCGGCGGCGGTTTCGTGCTCGACAACGGCCTGGTGCGCGTCACCGTCGACGGTCGCGGCCTGATCACGTCGGCGTACGACGTGGGTGCGGGGCGGGAGGCGTTGCCGCCGGGGGCGGTGGCGAACCTGCTCCAGTTGCACCAGGACTTCCCGAACCGCTGGGACGCCTGGGACATCGACGCCTTCTACCGCAACGCGGTGCGCGACCTGACCGAGGCGGAGTCGGTCACCGCGGACGAGGGCGCGGGCGGGGTGCGGGTGGTCCGCGGCTTCGGCGACTCCCGGGTGGAGCAGGTGCTCACCTTGCGCGAGGGCGCCCGGCAGGTGGACATCGACACGGTGATCGACTGGCACGAGCGGGAGAAGCTGCTCAAGGCGGCCTTCCCGCTGGACGTGCGGGCCGCGCACTCCACCGCGGAGATCCCGTTCGGCCACGTGGAGCGCCCGACGCACGTCAACACCAGTTGGGACGCGGCCAAGTTCGAGGTGTGCGCGCACCGCTTCCTGCACGTCGGCGAGCCCGGCTGGGGTGCCGTGCTGGTCAACGACTCCACCTACGGCCACGACATCACGCGGGACGTGCGGCCGGACGGCGGCACCACCACCACGGTCCGGCTGTCGCTGCTGCGCGCGGCGCGCTTCCCGGACCCGGAGCAGGACCAGGGCCGGCACCGCCTGCGGTACGCGTTCGCCGTCGGCGCCGAGGTGCCGGACGCGATCCGCGCGGGCTACCGGATGAACCTGCCCGAGCGGAGCGTGCCGGGTACGGCGGCGGTCGCGCCGCTGGTCGCCGTCGACCACGACGGGGTCGTCGTCACCTCGGTGAAGCTCGCCGACGACCGGTCCGGGGACGTCATGGTGCGGCTGTACGAGGCGCACGGCCGGCGGGCGCGGGCCACGCTGACGGCGTCGTTCGCGCCTGCGTCGGTGACGGTCACCGATCTGCTGGAGCGGCCGCTCGCGGACGACGGAAGCTGTACGGCCGACGGGGCCGGTGTGCATCTGGCGCTGCGGCCGTTCCAGATCCTGACGCTGCGGCTGGCGCCGGGGCGGCCCTGAGACCGGCCCGGGGCGCGCGGGTGTCCGCGCGCCCGGGGGTCGGGCGGCCCTCGGCGATCACGCCGGTCGGGCTCAGTGCAGGGGCGAGATCGCGGTCGGGATGCCGATGCTGGAGGTGGCGTGGGCGATGTTCTGCGGGCCGTTCTCGGGCGGCCAGATCCCCCGGTCGTAGGACTCCTTGCGGATCTCCAGCCGGGCGTTGAGATCCGGGAACGGCCAGATGTGGGTGATCCTGGGGATGCCGTCCAGGCCGTACATGGCCGCGGTCAGCGGGTACATCCGGGTCCGTTCGGGCACCGCCTTGCGCCAGCCGCTCATCGTGGGGTTCAGGCCGCCCAGCTTCAGGTGGTAGGTGCGGAACTCGTACACGCCCCCGTACGCGCCCGGGGTGACGTCCGGGAGGAAGGGGAACATGCGGTAGGTCTCCACGGTGAAGTGGTCCAGGTGGTCACCGATGCCGAACGGGTCGGCGCTGGTGAGCAACCGCTCGCGCTCCCGGGCCAGTTCGGCGGCGTCCTCGAAGCCGCGCAGCACCAGCAGCCGGCCGAAGATCTCGCCGTGCTCGATCTCCCAGCAGCCCAGCAGCCGCCCGGGCGCGCCGGCCGTGTAGGACTCCAGCGGTCCGAGCACGTCGGGCACCGCGAACAGGGTGACCTGGAGGGTGGCGATCTCGTACAGCATCTGCGGTCCTCGTTCCGGGAGGAGGGGTTCCGGGTCTCCAGGATCGCGTGCGGCCGGCCACACCGTGTCGGCGCCCCCTGCCAGGGCCCCCGTTACCAGGCGGAGTGCTCGGACTCCTGGTCGGCGAAGCGCCACGTCATGGTGGGCAGCCCCTCGCGGTCCCATTCGTAGTGCTCCAGCAGCGTGGTGCGCTCGTCGAAGACGCGGCTGACGGCGAGCACGCCGTTGGGGTGCCAGTCCTTGAACTCGCCCACCACCTGGCCCATCCGCAGCGAGCCCTTCGAGCGGAGGGTGCCGTCCGGGTACCACTCGATGGACGGGCCGTCGGGCACGCCGTCCCGGTAGGTGCTCAGCGCGACCCGGGCCTCGCCCGCGAACTCCTCCACCTCGCCGGTGAACAGTTCGTTCCGATACACGACGCGCAGTTCCTCGTCCTTGCCGACGTCCGGATCGTCGAAGTTGATGCGCTGCACCGGCCTCACTCCTGTCCCAGTCCCCTTTGTTCCGTTCCGCCCCGCGACGCCCGTGCGGCGGCGGCCGTCCGCCCGCGCCACCAGCCGGGCGGAAGACCGTACCGGACCTGCCTGGACCCCAGTATGGCCGCCCCGGGGCGCTTCGGTGACCGCCGATCGTGCCGAATCGCCCGACAGGCCCCAAGCGCCCCGGAAGGTGCGCTCAGCCGACTTCGGCGGCCGGCCGCTCGGAGGTCCGCGCGAGCCACGCGGCCACCTCCGCGGGCGGGAGGACCGCCTCGAGCGCCACCTCACCCGGCATGCCGGCGAAGAGCCGCCCGGCAGGCCAGCTGCGGACGTACGACGGCGGGTCGAGGACGAGCACGCGGACGCCGTCCACCGGCGGGATGTCGGCGGGGATGCCCTCGTTCCAGATCACGGTGCCGTCGGCCGCCGCCAGGTCGAAGGAGCCGGTGGTGTCGGGTGCGGGCGTGCCCGGGGACGCGTCGCGGCAGACGGCCGCGGCAGGCGCGGCGGGCGCCTCGCCGGGCAGGTGGCCGCCGCCGACGAGTTCGGCGGCGAGCAGCGTGTGCAGCTGGAAGTTGTCGCCGAGGCCGCTGATCCGCAGCCGGTAGCCGGTGCCGGTCGGGCGGTGCAGCACCACCAGCGGCTCGTCGTCGAGGACGGCGAGCATGTAGCGCAGGTACTTCAGGCCGCCCCCGGTCGCGTCGCCGAGCCGCTCGGCGGCGTCGATCAGCGCGGAGCGGTCGGGCACGGCCTGGCGCACCGCCTTGTGGTTCAGCACCGCGACCGCGGCCATCTCCCACTGCGGCAGCGTCCACCACGCCTCGGTGGCGGGCTGGCCGACCCGGTCGAAGACGGCGTCCTCGGGGTTGGTCCGCTGCGGGTCGGGCAGGTCGCCGCCACCGGTGGCCGCCCACCGCGCGGTGAACTCCTCGGCGGCGGCGAGCGCTTCGCCGAGCCCGGCGAGGACGTTCGGCGCGCAGGCGGCCGGGTCGGCGCCGCGCTCCACGGCCGCGCCGACCACCACCGCGACCACCGATCGCGGCCCGAGCGGCACTTCCGGCGCCAGCGCCGCCAACCGCGGTGCCACAGCGGCCAGTTCCCCGTCGTCCGCCGTCTGGAACGTCTCCTGGAGCCGCCCGAACGCGACCCCCGAGGCGTGCGCGTCCCGCGCCCGCACGGCGGTCTCGAAGTCGGCGGTGGCGCTGGTGAAGGTGGCTTGTCCGGAGTTCACCCCGGCAGCCTATCGGCCGCGGCACCGCGCCGAAGCCGTCGCCGCCGGCGGGGTGTGCCCTCCTCGGGTGCGCGGGCCACGTCGAACGGCGGCCTCGCCCGGCCGACCCGACCGAGCGACGACGAACCGAACCCCATCCTGTACAGCGGGACTTCCGGGGTACGCGGGGGGGTGGTCCGGCGGTCGGTCAGGTCTCGGGGGTGGTGAACTCCGGCTGGTCGAGGATGCGCAGCCAGGTGCCGTCCGGCTGGCGGCGGGCGACCTGGGCGCGGGCGCCGGCGCCGTCGCGCGGGGCGGTGGAGGTGAGCGCGATGTCGCCGTGGACGAGGGTCGGGAGGGGTTCTTCGGGCGCGAAGTGCGGCCGGGCGGCGAGCACCTTCTCCCACAGCGCGCGGATGGCCTCGCGGCCGACGGTCCGCCCGCCGGGCGGGTAGGCCAGGACGGCGTCCTCGGCGTAGAGCGCGGCGACCCCGGCGGCGTCGCCGGCGTTGGACCGCTCCACGAACAGGCGGGTGATGTCCTCGGGCCGTTCGGCCCCGGCGTACTCCGGCATGGTGTGCCTCCTCGGTCGTCGGCCTGGACTTCCAGCGTGGCTCCGCCCGGATGAGAAGTCCAACAGATGGTTCTGCTGCGAACTAGAATCAGTAGTTATGGACCTCAGGCAGCTGGAGTACTTCGTCGCGGTCGCGGAGGAGCGCAATTTCACGCGGGCCGCCGAGCGCGTGCACATCAGCCAGTCCGGGGTGAGCGCGCAGATCCGGCGCCTGGAGCAGGAGTTGGGCGCGGAGCTGTTCGACCGTTCCGCGCGGGTGGTGGCGCTGACCGTCGCGGGCAAGGCGGCGCTCGCACACGCCCGGGCCGCGCTGGCCGCCGCCGGCGCGGTGGCGCACGCCGTCGGGGAGGTCAGCGAGGTGGTCCGGGGCCGGCTGGCGGTGGGGATGGTGGTGGGCTGCACCGTGACCCCGCTCTTCGACGCGCTGGCCGCCTTCCACCGGGCGCACCCGGGGGTCGGGATCGCCCTGCTTGAGGGCGGTTCCGAGGCGCTGGTGGAGGATGTGCGGTCCGGGGCGCTCGACCTCGCGCTGGCCGGGACGGCGAGCCCCGCGCCGGACGGGCTGGAGGCGCTCGTGGTCGTCGGCGAACGCCTGGTCGCCGCGGTCCCGCCCGGGCACCCCCTCGCCGCCCGCGGCTCCGTGGCGCTGGCCGACCTCGCCGCCCACCCGGTGATCTGCATGCCCGCCGGCACGGGGCTGCGCACCGTTTTCGACCGGGCGTGCGCGGCGGCCGGGGCGCAGCCGGTGGTCTCCTGCCAGGCGAGCGCGCCCGACGCGATCGCGGACCTCACCGCCCGCGGGCTCGGCGTGGGCGTGCTCAGCGCCTCCATGGCCGAGCGGTACCGCGACCGCCTGCTCGCCCTCCCGATCGAGGACGCCGCCGCACCCGCGTACCTGTCCCTGCTGTGGCGCCCCTCCCCCGCCCCGGCCCTGCGCGCCTTCCTCCCGCACGCCCACCGCGCTTTCGCCTGACGCACCGTCATATCAGCGCTTCAGCAAGGCAGTTGGGTCGTCACGGTTCGAAGCGGTAGCCCATGCCCGGTTCGGTGATGAGGTGGCGGGGGCGGGACGGGTCGGGTTCGAGTTTGCGACGCAGCTGGGCGAGGTAGACGCGCAGGTAGTTGGTCTCGGAGCGGTAGGAGGGGCCCCAGACCTCCTGGAGGAGCTGGGTCTGCGTGACCAGCCGCCCGGGGTTGCGGACCAGGACCTCCAGCAGGTGCCACTCGGTGGGCGTCAGCCGTACGTCGGCGCCCGCGGCGGTGTGCACCTTCTTCGCCGCCAGGTCCACGGTGAAGGCGTCGGTGGCCACCACGGCCTGGTCGTCGGCGCCGGTGCTGGTCCCGGGTTCGGCGCGGCGGACCGCGGCGCGCAGCCGGGCCAGCAGCTCGTCCATGCCGAAGGGCTTGGTGACGTAGTCGTCGGCGCCCGCGTCGAGCGCCTGGACCTTCTCCTTGGAGGCGTGCCGGGCCGACAGCACGATGATCGGCACCCGGGTCCAGCCGCGCAGGCCGCGGATCACGTCGGCGCCATCCATGTCGGGCAGGCTCAGGTCGAGCAGCACCACGTCGGGGTTGTGGGCGGCGGCCAGCCGCAGCGCGCCCGTGCCGTCGGGGGCGGCGTCCACCTCGTAGTGCCGGGCGCGGAGGTTGATCACCAGCGCCCGGACCAGCTGGGGTTCGTCGTCGACCACCAGGACCCGTGTCATCGTTCCGGCGCCGCCTCTCGCAGCTCGGGGGCCGGGGCCGGCCCGGGGGCGGTGGGCAGCGTGAAGACCATG
Organism: Actinacidiphila sp. bgisy144; assembly: GCF_057708105.1. NCBI lineage: Bacteria > Bacillati > Actinomycetota > Actinomycetes > Kitasatosporales > Streptomycetaceae > Actinacidiphila > Actinacidiphila sp. bgisy144. The sequence continues at coordinate 77,327 of NZ_JBYIRM010000032.1, read as the reverse complement.
CTCAGGCCGCCCCCGGGGGTGTCCTCGGCGGTGAGGGTGCCGCCGGTGGCCTCGGTGAAGCCGCGGGCGACGGCCAGGCCGAGGCCGACGCCGGTCCCGGCGGTGGGCGCGTCGCCGTAGCGCTGGAAGGGCTCGAAGACCAGGTCCTTCGCCTCCTCCGGTACGCCGGGCCCGCGGTCGATCACCCGCACCTCGACCCGGGTGCCGTCCGGCAGGGCGAGCGGGTCGGCCCGGATCACCACGGGCCGCCCGGGCGGGCTGTACTTGACGGCGTTCTCCACCACGTTGGCGACCGCCCGCTCCAGCAGCCCGGTGTCCACCCGCACCAGCGGCAGCGCCTCGGGCAGCTCCAGGCGTACGGCGTCGGCGGGTACGTCGGCGAGCGCGGCGGGCACCACCTCCTCCAGCGCGACCTCGCGCAGCAGCGCGTGGACCGCGCCGGTGCGCAGCCGGCTCATGTCGAGGAGGTTGCCGATGAGGTGGTTGAGGCGGTCGGCGCCGGTCTCGATGCCCGCGAGCAGCTCCGCCTCGTCCTCCTCGCTCCAGTCGACCTCGTCGGAGCGCAGCGAGGTGACCGCGGCCTTGATCCCGGCGAGCGGGGTGCGCAGGTCGTGGGAGACGGCGGCGAGCAGCGCGGTGCGGATGCGGTTGCCCTCGGCGAGGCGGCGAGCCCGGGCGGCCTGCTCGGCCAGCCGCCGCCGCTCCAGCAGCGCGGCGGTCTGCGCGGCGAACGCGACCAGCACCCGGCGGTCCTCGGCGGGCAGCACCCGGCCGTTCAGCGCCAGCACCAGCCGCTCCCCGGCCGGGACTTCGACGTCGGCGGCTTCGGGTTCCAGCGCGGGGTGCGGCCCCACCGAGGCCGCGGTGCTCCAGCCCCCGGCCGCCTCGCCCCCGTCACCCGTCGTTCCGCCGTCGCCGGGACCGCCGCCGTCACCGGCACCGCGACCGCCACCGTCGCCCTTGCCGTCATTCTCGCCCTCGCCCTCGCCGGGCTCTCCCGCGGGCGGCCCGCCCGCGTCCGGGCCCGCGGTGAACTCCAGCAGCGCCGCCGACTCCATCGCGAAGGTCTCCCGGACCCGGTCCAGCAGCGCGGTGATGCTGTCGGTGCCGTCCTCCCCGCGCAGCACCGCCCCCGCGAGGTACCCCAGGATCTCCGTCTCCGCGCGGCTGCGGGCCGCCTGCTGGGCTCGGCGCGCCGCGAGGTCGACGACGGAGGCGACCGAGATGCCGACGGCGACGAAGATCGCCAGCGCGAGCAGGTTCTGCGGGTCGGAGATGGTGAAGGTGTGGGTGGGCGGCGCGAAGTAGTAGTTGAGCAGGAGCGAGCCGACCAGGGCCGCCGCGATCGCCGGGAAGACCCCGCCGACGAGGGCGGCGGCGACGGTGAGCGCGAGGAAGAGCAGCAGCGGCGTGGTGAGCCCGGGGGTGCCGGTGCCGGCCCGCAGCAGCAGGGTGAGCAGCGGCGGGCCGCCGACGCCGATCAGCCAGCCGCCGACCGCGCGGGCCCGGCCCAGGCCGATCGGCAGCCGCCCGGGCAGTCGGGGCCGCCCGCCGGCCACGTGCTCGTGGGTGACGATGTGCACGTCGATGTCGCCGGACTCGCGGGCGACGGTCGCGCCGACGCCGGGCCCGAGGACGTACTGCCACGCCTTGCGGCGGCTGGAGCCGAGCACGACCTGCGTGGCGTCCACCCCGCGGGCGAAGTCCAGCAGCGCGGCGGGGATGTCGGCGCCGACCACGGAGTGGTAGCTGCCGCCCAGGTCCTCCACCAGCCGCCGCTGCCCGGCGAGGTCGCCGGCGGCCGGTCCGGCCAGGCCGTCGGAGCGGACGACGTGCACCGCGAGCAGTTCGCTGCCGGAGCCCTTGGCGGCGATCCGGGCGGCGCGCCGGATGAGGGTGGCGCCCTCGGGCCCGCCGGTCAGGCCGACCACGATGCGCTCGCGGGTCTGCCAGGTCGCGGCGATGCCGTGCTCGGCGCGGTAGCGCAGCAGGTACTCGTCGACGCGGTCGGCGGTCCACAGCAGCGCCAGTTCGCGCAGCGCGGTGAGATTGCCGGGCCGGAAGTAGTGCGAGAGGGCGGCGTCGACCCGGTCGGGGGTGTAGACGTTGCCGTGCGCGAGGCGGCGGCGCAGCGCGTCGGGGTCCATGTCGACCAGGTGGATCTGCGCGGCGCGCCGGACCACCTCGTCGGGCACGGTCTCCTGCTGCCGCACCCCGGTGATGCCCTCCACCACGTCGCCGAGGGACTCCAGGTGCTGGATGTTGACGGTGGAGACGACGTCGATGCCGGCCCGCAGCAGCTCCTCGACGTCCTGCCAGCGCTTGGCGTGGCGGCTGCCGGGCACATTGGTGTGGGCCAGTTCGTCGACCAGCGCGACCTTGGGGCGGCGGGCGAGCACCGCGTCGAGGTCCATCTCGGTGAACTGCGCGCCGCGGTGGGTGACATGGCGGCGCGGCACGGTCTCCAGGCCGGCCAGCAGCTCGCGGGTGCGCGGCCGGGCGTGGTCCTCGACGTAGGCGGCCACGACGTCGGTGCCGCGGGCGATGCGGCGGTGCGCCTCGCCGAGCATGGCGTAGGTCTTGCCGACCCCCGGCGCGGCGCCGAGGTAGATCCGCAGACTGCCGCCGTGCGACGTGCCCACCGCTGCCTCTCCCTCTCCACGGACTCCGCCCGCGAACCGCGCCCACGGACTCCGCCCGCGAACAGCACCCACCACTGCGCCCGCCGCGAAGCTCCGCGGACACCCTTGAGCATAGGCCGCCGAAGGCCGCCGCAACGCCTCCCACCAGCGGTGGCGCGGCCGCGGCCCCCCGCGGGGCGGTACGGGGAAGGGGTCGCGCCAAGGCACCAGAGGGAAAGGCGTTAAGGACGCGCTAAGATCCCGCGCCCGCCGCCCTGGATGTCCGGTTCGCCCGGACTGCGTGCCGTCTCATAGGAGGGCCCGCACTCCTTTCCGAACGGACCGCCCATGCTGTCGTCCCCCGCCCGGCCCCCGGCTGCCGCGCTCCCCGAGAGCCCCGGGTACCGGGTGAAGAAGCACCTGCTGGGCACGCCGCTCGTCACGGAGCAGCTCACGGCCGAGCGGCTGTCCAACCCGATCGCGCTGGGCGTGCTCGCCTCGGACTGCATCTCCTCGATGGCCTACGGCTCGGAGCAGATGCTCGTGGTGCTGATCCCGGCGATCGGGGTCGCCGCTTTCACCGCGCTGATACCCCTGACCGCCGCGATCCTGTGCGTCCTGCTGCTGCTCACCCTCTCCTACCGCGACGTGGTCATGGCCTACACCCGGGCCGGCGGGTCCTACGTGGTGGCGCGGGAGAACTTCGGGCCGCGGGTCGCCCAGGTCGCGGCGGTCGCGCTGCTGATCGACTACATCGTCACCGTCGCGGTGCAGGCGGCGGCCGGCACCGACGCGCTGGTCTCGCTGATCCACCTGCTGTGGGGCGACGCCCGGCTGACCGCGCTGGACGACAACAAGCTGTTCATCACCGTCGGGGTGGTGCTGCTGCTGTGCTGGGGCAACCTGCGCGGCATCCGCGAGGCGGGCCGCTCCTTCGCGCTGCCCGCCTACCTGTTCATGAGTGCGATGGCGCTGCTGATCGTCACCGGCTTCACCCGCTTCCTGCTGGGCGACCACTCCCGGATCGACGTGCACACCCCCGGCATGGTGGGCTTGGGCGGCGACACCCACGGCTTCTTCTACGGCGCCTCGCTGCTGATCCTGCTGCGCGCCTTCGCCAACGGCGGCTCCTCGCTGACCGGCCTGGAGGCGATCTCCAACGGGGTGAGCGTCTTCCGCGCCCCGCAGGGCCCCAACGCCCGCCGCACCATGGTCGCGATGTCCTGCATCCTGGGCACCGGCGTGCTCGGGGTGTCGCTGCTCGCGCACATCACCCACGCCACGCCGTACGTCGCGCAGACCCCCACCGTCGTGTCGCAGGAGGCGAGTTGGGCCTTCGGCGACAGCTGGTACGGCACCGCGGGCCTGGTCTTCGTGCAGCTGGCGACCGCGCTGATCCTGTACATGGGCGCGAACACCTCCTTCAACGGCTTCCCGTTCCTGGCCAGCTTCGTGGCCGAGGACTCCTTCCTGCCGCGCCAACTCACCCGGCGCGGGCACCGGTTGGCGTTCTCCAACGGCATCATCGTGCTGACCGTGGTGTCGCTGGCGCTGCTGTTCGCCACCAAGGGCAGCCTCAACTCGCTCGTCGGGCTGTACGCGATCGGCGTGTTCTCCGGCTTCACCATGGCCGGCGCGGGCCTGGTCCGGCACCACTGGCGGGCCCGCGACGGCCGGTGGCGGGCGAAGCTCGCGCTCAACGGGCTGGCCTGCGGGGTGTCGCTGCTGGTCGCCCTGATCTTCGCGGTCACCAAGTTCACCGAGGGCGCGTGGGTGGTGGTGCTGGTCTTCCCGCTGGGCGTGTGGGCGCTGATCAAGGTGAACCAGCGCTACCGCGAGGAGGCCGCCGCGCTGGCGGCCGCGCCCGCGGACGCCACGCTGCCGGGGGCCAGCACCCAGGTGATGTACCTCCTGGTGGACCGGGTGGACCTGGCGGTGATCAAGGCGATCCGGTACGCCCGCGCGCTGCGCCCGGCCGAGATCCGCGCGGTGCACGTCATGGTGGACGCCCAGGAGGCCAAGCGGCTGGCGGCGCAATGGAACCGCACCGAGGTGGGTGACCTGCCGCTGGAGATGGTGGAGTGCCCCGACCGCCGGATCAGCCGCGCGGTCCTGGAACTGGTCGACCGCCGGGTCCGCGAGCAGCGGGCGCAGGTGACCCTGCTCATCCCCGAGCGCAACTACTCCCCGGTGCTCGGCCGCCTCCTGCACCGCCGTACCGCCGACCACATCGCCCGCGCGGTCGGCCGGCTGCCGGACGTGGTCGCCACGATCGTGCCCTTCGACGTCGCCGAGCCGCACGAGAAGCGCGCGCCCGACGGCTCGGCCGCCGCCCGCCGCACCTGAAGGACCACCCCGACCGCCGCCGGACGCGGGCCCGTACGATGCCAGGACGCCGGGGCCGCCAGCAGGGGCCGGGCGTGCGGCCGGGTGGAAGGGGACGCCGTGATCGAGGAGTTGACGGCCTTCGTGCGTGCCCGCATGGCGGAGGACCTGTCCTGCGCGTGGGGCGGCGCGGCGGACGGCGGGCGGTGGACGGCCGACGGGCCGCGCCTGGTCGTCGGCTCCGGTGCCGCGTTCGAGATGGGCGCGCCGGCGGCCGGGCACGCCGCGCACCACGACCCGGACCGGGTGGTGCGGGCGGTAGCGGCCAAGCAGGCGATCCTCGACCGGTGCGAACGGCACCTCGAGCGGACGGCGCCCGGGCCCGGCGCCCGCGACGGCGAACTGGTCGTCGCGCAGATCCTGGTGGCGCTGGCCGCGGAGTGGGCGGCCCACCCCGACTACCGCACGCAGTGGACGGGCGCGCCCGCGCAGACGTAGCCCGCGCGCCGGGCCCGGACAGGGCAGTGGGCCGCCCCGGGTCGATCGGAGCGGCCCACCGTGACGCGCGGGCCAGGTGCGAGGCAGCCGGCCCGCGCGCGTCTCACCACCGGTACCAGCGGCCCCTCCCGGAGCCGGACCCCGGCCGGATCAGGAATCCGAGCAGCCACAGCACAAGTACGACCACCGCGACCCACCAGAGGATCTTCACGGCGAACCCGATCCCGAACAGCAGCAGCGCCAGCAGTAGCACGACGAGCAACGGTCCCATGGTTATCAGCCTCCTTGACCTGCGCCTGCCCCGCCGCCCGCACCCCACACCGGGCAACCTCCGGCGGTTCCGCGGCGGGCGGGATGCGCTATGTTCGGTGACCATGTCGCCGACCAGCCGGCCCGCCCAGCGCCCCGCGGCCCCGCCCGCCGAGGCGCTGCGGGTGATCAACTTCGACCTGGCCCGCGGCCAGCGGTTCGGCGAGCACGAGCACAGCACGCACCAGCTGGTGTGGTCCCCGGCGAGCGTGCTGACCGTGGACATCGCGGACCACTCGTGGGTGCTGCCGCCGACGCTGGCGCTGTGGATACCGGCCGGGGTGCCGCACACCACGGGGGCGACCCGCCAGGCCCAGATGCGCAGCGTCTACCTGCTGCCGGACCGCTGCCCGGTGCGCTGGACCCAGCCGACGGTGGTCGGGGTGCCGCCGCTGCTGCGCGAGCTGATCACCCACCTGGGCGACCCGGACCTCGGCGCGCAGCCGCGGGCCCGGGCCGAGGCGGTGCTGTTCGACCTGATGCGGCCGGTGGCGGTGACCACCATCGAGCTGCCGATGCCGCTGGACGAGCGGGCCCGCAAGGTCGCCGAGGCGCTGCTCGCCCGCCCGTCCGACCACCGCGCGCTGGAGGAGTGGGGCCGGGAGGTGGGCGCCAGCGCCCGCACCCTGGCCCGGCTGTTCAGCGCCGAGACGGGGATGTCGTTCGGCCGGTGGCGCACCCGGGCCCGGCTGCGCGCGGGCCTGGAGCACATGGCGGCCAACCGCCCGCTCGCGGCGGTCGCCCACCACGTCGGCTACACCACGCCGAGTTCCTTCGTCGCCGCCTTCCGGCAGGAGACCGGCCGCACCCCGGGCGCGTACTTCACCGCGCGGTGAGCGCGTCGCGTCACAGCGAACCGAGTGCCTTCTCGAAGTCGCCGAGTGCCGCGATCGCGTCCTCGTAGCCGGCGGGCAGGAAGTAGCTGCTGCCGTAGAGGCGGCCGGCCGCGCAGTTCCCCCGCGCCCCTGCGTAAGTGCCCCCTCCGGCCCGCAACCACCTGCCAGTACGTCGTGGCTGGTCGCGCAGTTCCCCGCGCCCCTGGGGTACGTGCGGCTGCTCCGCAGCGCACCGGCGCACCCGACCACGCCGAGCACCCCACCAGGGGCGCGGGGAACTGCGCGCGCAACCACCCACCACCCAGCAGCCGGCACCACACCGCACCCCCAACGGCGGGGGGAACCGTCAAGCCCGCCCGGAGGGGCTCGCTCGGATGGGCGTACGCCCGCACGCCGCCGCTGGGTACGCCTGAGCATGCGGAAGCAAGCGCACATGCCCGACAAAGGACCACTGAGGATGCCGAGCGGCCTGACCGAAGAGGAACTGTCCGCGCTGGACGCCCACTGGCGTGCCGCGAACTATCTGGCCGTCGGCCAGATCTACCTGCTGGACGCGAACCCGCTGCTGAAGGAACCCCTGCGCCCGGAGCACGTGAAACCGCGGCTGCTGGGCCACTGGGGCACCTCCCCCGGCCTGAACCTGGTCCACACGCACCTGAACCGGATCGTCCGCGCCAGGGACGTGGACGCGATCTGCGTCTGGGGCCCGGGCCACGGCGGCCCGGCGGTGCTGGCGAACGCGTGGCTGGAGGGCAGCTACACGCAGACGTACCCGGACGTCACCCGGGACGCCGCGGGGATGGGCCGGCTGTTCCGCCAGTTCTCGTTCCCGGGCGGGGTGCCGAGCCATGTCGCCCCGGAGACGCCGGGCTCGATCCACGAGGGCGGCGAGCTGGGCTACGCGCTGTCGCACGCGTACGGCGCGGCGTTCGACAACCCGGACCTGCTGGTGGCGTGTGTGATCGGCGACGGCGAGGCGGAGACGGGCCCGCTGGCGACGTCGTGGCACGCCAACAAGTTCCTGGACCCGGCGCACGACGGCGCGGTCCTGCCGATCCTGCACCTGAACGGGTACAAGATCGCGAACCCGACGGTGCTGGCCCGCCTCCCCGAGGACGAGTTGGACGCGCTGCTGCGCGGGTACGGGCACGACCCGATCGTGGTCGCCGGGGACGAACCGGCCGCGGTGCACCGGGAGATGGCCGCGGCGATGGACACCGCGCTGGAGCGGATCACGCAGATCCAGCGGGCGGCACGCCATGGCGCGGGCCCGGTCCCGGCCGGCACGGACCGCCCGCGCTGGCCGATGATCGTGCTGCGGACGCCGAAGGGCTGGACGGGCCCGGCGGAGGTCGACGGCCTGCCGGTGGAGGGCACCTGGCGCGCCCACCAGGTGCCGCTGGCGGAGGTCCGCACCAATCCGGAGCACCTGCTCCAGTTGGAGGAGTGGCTGCTGTCCTACCGTCCGGCCGAGCTGTTCGACGACACCGGGCGCCCGCGCGAGCAGGTCCTCGCGTGCGTGCCGTCCGGCGACCGGCGGCTGGGCGCGAACCCGCACACCAACGGCGGTCTGCTGCTGCGCGAGCTGCCGGTGCCCGACCTGGACCGCTTCGCGGTGCCGGTCGAGCGCCCGGGCACCGAGCTGCACGAACCCACCCGCGTGCTGGGCGGGTTGCTGGCGGAGGTGATGGCGGCGACCGCGCAGCGCCGCGACTTCCGGATCGTCGGCCCGGACGAGACGGCGTCCAACCGGCTCGACGCGGTGTACACGGCGTCGGGGAAGTCCTGGCAGGAGCGGCTGCTGCCCACCGATGAGGACCTGGACCGGCACGGGCGGGTCCTGGAGGTGCTGTCCGAACACACCTGCCAGGGTTGGCTGGAGGGCTATCTGCTCACCGGCCGGCACGGCCTGTTCTCCTGCTACGAGGCGTTCGTCCACATCGTCGACTCGATGGTGAACCAGCACATCAAGTGGCTGCGGGTGACCCGCGAGCTGCCCTGGCGGCGCCCGATCGCCTCGCTCAACTACCTGCTGACGTCGCACGTGTGGCGCCAGGACCACAACGGCTTCTCCCACCAGGACCCGGGGTTCATCGACCACATCCTCAACAAGTCCCCCGAGGTGGTGCGGGTCTACCTCCCGCCGGACGCCAACACGCTGCTGTCGGTCGCCGACCACGCCCTGCGGTCAAAGGACTACGTCAACGTCATCGTGGCCGGCAAACAGCCCTGCTTCGACTGGCTGACGATGGACGCCGCCCGCGCGCACTGCGCCCGCGGCGCGGGCATCTGGGAGTGGGCGGGCACCGAGGACGGCAGCCGCGAACCGGACGTGGTGCTGGCCTGCGCGGGCGACGTACCGACCCAGGAGGTGCTGGCCGCGGCGCAGTTGGTGCGCCACCACCTGCCGGAGCTGGCGGTGCGGGTGGTCAACGTGGTGGACCTCGCGCGGCTGCTGCCGGAGAAGGAGCACCCGCACGGGATGTCCGACCCGCAGTACGACGCGCTGTTCACCGCGGACCGGCCGGTCGTCTTCGCCTACCACGGCTACCCGTGGCTGATCCACCGGCTCGCCTACCGCCGCAGCGGCCACCGCGAGCTGCATGTCCGCGGCTACAAGGAGATCGGCACCACCACCACGCCGTTCGACATGGTCGTCAGCAACGACCTGGACCGCTACCGGCTGGTGATGGACGTCATCGACCGGGTGCCGGGGCTGGCCGTACGCGCCGCCCCCGTACGGCAGTTGATGGAGGACACCCGGCTGCGGCACCGGGGCTGGATCCGCGCGCACGGCACCGACCTGCCGGAGGTCGCCGAGTGGCGCTGGGACGGGTGAGCCCGCCGGGCTGAAGTGCCCCGTGCGGCCGTCCGGGTCCGCGCCCTTCCGCGCGGTCCCGGGCGGCCCACCGGTCAGCCCGCCGCCGGTCCCGGTGCGCGCAGCGCGGCCGCCACCGCGCGCAGGAACTGCGCGTACGCGCCCGGCGCGGGCGGCAGTTCGGGGTTCCAGGGCAGCACCTGGGCGGTGCGGGCGAGCTGCTGCCAGGCCGGGACCCCGGCCAGTTCGGCGAGCGGCACCGCGTTGGCGCGGGCGTCGGCGAGCAGCACCCCGGCGCCGCCGACCGCCTCCAGCGCCTGGTCCCAGTCGGTGGTCCGCCAGTTGACGCCCGGGCCGGGGCCGGGGTCGGGCGTGCGGACCCCGAGGTCGGCCAGGTGCCTCAGCTCCGGCCAGGTCTCCGGCCGGGCCAGGTGCACCTGCTCGGGCCCGCCCGGCGACAGCGCGACCACCCCGGCGGTGCCGGCGCCCGCCGCCAGCTCACGCAACTCCGCTTCGGCGGCGGCCAGTTCACCGTCGGCCGCGGGCGCGGGCGCACCGAACGCCGCCGCCAGCTCCGCGAACCGGCCGAGGATCGTCCGCAGCGGCGCCCCGCCCCCGACGCCGAGCGCCACCACCGGCACGCCCGCCTGCTCGGCGGCGTCCTCCGCGAGGGCGTACGCCGACTTGCCGTCGTAGGTCACGTCCACCACGACGTCCGGGCGCAGCTCGCGCAGCACCTCCGCGGTGATGTCCGCTCCCCCGCCGAGGTACGCCGCCTCCCGCGGGTCGAGCCCGCCCAGCTTGGCCGGGTCGGCCCGCGCGCCGCTGTCGTGGCCGGACCCGTAGACCGCGACCGGCCGTATGCCGTACTCCCACAGCGCCGCCCCGGCCCGTACGTACGCCACCACGCGGGGCGGCGTGCCCGGTCCGGTCGCGGTGCTGCCCCGGTCGTCGGTGAACTCCCACCCCGCCTGCCGCGCCCTGTCGTCCGCCATCACCGGCACCCCCTTCATGTCCCGTGCGGGACGCCTCACTCCTCCAGCGTTGCCTGCGCCGGCCCGCCCCCGCCCTACGCGCCGCGCTTTCCACCCTGCGCCCCGACCCGCCTTCGCGACAAGGACGCCTCGCCCGCCGGATCGCGCGATCAGCCTTCGCCGCAGGGGAGTTCGGCGGAGGAGGAAGCGCGGCCAGGTGCGTGCTGGCGATCCGGCGGTCGCCGGTCCGGCCCGGCGCTGACCGGCGAGGGAGACGTCGCGGCAGGGGTGCGGGAGTGGGACGGCGAGGGCCGCGCCGCCGCCACCGTCCGGGCCTGCTGAGCACCTGCCATGTTGTGTCGCCGAACGGCCATCGGCGGCCCATCAGTCGGCCGCGGGCCGCCGAACACGACGGTGGGGCTTCAGTAGTCGCAGCCGTTCAGCCCGCGGTAGACGAAACGGGTCAGCGCCTCGATCGCCTCGTCGTCCACCTGGTCGGCGCGCTGGGGTCGGGCCCGCAGCATGGCGTGGATCAGGTCGAACGCCATGCGCAGGGAGGTCTCCGGCGAGGCGGGCAGGGGGCGGCCGGCCTCGGCGACACAGGTGACGTGGCCCAGGATGTCGGCCATCTCGCTCGCCTCGAACCTGGCCAGTGTCGCGGCGATGTCGCCGCTCACCAACGCGGCCTCCTGCGCGGCGCGCATCGTCACGGCGTGCTCCCGGTAGAGGTGCGCGTACATGGCGATGTGTGCGCGGACGGCCTCCGGATCGGCGAAGACCCGCTTGGCCGCCGCCTTCAGTGCGACCTCGGTCTCCGCGGCCCTCTCCTTGCGTTTCACGGCACCTCCTTGACCCGGAACAGCACCAACGAGCATACTGAACCCACATTCACTGAATGCAGATTCAGAAAAGAGGTCCGATCATGGACGTACTGATCGCGGGTGCCGGTCCGACCGGCCTGACCCTGGGCATCGACCTCGCCCGGCGCGGGCTCGGCGTACGCGTCATCGACAAGGCGAGCGAGCACTTCGCGGGTTCGCGGGGCGACGGCCTCCAACCGCGCACCCTGGAGGTCTTCGAGGACCTCGGGGTCCTCGACGCGGTCCTCGCGCGAGGGCGCTCGGTGGCAACGGTCCGCGTCCACCTCGACGGCGCCCACGTCATGGACCGGCGGACGGCCGAACTGATGGAAGCGACTCCCGACGTGCCCTACCCGAACGCCTGGGTGCTCGGCCAGTCCCAGACGGAGGGCATCCTGCGGGACCGGCTCGCCGGACTCGGCGTGCGCGTCGAACTCGGCACGGCGCTGGTCGACTTCACCCAGGACGAGGACGGGGTGGCGGCGCGCCTGTCCACCGGAGAGACCGTACGCGCCTCCTACCTGGTGGGGGCGGACGGCGGACGCAGCACCGTCCGCAGGACCCTCGGCGTCCCCTTCGAGGGGACGACGGACGAGACCGTCCGGATGCTGCTCGGCGACGTGACCGCCGACGGACTGGATCACGCCTGGGGCTACTGGTTCGCCCGCGCGGACGCCCCGCAGGCCGGCGTCGGCCTGAGCCCGCTGCCCGGCACGCCCGGCCTGTTCCAGTTCAACGCGCCGCTCGTCGAGGAAGACGACGACGCCACGCTGGAGACCCTCCAGGCCGCGTTGGACGCACGCGGCGCGGGCGTCCGGCTGACCCGGCTGGACTGGTCCACCGTCTGGCGGCCGAACATCCGCCTGGCCGCGCGCTTCCGGGTGGGCCGGGTCTTCCTCGCGGGCGACGCCGCCCATGTGCATCCGCCCACCGGCGGGCAGGGGCTCAACACCGGTGTGCAGGACGCCTACAACCTCGGCTGGAAGCTGGCCGACGGCTCACCCGAACTGCTCGACAGCTACGAGAGCGAGCGGCGCGCGACCGCCCAGAAGGTCCTCACCGTCAGCACCGAACTCCTGCGCAAGCACCGGGAGGGAGCTGAGGACGCCCACGAACGCGGCGCGAACACACGTCAGTTGGACGTCTCCTACCGGACGGCCGAGGGACGGGTCGTGGCGGGCGACCGCGCTCCGGACGCACCCGTCACCGACGCCGACGGCCGGGCCATACGGCTCTTCGACCTCTACCGCGGCCCCCACGCCACCCGACTGACGTTCGGCGCACCCGCACCGGACGCCCCCCACGCCTTCGCGGTCCTCCGCCCCGGCCAAGCCGCGACCGGCCCCCATGTCATCGACACCCACGGGCACGCCTACCGGGCCTACGACGCCTCGGACGGCACCAGCCTCCTCATCCGCCCCGACGGCTACATCGGCCGGCGCCGCTGAGCGAGCGCCGGCGCCCGAAGCCGCCTGGCATCCTCCCCCTCCCCGCGCCGTCACCAGTTGCGGCCGACCCGGACGCCGGCGCCGGACGGCCGAGCAGCACACCGGCCAGCACTAGCGGCAGCCCCGCGAACTGTCGTACGGTGAGCGGCTCGTGGGCGACGGCGGTGCCGAGCAGCACCCCGGTCACCGGGTTGAGCAATCCCACCAGGCCGACCGTCGCCGCGGGCAGCCGGCTCAGCGCGGCGAACCAGGCGGTGAACGCGACGGCCGTGGCGATCACCGCGACATAGCCGAACCCGAGCAGCGCGCGGCCGTCGAGCGCGGGCGGCGCGCCCTCGAAGGCCGCGGCGAACGGCAGCAGCAGGAGGCCGCCGGCGAGCAACTGCCAGCAGGTGGAGGCCAGGACGTCCACCCCGGTGCCCCAGCGCTTGGCCAGCACGTAGCCGAGCGAGGACAGCAGCATCGCGCCCGCGGACGCGGCCACCCCCAGCAGGTCCGCGCCGCCCGACCCGCCCCACAGCATCAGGCACACCCCGCCGATGCCGACGCCCGCGCCCGACAGGTGGGCGGCGCGCGGGCGTTCGCCGACCAGCGGCCACGCGATCAGCGCCATCACCAGCGGTGCCGCGGCCATCACGGTCGCCGCGGTGCTGGTCGGCAGGCGCTGCGCGGCGAGGTACACCAGCGCGAAGAAGCCCCCGGCGTTGAGCACCCCGAGCACCGCGGACCGCCACCACCACGCCCCGCGCGGCAGCCGGCGGCGCAGCGCGAGCAGCAGCAGCCCGGCCGGCAGCGCCCGGATCGCCCCGCCGTAGAGCGGGTCGCCCGGGGGCAGCGCCGCCTTGGTGACGTAGTAGTTGGCGCCCCAGGCCACTGGGGCGACCGCCGCGAGGAGCACCCACCGAATATTAGCTTCCATGGAAGATACTATGCCTTCCACGGAAGCTATAGTGAAGCCATGCCCGCAGAACCCGCCGGCTCCGGCCCGCCGCTCGACCACATCGCCCGCATCCAGGCGGAGTGGGCCCGCGAACGGCCCGGGGTGGACGTCTCCCCGCAGGGCGTGATCGGCAGGCTGCACCGCATCGCGGGCATGCTCACCGAGCAGCTCTGCGTGGTCTACCGCCGGTTCGGCCTGAGCGAGGGCGAGTTCGACGTGCTCGCCGCCCTGCGCCGGGCCGGGGCCCCGTACGAGCGCGCGCCCGGCGAACTGGCCGCGCACACCATGGTCACGACCGGCGCGATGACCAAGCGGATCGACCGGCTGGAGCGCGGCGGCCTGGTCGCCCGCCGCCGCGCCGCCGCCGACGGACGCGGCCGCGTGGTCCGGCTCACGCCCGCCGGGCGGGACCTGATCGACCGGGCCTTCACCGAGCACATGCGCAACGAGCGCCGGCTCCTCGACGCGCTGCCCCCGCAGGAGGCCGCCCAACTCGAAGCCCTCCTGACCGCCTGGCTCTCCCGCCTCGAACCGCCGCGCACGGAAGGGTGATCGCCGCCGACGCGGCGCTTCCGCAAGGAGAGCGGACCGCCCGCGGACGGGCGGGCGGACCGATGCGGATACGTGATCGGTCGTGATCAGGAATCGTCGTTGGACGGCCGCGCCGCGTGTGCTGCATGCTTCGGGACATGACGACGCACCCGCCCGCGGACCGACCCGGCCCCTGCGGCCCGGCACGCGGCGGGGCGCCTGCCCGCTGTTGCTGCGGCTAGCAGCGGCGTCCGACCGTCGCGGGCCAGTGCTGCCGCCCGGGTGCTGGCGCGGGTGACCCGCGCCCCGCTGCCGGCGCGCATCCCCGGGTCCGCTCGTCCGCGGCCGCGCCCGTATCCGTACGTCCCCGTACACCCCCCGCACCCGTCACCGTATGCACGCGCCCGCGCGCCCCTGCCCCCGAGGACACCGCCATGACTTCCGTGAACGCTGCTCCCGCCCCCGCGGCCTGGGAGATCCCGCCCGCGCTGGGCCCGCGCGGCACCGTCGTGCTGCTGCCGGGCCGCGGCGAGGACCCGCTGCTGTACGAGCGGTTCGGCACGCGGCTGGCCGCGGACGCCTACCGGGTGCGGGCGGTGGCCGACCCGAGCAGGTGGCCGCGGGAGGCGGCGGCGCAGGTGCGGGAGGTGCTGGCGGACGCGGACACGGTGCGGCCGGTGGTGCTGGCCGGGTCGGACGCGGGCGCGCTGTTCGCGGTGGGGCTGGTGGCGGCCGGCGAGGTGGCCGTGGACGCGCTGCTGCTGGCCGGGCTCCCGACGGACAAGGACGCCGATGGCGCCCAAAGCGCCGAGTGGGAGGAGGAGTTGGGGACGCGCACCGCGTGCCCCACGCACCAGGGGCGGCTGGCCGCGGCCGAACGGCTGGAGCGCGGCGCGCTGTTCCGGCCGCTGCCCCCGCAGTGGTACGACCGCGCGGAGTTCGCGAAGGTGGCGGTCCCGGTGCTCGGCCTGCACGGCGCGGCCGATCCCGTAAGCCCGGTGGACGCGGCCCGCACCGCCTACACGGCCGCGCCCCGCGCGGAGTTGGTGACCCTCGCCGACGGGCGCCACGACGCCTTCAACGACATCTCGCACCGCAGCGCCGCCGCGACCGTGGTGCTCTTCCTGGAGCGGCTGCGGCAGGGCGCGGACCTCGCGCCCATCGCGACGCGCGAGCCGCTGCCCGGGCAGGCCGCCGGCTAGACGGCGGCGGCCAGCAGGTCGCGCACCGCGGCGGCGGTGGCCCCGGCCAGTCCCGGCGGCGCGTCCGCCCTGGTCCGCAGGTGGAGCGGTTCCGGCGGCACCGGCGGGAGGTCCGCGCACCGCTGGAGCCCCTCCGGCGGCGGGCCGACGTCGGCGAGCAGGCCGACGCCCAGCCCGCCGCGGATCGCGTTCATCACCCCGGCGAGGTAGGCCGCCTCCACGACGACCGCCGACGCCACGCCGTGCCGGGCCAGGGTGTCCAGCGCGCGGCGGCGGATCGTGCAGGGGTGGTCGATGACGACCACCGGGACGGGCACCCCGGGCGCCGGCATCCGCCAGCCGGGCGCCGCGAACCACGCCAGCGGCAGTTCCCCGGCCGGCACGCTGCCGCCCGCGCCCGTGTCGCCGACGAAGACGGCCACGTCGATGCCGCCGCGGTCCACGCCGTCGCTCAGCCGGGTGCCGCGGTCCAGCCGGAACCGTACCCCGCGGCCCGGGTAGTGCTCCTTGAGCGCGCCCGTGATCGCCGGGAGGATGCGGTCGGCGGCGTGCTCGGTGGCACCGACCACGAGGGTGCCCGCCCCCGCGGCGCCGCCCGCGCCCCGGCCGAGGCGGGCCAGCGCCTCGTCATGGGCGGCGAGGATCTTCCGCGCCTCGGCGAGCAGGATCTCCCCGGGCGCCGTCAGCCGCGTCACCCGCCCGACCCGCTCCACCAGCGGCCGCCCCACCGCCTTCTCCAGCCGCCGCACATGCTGGCTCACCGCCGACTGCGACATCCCGATCGCCGCAGCCGCCCGGTGGAACCCGCCGCAGTCGGCGATCGAGGTGAAGCTGCGCAGCGCAGCGATGTCCAGCACGTCGGCCATCCGCGAAGCGTACCGATCCGCCGTTTCAGCAACCTTGCAGCGATATGTACCGCCGCACGGCGGCCGGACCGGGAACCCCCGGGGCCGGGGCCGTACCACCGCTCAGCCCCGGGCGACCTCCGCGGTGTGCGCGGGGGTGTAGCGCTCGCCCCTGACCTGGTCGCTCAGCGGGTCCAGTACGGCCAGCGCCTCGGCGTCCAGGATGAGTTCCAGCGCGGCCGCGTTCTGCTCCAGCCGGGCCGGGCTGCGGGTGCCCGGAATGGCCGCCACCGCCACCCCGAGCCGCTCGGCCTGGGCATACACCCAGGCCAGCGCCACCTGGGCCGGGGTGGCGCCCAGCCGGTCGGCCACCTCGCGCACGGTCCGCGCGATCTGCTCGTTGGCCTCGCCCGCAGCGCCGGCGAAACGGGGGTTGCCGCGCCGGAAGTCCTTCTCGCCGAGCGCGGAGCGGTCCAGGGCGCCGGTCAGGAACCCCCGCCCCAGCGGCGAGTACGGCACCAGCCCGACCCCCAGCTCGGCCATCACCGGGGTGACCGCCTCGACGTCGCGGGTCCACAGCGAGTACTCGCTCTGCACCGCGGCGATCGGGTGCACCGCGTGCGCCCGGCGCAGCAGCGTGCCGTCGACCTCGGACAGGCCCAGGTGGCGTACCTTGCCCGCCTGGACCAGCTCGGCCATCGCGCCGACGGTCTCCTCGATCTCCACGTCCTGGGGCGGGCGGTGGGCGTAGTACAGGTCGATCACGTCGACGCCCAGCCGCAGCAGCGAGGCGTCGCAGGAGCGCAGGACGTAGTCCCGGGCGCCGCGGATGCGGCGGGCCCGGTCGCCGGCGCTGCGGTCGATGCCGAACTTGGTGGCGAGCTGCACCTGGTCCCGGCGGCCGTGGACGGCCCGGCCGACCAGCACCTCGTTGTGCCCGGTGCCGTAGGCGTCGGCGGTGTCGAGGAACGTGACGCCCAGGTCCAGGGCCCGGCCGATGGTGGCCAGGCCGCCGTCCCAGTCGGCGGCGCCGTAGCTCTCGCTCATGCCCATGCACCCCAGGCCCATCGCGCTGACGGTGAGACCGGGTGAGCCCAGCGTGGTTCGGGTGATCATGTGCGGACACTCCTCCTGCCCGGCGGGCCGGGCGGTACGTCAAAGGCTGGTGAACGCCGCTGACGCTAGGACCTGGAGGGCGCTCGAAGGCAAGCCGGCAGTCCCGCACCCCGCCGGCGGGTCGGGCGTGGCAGGCACGGCGGGGCGGCGGGCACGGCATGCGCGGACCGGGGGCCCGGGCCGTACGGAGGCCGGGCCGGTCAGGCGGGAGGGGCCGGCGGAGTGCCCAGGGTGAGGGCGCCGTTGATGTCGCGGGCCTGGACGAAGGGGGCGTTCTGGGTACCGCCACTGATCGTGTTGTGGACCACGCTGATCGGGGCGGCTTCGGGCGGGGCACCCAACTCCGCCAGGAGCGCCCGCAGTTCGGCGGCCGCCGCCGGGTCGGCGCGCAGGATGCGGCGCAGCCGGGCCCGCCACTCCTCTTCGACGTCGGCCGCGGTGCCGGTGTCGCCGGACTGCCGGGCGGCCACCACTTCCGTACGGGCTGCGTCGAGTTGGCCGTCGACCGCGGTATCGTCGCCGCCGCGGGCGAAGAAGGCGGCGAGCCGGCCGCGGACGTGGCTCCACCCGTCCTGGACCATGAGCTGCACCAGCGTGGTCGCGCCGGACGCCGCAAGCGCGGTGAGTTCCGCCTCCACCTGTGCCTCCCCCGTCTCCCAGGTGCCCCGCGCCTCCCACCGTAGGGCACCTGCGCGCGCCGCCGCCGCGGGTTCGCGATACTGCTCCGGCAGGGCAGGCGCGTAAGGCGAAGGCGCGTGAGGCGAAGGGCAGGGGAACGATGGCGCGGGACACGTCGCGGGAGGCGCGGGAGGCGGCACCCGACGACGCGGGCGGCGCGGGCGGGCTGGCCCGGGTGGCCGCGGAGGCGGGCGTGTCCGTGTCGACCGTCTCGAAGG
This sequence comes from Actinacidiphila sp. bgisy144, assembly GCF_057708105.1. Taxonomy (NCBI): domain Bacteria; kingdom Bacillati; phylum Actinomycetota; class Actinomycetes; order Kitasatosporales; family Streptomycetaceae; genus Actinacidiphila; species Actinacidiphila sp. bgisy144. The sequence continues at coordinate 59,108 of NZ_JBYIRM010000032.1, read as the reverse complement.
TGCTGCACGGCCGCTCGGACGTCGCCTCGCGCACCCGGGCGCGGGTGCAGCGGCTGCTGGAGCAGCACGGGTACGGTGCCGCGCCGCGCGGGCGGGCGGTGCCGACCGCGCTCGCCCCGGGCGGCCTGATCGACTTCGTGATCGGGGAGTTGGACGGCCCCTGGGCGGCCCAGCTGGTGCGCGGCGCCGAAGCGGCCCTGCACGCGGTCGGGATGGGCCTGGTCGTCTCGGCGACCCACGAGCGCGAGGGCGGCCCGGCCCGCAACTGGCTGGACGCGCTGGCCGAGCGGCCGACCCGCGGCGCGATCCTGGTCGTCCCGTCGCTGACGAAGGAGCACCGGGCCGAACTCGCCCGGCTGGGGCTGCCGTTCGCGCTGATCGCACCGGCCGAGGAACCGCCGCCGGGCGTGCCCTGGGTGGGGGCCACCAACTGGCCGGGCGGCCTCGCGGCGACCCGGCACCTCGTACGGCTGGGGCACCGCAGGATCGCGGTGATCGGCGGCCCGCCGGACCGGCTGGCCTCGCGCGCCCGGGTCGACGGGTACCGCTCGGCGCTGGAGGAGGCCGGGCTGCCCCACGACCCGGCGCTGGTCCGCTACGGCGACTTCTCCCGCGGCCCGGCGTACGACCACGCGCTCGACCTGCTGCGGCTGCCGGACCGGCCGACCGCGATCTTCGCCGGGAGCGACCAGCAGGCGCTGAGCACGTACCGCGCCGCGGACCGCCTGGGGTTGCGGGTCCCTACGGACCTGAGCGTCGTCGGGTTCGACGACCTCGACTTCGCGGACTGGGTCACTCCGCGGCTGACCACCGTCCGCACCCCGCTGCCGGAGATGGCGGCGGTCGCCACCCGCATGGTGCTCACGCTGCTGGCCGGGCAGGCGCCCGAGACCACGCGGGTGGAGGTGGCGAGCGAACTCGTCGTCCGCGACAGCACCGCGCCGCCGCCGCGGGCGCCGGGGCGGTAACGGTCGGGGCGCGCTGCGGACCGGGGCGCGGGCGCATCGCCGACGAACCGGTCGGCGCCTTCCGGGTGTTGGGCTGCCACGGCGCCGTCGACCGCGGGCCCGTGTGCGGACCGGAACGACCGCACCTCCGCGTCCACGGCGGGCGGGGCCGTCAGGACGCCCGCAGCACCTGCGCCACGATCGGGCCCGCCGAGGTGTTGCCGAACCCCGCGTCGTGGACGACCGCGGCGACCGCGACCCGGCCGGCGAACGCGGTGAACCAGCCGTTGGTGGCGGCCTGCCCGTCGACCTCCGCGGAGCCGGTCTTCGCCCCGGAGTCCGGCCCGAAGCCGCTCATCACGCCGGTGGCGGTGCCGTTGGTGATCGCGCCGCGCATCAGCTCCCGCAGGTCGCCCGACACGCGCGAGCCGACGCCGGCCGCGGTGATGCGTCCGTTGATCATCCCGGCGGCCACGATCCGCGGCTCGTGGAAGCTGCCGGTGGCCGCGGTCGCGGCGACCGACGCCATGATCAGCGGGTTCGCCACCACCCGGCCCTGCCCGATCATCTCCGAGGTCAGCTCGTCGGCGCCGGTGCCGTCGGGGAAGCCCGGCTGGTCGTCGGGCGTGGCGGTGCCGATGTTCCACGGCTGGGTGAGGCCGAACTGCGCGGCGGTGTCGCGCAGTCCGTTCGCGCCGAGCCTGGGGGCCTGCGTGATGAAGCCGGTGTTGCAGGAGTTGGCGAAGTCCCAGAGCAGGTCGGCGTTCGCGTTGTGCAGGCTCGGCGAGTCGTTGTGGTACATCCGGCCGTTCTGCACGTTGTCCGTGCTGTTGCAGGGCGCCGCGGAGCCCGGGCCCATGCCGCGTTCGATCAGCGCGGCGGACGTCACGATCTTCATCGTGGAGCCGGGGGCGTCGGCGCCCTGCAACGCGATGTCGGTGCCGCTCGGGTCGCTGTTGGCCACGGCCAGGATGGTGCCGTCATCGATGTCCAGCGCGGTGACGCCCGCGCCCTTCTTGCCCTTCACCGCCTTCTCCGCGGCCGCCTGCACACCCGCGTCCAGCGTCGTCCGCAGCTTCTTGTCCGTGCCCTTGCGCAGGACCTTCAGCACCTTGCCCTGTGTCCCGTCGCTGTGCTGCACATACGTCTCCAGGCCCGCGGTGCCGCCCTTGACCTGGTCGCCGTGGCGGGACTTGAGGTCCTCGATGATCCTGGCCAGCGACGGGTAGGCGGCGGCGGTGAGCGCCTTCCCGTTCCGGTCGGTCACGTCGATCGCGGGTGCCCCGCCCGTGCCCGTGACGATCGAGTCGCCCTCCCCCAGCTCCGGGTTGACGACGGACGGCTGCCAGGTGACGACCGGTGCGCCGGTGCTGTCGTGGTCCACCGCCAGCGACGAGGAGTACGTCCAGGTGGTGGCGACGCCGTCGGCGGACAGGTGGGCGGTGACCGTGAAGTCGGCCTGGCCGCCGCCCGCGGGGGTGGCGGTGGCCGGGGCGGACGGGGCCGTCGTGGCGGCCGTCGCCGTCGCGCCCGCCGTCGCGCCCGCCGGGGTCGCGGTGACCGTCGGGACGATGCCGCTGATCGCCAACGACGTGACGTGGCCCTGGCTGCGGAAGCCGGTGAGGGCCGTCGTGGCGGTCTGCGGCGAGTCCGTCAGCGCCGCCGCCTTCGCGATCTCGCCCCCGGACCACGCGGTCAGGAACTTACCCGCCGTGTCCGCGACCTGCTTCACCGTCAACGGCCCCGGTGTCGCGGCCGCCGTGGACCCGCTGTGCCCGCCCCCCGAACCGTCCAGCGCCGTGTACACGTTGTAGGCCCCGTACCCGGCCACGCCGAACATCCCCGCACACACGACGCCTATGACGCCGATCTTCACACCTCTCGCAACGGGCACGGCCCGCTCCCCCCTTTGTGTCTGTGAACGCCCCCGCGCGCCCCCACTGCGACGCGCGCGCCCAGCATAGGGCGCCTGGCCAGGCGCCCGGCCCCCGCACACCGCCGCCCAGCGGCGATCCGGTGAAAACACGGCGAACCCCCGGCGAACTCCGTCCCGTTGGACCGGGTAATCCGCCGCGGGAACACGGCGGCGCATTCGCGCCCGACATCTTCTTTCCACCTGAACGCACTCTTGATAAAGTCGCGCCGAGATCCCCCGCCGCCGATTAACCGGAACGTCACGCACACGTGTTCCCGGTGAAACTCCGACGTCTCCGGTACGTCAATGCGCCGCGCGGCCACGGCCGTTGGTAGGCGCGTCATCGCCGCGGCGCCGGCATGTCACGCCGTATTGCCACATTCCCGTGTTCCCGCGTTCCCGCGTTCCCGTATTCCCGCATTCGACCTGTTCCCGCATTCGACCCACTCCGCGATGGAAGTCCACGAATGATGAGATCTGTTCAGTCCGTCTTGCGGCGGTTCCGGCTGTTCGGTCCGGTCGCGCTCACCCTGCTCCTGATAGCCGGCGGCGGTTTCTTCGCCGGCTCGGCGGGAGGGGCGGCCTCCGCCGCCGACGCCGTCTCGGCCGCCGACGCCTCCGCCACCGCCACCGCCACCACGTCCGCTGTCTCCTGTACGGCCGGTACGACGGTGCGGCCCGCCGCCGGCCCGCTCTGCGGCATCGACAAGGACGCGACCCGGAACTATCTCGGCGTGCCGTACGCCGCCGCGCCCGTGGGCGACCTGCGCTGGCGGGCACCCCAGCCGCGTACCCCCTGGACCAGCGTGTTCAGCGCCGTGCGGGAGGGCGCCGCGTGCCCGCAGCCGGCCGTGGACGGGGAGGCGCCGCCGGCCGTGATGAGCGAGGACTGCCTGAACCTCGACATCCAGGAGCCGACGACCGCCGCGCCGGGCGCCAAACTGCCGGTGATCGTCGACATCCACTTCGGCGGGTTCCTCCTCGCCAACCCGCTGGACAACTCCGAGATCGCCTCGAACGGCCACGCGGTGGTCGTGTCCATCAACTACCGCCTCGGCATCCTCGGCTTCCTCGCGGACAAGTCCCTCGGCGCGCATTCGGGCGACTACGGTCTCCAGGACCAGTACATGGCGCTGCGCTGGGTGCGGCAGAACATCGCGGCTTTCGGGGGCGACCCGGAAAACGTCACGCTGGAGGGCTCGTCGGCCGGCGGGGCCAGTGTGTGTGCCGCCATGGCGTCGCCCGAGGCGAAGGGGCTGTTCCAAAAGGGAATCAGCGAGAGCGGGTTCTACAACTACAACGACGACACCATCTGGTGGACCGCGGACTGCAAGTCCGACCTTCCCACCGAGGCGCAGGCGCAGGAACTCGGCGCCTCGTTCGCGGCGAAGGTCGGGTGCGGGTCGTCCGGCGACGTGGCGGCCTGCCTGCGGGCCGTGCCCGAGGACACGCTCGTCACCGCGGCGGGACAGCTCTTCACGCCGACCAGCGGCGGTGCGATCGGTCCCATCGTCAACGGCACGACGCTGCCGGTGTCGCCGGCCCAGGCGTTCGCCACCGGGCGGATCAACCAGGCGAGCCTGGTCATCGGGGTGGCCCGCGACGAGATCAACGGCAGCATCTACCAGCCGTCGGTGCTCGCCACCACCCCGGCGCAGTACAAGGCCCTGCTCACCCAGCAGTTCGGGGACAGCACCGCCGCGGTCATGGCCCGCTACCCGCTGGCGCGCTACCCCGACTCCTCCCCGCTGATCGCCTACCGGACGGTCATGGCCGACGCCTTCAGCGTCTGCCCGTCCCTCCGCGCGGCGGCCGAACTGGCCCGGCACACCACCGTGTTCTCCTACGTCTTCGACGACACCGACGCGCTCTCCCCCAACGGGGGCTACCCGCTCGGCTCGCCCCACAGCGGCCAGGTCGTCTACCTCTCCCCCGACTTCTTCGAACCCCCGGCCGTCCAGTTCGACCCCGACCAGGCCGCGTTCCGCGACCAGCTCGTCGCCCAGTGGTCCGGCTTCGCCCGCACCGGCAACCCGACCGTCGACGGCGCCCCCGCCTGGTCGCCCTTCCGCAACACCTCCGGCGCCACCGGCGGGCTCGTCATGGACCTGGCCCCGGCCGGAGACAGCGTCCTCACCCCCGCCTCCGTCCTGGCCCAGCAGCACAACTGCGGCTTCTGGCAGCAGACGAACGGCTAGGCAGGCAGCCGCCGTTGCCCCGGCCGGCCGTCACGCGCGGCCGGCCGGGGCAACGGCCCGGGGGCGGTCAGGGCGTCCGGAGGGTGCGGGCCAGGAGGGGGAGCAGGCGGGTCCAGTGGCGTCGCAGCCCGGCGGGGTCGAAGGAGTCGGTGTCGGACATGGTGAAGCCGTGGACGGTGCCGGGGTAGACCTCGGAGGTGGAGGCGATGCCGGCGGCTGCCAGGTTCCGGTCGAGCTCGGCGAGGGCGTCCGGCGTCATGTCGCCCTCGGCGTGGCCGAAGTGGACCTCGGCGGTCAGCCGGGCGAGGTCGTCGGGCCCGACGGCGCCCACCGGTGCGTGGAACGCGGCGACGGCGGCCACCTGGTCCGGGTGGGCCACGGCGGTGCGCAGCGCCAGCAGTCCGCCGACGCAGTAGCCGGTCACCGCGACCGGCCCGGCGGCGACCTCGGGCCGGGCGGCGAGGTACCGCAGGTACGCCTCCGCGTCGCTCAGGACGCGGTCGGTGGTGTGCGCCTTGATCAGCGGCATCACCTGCGCGAACACCGCGGGCCGGGTCTCCGCCCCGATGTACGCGGGCAGTTCGACCACCGGCGTCGGGCCGTGGCGGTAGAAGTAGTTCGGCACCAGCACGTAGTACCCGTGCCCGGCCAACTCCTCGGCCAACTCCCGCACCACCGGCCGGATACCGAACCCGTCGGCGTACATCAGCACCCCGGGGTGCCGCCCGCCGCCCTCCGGCAGCGCCGCGAACCCGTCGGCCACCCCGTCCGCCGTCGGAACGTGCAACGTCTTGATGGACATCAGCTCTCCTGTCGTCGTCGATCCTCCACACCCCTGACCAACGCGACGAAGGCGGCCCCCGCCCGGCGCTCAGAACACCCCCGGGTCACCCATCCGTGCATGGCGCGACGCCGTCCCGGTCCTCATACCCCCGGAGCATACCCACGGGTCGTCACCCGGAGGCCGGTGGGCCGACCACTTCTGCGCCATCACGTGCGCGTTCGTTCTTGTGTTGCCCGGCGAGAGCGTCAAGTCCAGTGCGTTCGGGGGCTTTTGAGGCGGGTAGCCATAGCGTGTCCCGCTGATGAAGGAGGATGTGGGTGACTTATTCGACGCCGAAGCCATGGGGGCTGACCCGGATGAGACCGTTCCCGGTGTCGGCCGCCGTCGTCGCGGGCAACGTCGTACTTGACGCGGAAAGCCAGACCGGACGATGGATCGGACCGGATGGATGCAGCGCGCAGAGCATGGCGCGCCACAAACGGAGCGAGACCAGCAAAGAGACCAAGACGAAGACCTCACTCGACGGAAACTCCGATGAAGGCAGTGACCAGGAAGGGGACACTGATTGACCAGGCCGTCGCCTGTCCTTGTCGTCACCCGACTCGACGACGTGACGGCCGACGGTGTCATCGCGGAACTGGGGCAGCGCGCGGTTCCCGTGGTCCGCCTGGACCCCGGGGACTTTCCCGCGGACGTCACCGTGAGCGTCCGCACCGGGTCGCTCGGCCTCACCGGTGATATCCGCACACCGACCCGTACGGTCGCGTTGGACCGGGTCCGGTCGGTGTTCTGGCGACGGCCTCGGCCGTACACGGCGCGGGCCGGGCTTGAGGACCGAGACGCCCAGTGGTGCATTGACCAGGCCCGGTACGGGCTCGGCGGCATCCTGGCGTCGCTGCCGGAAACGCACTACGTGAACCATCCCTGGCTGAACCGTGCCGCCGAGTACAAGCCTGCCCAGCTCTCGGCAGCCGCCCGATACGGGCTCCGCGTTCCGCCCACGCTTGTGACGAACGACGTGGACGAGGCCCGGCAATTCGTGGCCAGGTACGGGCCGGCCGTCTACAAGCCGCTCTACAACAGCGAATACGCCGACGCCGACGGACACGGGCTGACGGTCTGGGTGGAAGAAGTCACGTCCGAGGAACTGGACGCCGGGGTGGGCCATACCGCACATCTTTTCCAGCAGCGGGTGGCCAAAGTCGCGGACATCCGACTCACCGCGGTGAGCGGTTCCCTGTTCGCCGTGCGGATCGACGGCTCGCCCGGCTTGGACTGGCGCCGACACTATGACGACCTCTCGTACAGCACGATCGACACGCCGCACGACGTGGCGAAGAGCGTATGGGGCTACCTCTCGCACTTCGGCCTGACGTACGGTGCTTTCGACTTCGGGCTCGACGCCGCGGGCAGGTGGCACTTCTACGAGTGCAATCCGAACGGCCAGTTCGCGTGGTTTCCCGAACCCATCACCACTCGCATCACCGCAGCCATCGCCGATCAGCTGGAGAACCCCGGACGGGACCGCACATGACCACCAGCGCCTTGCTCCGCCAGGAACTCGCAGCTGAACTCACCCTGGGCGGCGGAATCACCGACCCCGCGTGGCGGGCTGCCGTGGAGGCCGTGCCCCGCGAACTCTTCCTGGGGGAGAGCGTCTTCCGCCCGGAGGGGGCGGGGTGGGAGCCCGTTCACCGCGGCCAGGTCGGGGACGAGGAGTGGCTGCGGCTGGTCTACTCGAACACCACATGGGTGACCCAGGTCGAAGGTGTCAGCGCCGACAGCGCCCGCGGAGCGATGACCGGGCGCCCCACGTCGTCCGGCACCCTGCCCTCCCTCGTCGTGCGGATGCTGGAACTCGCCGACGTCGAGGAAGGTGACAAGGTCCTCGAGATCGGGACGGGCACCGGCTACTCCACCGCGATCCTGTGCCACCGGCTCGGCGAGGAGGCCGTCTACTCCGTCGAGTACGACGAACACCTCTCCGCCGGCGCAGCGCAACGGCTCCGCGCCGCGGGGTTCGCGCCGCATCTCGTCACCGGGGACGGCCTGCGGGGCAGCCAGGCGGGCGCGGAGTACGACGCGGTCGTCGCCACGTGCGCGGTGCGCAGCATCCCACCGTCGTGGCTGTGGCAGCTGCGGGACGCGGGTAGCGTGGTGACAACGCTCAGTGGGTGGATGCTCGCCTCGGGTCTGATCCGGCTCGTCGTCGACGACGAGGGCGTGGCGCGCGGCCGCTTCACCGGGGACGAGGTCTCGTACATGCTCGCCCGCCCCCATGATCGCCCGCCCCGTCCCACCTACTATCCGCACCCGGGCGCCGCCCGCACGACGCCTGTCGATCCCGCCGTGCTGGACGACTGGACCGGCCGTTTCGTCGCGCAACTGGCGGCGCCCTCGGCGGAGTTGGTGCGCACCGCGGAAGGCGTGGCCCTGCTCGACGTGGCGACGGGTTCGCAGGCGTGGACAGAGCCGGACGGCGGTGGCTGGACCGTGCACCAGGACGGCCCGCTCCGGTTGTGGGACCAGGTCGAGGACGCACTGACGCAGTGGCAGCAGGAGGGTGCGCCGGACCAGAGCGCGTTCGGCATGACCGTGACCGAGTGGGACCAGACGGTGTGGCTCGGCGACCCGGACGGGCCGAGTTGGCGGCTGCCGACGTGACCCCGCGGGTCAGGCGGGGGTGGTGAGGAGGGTGGTGAGGGCGCGGGTGAAGAGGGGGCGGGCGGTGAGGGTGGTGGGGCGGGCGAAGAGGGGGTCGGGGAGGCCCCGGACGCGGAGGTCCTCGCGCCAGCGGACGTGGGTGCCGGGGGTGGTGGGCGAGGGGCGGACGGAGAGTTCGGCCCAGCCGAGGACGACCCGGCCGGTCTTGACCAGGCGGCAGTGTCCGCGGCCGTCGGCGCCGGGCGGCTGCCACTCCTCGACGCGCATGGGGTCGGCGAAGGAGAGCGGGCCGAGGCCGGTGCGGGCGACGAAGACGGTGCCGGCGCCGGACGGGGGCGGGGTGAGCACCTCGATCCGGGTCAGCGGCACCGTGGCGGTGTGGCGTTCCCAGGCGGTCAGGCGCCGCCACGCCTCGTCCGGCGGGAGGTCGGTGGTGCGTTCGACGGTGAAGAGGGCCACCCGGCAAGGGTAGGGCGCGCGCTCACACCGCCCGGGCCCTCACCACGCCGAGGGGCGGTAGTCCTTCAGGAAGCAGCCGTAGAGGTCCTCGCCGCGCTCGCCGCGCACCACGGGGTCGTACACGCGGGCGGCGCCGTCGACGAGGTCGAGCGGGGCGTGGAAGCCCTCGGCGGCGAGCCGCACCTTGTCCGGGTGCGGCCGCTCGTCGGTGATCCAGCCGGTGTCGACCGCGGTCATGAGGATGCCGTCGGTCTCCAGCATCTCCTGCGCGCTGGTGCGGGTGAGCATGTTGAGCGCGGCCTTGGCCATGTTGGTGTGGGGGTGGCCTGGGCCCTTGTAGCCGCGGCTGAACTGCCCCTCCATGGCGGAGACGTTCACGACGTACTTGCGCCGGGCGGTGGCCGCCGCCATGGCCGGCCGCAGCCGGCTGATGAGGACGAACGGCGCGGTGACGTTGCAGAGCTGGACCTCGAGCAGTTCGACGGGGTCCACCTCGCCGACGGTCTGCACCCAGGTGTTGCTGGCGTCGAGGTCCGGTACGAGCCCGCCCGCGTCGATCGCGGTGCCCGCCTCGATCCGGGCGAGCGAGGCGGATCCGCCGACCAGGGCGAGGCCGGTGACGTCGTCGGGGGTGAGCAGTTCACCGCGCGGTGAGGGCAGCGCGGCGGCGGTCTGCGCGCCCGACCCGAAGGCGCCGAGCACCTCGGAGGCGGGCAGCTCCCCGGCGGGCAGCGGCGCGCTCTCGGCGGCGACCAGCTCGCTGTAGGCGCGCGGCGAGCGGCGTACGGTCTGGGCGGCGTTGTTGATGAGGATGTCCAGCGGCCCGTCGGCGGCGACGGAGTCGGCGAGCGCGACCACCTGCGCCGGGTCGCGCAGGTCGATCCCGACGATCTTCAGCCGGTGCAGCCAGTCCGCGCTGTCCGGCATCGCCTTGAAGCGGCGGATCGCGTCGTTCGGGAAGCGCGTGGTGATCGTGGTGTGGGCGCCGTCGCGCAGCAGCCGCAGCGCGATGTACATGCCGATCTTGGCCCGGCCGCCGGTGAGCAGCGCGCGCCGCCCGGTCAGGTCGGTGCGGGCGTCGCGGCGGGCCCGGTTCTCGGCCGCGCACGGCGGGCACAGCTGGTGGTAGAAGGCGTCGACCTCGACGTAGCGGGTCTTGCACACGTAGCAGGAGCGGGGCCGCTCCAGGATGCCGGCGAGCTCGGTGCTCACGGAGGTGGCGAGCTGGATGCCGAGGGTCTCGTCGTCGATCCGGTCGGCGGCGCCGGTGGCGGTGGCCTCGGTGACGGCCTTGTCGTTGGCGGTCTTGGCGGCCCGGCGCTCCTGGCGGCGGCGCTGCTTGACCGTGCGGTAGATCCCGGCGGTGGCACGGCGTACGGCGATCGCGTCGGGGTGGTCGACCGGGAGGTCGTCCAGCTCGGCGAGGACGGCCAGGCACAGCGCGAGGCGCTCGGGGTCGATCCCGGGGACGTCCGAGGGGTCGGCCGGGGGCACGACAGCGGCAGCGGCACCGGCACCGGCGGGGTCGCCGTCGTCGGGCAGGCCCTCGCCGCCGTGGGCCGGGTCCGGCCCGGGCCCGTACAGGTCCTGCGTGGTCGCCGTCATGAAACCGCTGCTCTCCGTGTGATCCCCATGGGTGCCGGGTTCTGCGCCCCGCCCACCCGTGGGGCGAACTTTACGTTTGCCGCCCGGGCAGCTCCAAACCCGATTGCCGCCCCGCCTCGCGCCGCCCCCGATACCCTCGGGACGTTTCCGTGATCATCGCGACCACGGCACCGCCCGTACCGCACCAGCCGCACCCGCACCCGCACCCCCGTGGAGGTCCGTTGAGCCCCGCCGACCCGTTCGACCTCCCGCACGACGCGCCCTACGGCGTGCACAACCTCCCGTACGGCGTCTTCAGCACCCCCGCCGACCCCGCCCGCCGCCGCCTCGGCGTGCGCTACGGCGACCACGTGCTGGACGCCGGCGCCGCCGCCCGCGCCACCGGCGCCCCGACCGACCTCGCGGACCTGCTGGCCGCGCCGTCGCTCGGCCCGCTGCTCGCCGCGGGCCGCCCCGCCTGGACGACGGTGCGCGTCGCCCTCACCTCCTGGCTGACCGCACCGGAGCACCGCGCCGCCGTCGCGCCCTGCCTGCTGCCGCTGACGGACACGGTGCCGCACCTGCCGTTCGAGGTCGCGGACTACGTCGACTTCTACGCCTCGGAGCACCACGCCTCGAACGTCGGGCGGATCTTCCGCCCGGGCGCCGACGCGCTGCCGCCGAACTGGAAGCACCTGCCGATCGGCTACCACGGCCGGGCGGGCACCGTGGTGGTGTCCGGCACCGACGTCGTACGGCCCTGCGGGCAGCGCCGGGAGCCCGGCGAGCAGGAGCCGTCGTACGGGCCCTCGGTGCGGCTGGACATCGAGGCGGAGGTCGGCTTCGTGGTCGGCACGCCCTCGGCGCGGGGCGAGCGGGTCGCGCTCGCCGACGCCGACGACCACGTCTTCGGGCTGTGCCTGCTCAACGACTGGTCCGCGCGGGACATCCAGGCGTGGGAGTACGTCCCGCTGGGGCCGATGCTCGGCAAGTCCTTCGCCACGTCGGTGTCGGCGTGGGTGACGCCGCTGGACGCGCTGCGGTACGCGCGCACCGACCCGCCGCCGCGCGACCCGGCCCCGCTGCCCTACCTCGACGACCGCGCCGCGCCCGTCCCGTACGGCCTGGACCTCGCGCTGGAGGTGCGGCTGAACGGGCACGTCGTCGCCCGGCCTCCGTTCGCCGGGATGTACTGGACGTACGCGCAGATGCTCGCCCACCTCACGGTCAACGGCGCCTCGCTGCGCACCGGCGACCTCTTCGGGTCCGGCACCGTCAGCGGGCCGGTGCGCGAGACCCGGGGGGCGCTGATCGAGCTGTCCTGGAACGGCGCGGAGCCGCTGCGGCTGCCCGACGGCACCGAGCGGGCGTTCCTCGAGGACGGCGACGAGGTGGCGATCTCGGCGACCGCGCCGGGCCCGGACGGCGCCCGCCTCGCGCTGGCCGAGGTGCGCGGCCGGGTCCGGCCCGCCCGCCCCTGACCGTGACCGGCGCCGCGGCCCTCACGCCAGCGCGCCGCCGTGCGCGAGGAGCAGGACGACCGCGGTGACGGCCATCGCCAGCGTGGTGAGGAAGGGCGCCCGGCTGCCGGTGCCGGCGCCCGCGGTGCGCACCGTGGCGACCGCCAGCCCGCCGGTCACCGCGAGTGCGGCCCACCCGGCGCGGCCGACCGGCCCGGGCGGCCCGAGGACGAGGACGACGGCCGCGGCCAGCAGCGGCACCGGCGCGAGCAGCCGGCTGCGGCGCCGCCCGATCCGCTGCGGCAGCCCGCGCACCCCCGCGGCCAGGTCCGCGTCGATGTCCGGCAGCACGTTCGTCACATGGGCGCCGACCCCGAGCAGCGCGCCCGCCGCGACCGCCCAGCCCGGCGGGCCGGGGTGCCCGGGCAGGCCGAGCGTCACGAACGCGGGCAGCAGCCCGAACCCGACGGCGTAGGGCAGCCAGGACAGCGCGGTGCGCTTCACGCCCAGGTTGTACGCCCAGGCCGCCGCCACCCCGGCCAGGTGCGCGGCGCCCGCCGCGGCCCCGCACGCCAGCGACGCCACGACGCACACGGCGAGCGCCGCGGCGGCCGCGGCCGCGGCGGTGGCACGCGCCGGCACCCCGGCGGCCAGCGGCTTGTCCGTACGGCCGGCCGCGCGGTCCCGGTCGGCGTCCACCACGTCGTTGCACCAGCCGACCGACAACTGGCCGCCGAGCACCGCGACCGCGACCGCCGCGCACCCGCCCGGGCTCTGCCCGGACGCGGCCGCGAGCGCCGTCACCAGCACGGTCACCGCCGCGGTCGGCTCCGGGTGCGACGCCCTGACCAGGCCCCGCACCGCGCCGCCGCGCACCCTCGCCTCCATTGCCACGTCCGCCACGCTAGGCGGCCCGGGCACGGCAGCGGCCCCGGCTCGCCGCGCCCGCGACGGGTGGGTCGTCCGGGCGGCTCTCGGTCGCGCCTGGCCGGATTTGCGGTAGTTCTTCCTATGCTGAGGCGATGAGCCGAATCGTGGGCGTCCACGCTGTGCTGCCGCCGCACCGGTACGAGCAGCGCGACATCGCGGACGCCCTCGTGGCGATGGGGGCGGCGGGCGGGCAGGGCCGGGGCGTGCTGGACCGCTTCCACGCGGCCTCGACCGTCAAGTGCCGTTATCTGGCCCTGCCGTTGGAGCAGTACGCCGCCCTGGACGGCTTCGGCGCGGCGAACGCCGCGTACGTCGACGCGGCCACCCGCCTGTCGGAGGAGGCGCTCCGGGGCGCCCTGGCACGCGCGGACCTCGCCGCCGACGACGTGGAGCTGGTGGTGTCGACGTCGGTGACGGGCCTCGCGGTGCCGTCGGTCGAGGCGCGGCTGGCCGCCCGGTGCGGGCTGTCCCCGCACGTCAGACGGGTGCCGATCTTCGGGCTCGGCTGTGTCGCGGGCGCGGCCGGGCTGGCGCGGGTGCACGACTACCTCGAAGGGCACCCGGCGGGCGTGGCGGTGCTGCTGTGCGTGGAGCTGTGCTCGCTGACGGTCCGCCCCGGCGAGCCGTCCGCGGCGGGCATGGTGGCGAGCGCACTGTTCGGCGACGGCGCGGCCGCGGTGGTGGCGGTGGGCCGGGACCACCCGGCGGCGCGGACGGCCCCGCCCGGCCAGGGCCCGTGGACCGTGGCGACCCGCAGCCGCCTCTACCCCGACACCGAGGGGCTGCTCGGCTGGGAGACCACCGACCGCGGCTTCCGGATCGTGCTCGGCCCCGACCTGCCGGACACGGTGCTGCGCCATGTCGGCCCGGAGGCACGGGACTTCCTCGCCGGCCACGACCTGAAACCGGTCGACGTCGGCGGCTGGATCTGCCACCCGGGCGGCCCGAAGATGCTGGAGGCGGTCCGGGCCGGCCTCGATCTGCCCGCCCGCGCCCTGGAGCCGTCGTGGCGCTCGCTGGCGAAGGTCGGCAACCTCTCCTCCGCGTCGGTGCTGCACATCCTGCGCGACATCCTCGACGGGCCGCTGCCGCTGGCCGGGATGCCCGGGCTGATGGTGTCGATGGGCCCGGGCTTCAGTTCCGAACTCGTCCTCCTGACCTGGTAGGCCGCTGATGACGTCCTTCGCCCCGCCCGCCCCGTACACCGTGCTGGTGGCGCTGGTCGCCGTCGAACGGCTGGCCGAACTCCTCACCGCGCGGCGCCACACCGCGTGGAGCCGCGCCCGCGGCGGCGTCGAGCACGGCCGCGGCCACTACCCGGCGATGGTGCTGCTGCACACCGGGCTGCTGGCCGGGTGCCTGCTGGAGACCGGGTGGGGCGGGCGGCCGTTCACGCCCGCGCTCGGCTGGCCGATGCTGGTCCTGGTCGTGGCCGCGCAGGCGCTGCGCTGGTGGTGCATCCGCACGCTCGGGCCGCGCTGGAACACCCGGGTGGTCGTGGTGCCGGGGCTGCCGCTGGTGGCGGGCGGACCGTACCGGTGGCTGCGCCACCCCAACTACGTCGCGGTGGTCGTCGAGGGCGCCGCGCTGCCGCTGGTGCACGGCGCGTGGGTCACCGCGCTGTGCTTCACGCTGCTGGACGCGCCGCTGCTCGCGGTCCGGCTGCGCTGCGAGAACGCGGCGCTGGCCGCCGCCCCGGGCGCGGCGCCGGCCGTCGCGGTGGCCGCGCCGTGATCGACCTGCTCGTCGCCGGGGGCGGCCCGGCGGGGCTCGCCACTGCCATCCACGCGGCGCGGGCGGGCCTGGAGGTGGTGGTGGCCGAGCCCCGGCCGGGCCCGGTGGACAAGGCGTGCGGCGAGGGGCTGATGCCCGCGGCCGTGGCGGCGCTGTCCGGGATCGGGGTGGCCGTCGGCGGCCGCCCGCTGCGCGGCATCCGCTATGTCGACGCCCGCCACGCCGCCGAGGCGCACTTCCGGGCCGGGCCCGGCCGGGGCGTACGGCGCACCGAACTGCACGCGGCCCTGGCCCGCCGGGCGGCCGAACTCGGCGTGCCCGTCCTGCCGTTGAAGGTCGACGCGGTACGGCAGGACGCGGACGGGGTGGCCGCCGCCGGCCTCACCGCGCGCTACCTCGCCGCCGCGGACGGCCTGCACTCCCCCATCCGGCGCGCCCTGGGTCTGTCCGGGCCGCCCGGCCCCGCGCCCGCCCGCTACGGCCTGCGGCGGCACTTCGCGGTGCCGCCGTGGAGCGACTGCGTCGAGGTGCACTGGTCCACCCGCGCGGAGGCGTACGTCACGCCGGTCGGGCCCGACCTGGTCGGGGTCGCCCTGCTGACCTGCGACCGCGCGCCCTTCGACGAGCATCTGGCCGCCTTCCCGGCGCTCACCGCCCGCCTGCCGCCCACCGCGGCGACGGCGGTGCGCGGCGCCGGCCCGCTGCGGCAGCCCGTCCGGGCCCGGGTCGCCGGCCGGGTCCTGCTCGTGGGCGACGCCGCCGGGTACGTCGACGCCCTGACCGGCGAGGGCGTCTCACTGGCCGTGCGCGGCGCCGCGGAGCTCGTCCGCTGTGTGCGCGCCGGCCGGCCGGAGGCGTACGAACGGGCGTGGTCCGCGATGTCGCGGCGGCACCGCGCCCTGACCACGCTGCTGCTGCGGGCCCGCGGCTGTCCGGGGACGGCGGCCCGGATCGTGCCGGCCGCGGCGCGCTTCCCGGCGCTGTTCGCCGCGGTGGTCAACCGGCTCGCGTGACCCCGCGGGCCCCCCGACCCGGCTGGTATGGCCCGGCTCGTTCGCGGCCGGTCAGCCCGGCGGGAAGACGCTGGAGAAGCCGGGCACGGTGTAGCCGCCCAGTACCCACAAGGACGCGGTGTACCAGAGCAGGGCCGCCGTGACGAGCAGCAGCGAGCCCACGGCGGGGAGCAGCACCCCCGGCAGCCGCCTGCTGCGCACCACGATCACCTTCGCCACGAACGCGCCGTAGAAGACGCACCCGGCGAAGGAGTGCAGCGCCGCGCGCGCCGAGGTGGTCTCGATGCCGTACGTGACCAGGCAGTGGTAGGCGATCGGCAGCGAGAAAAGGAAGAGCAGGTAGCCGAGCACGCGGTGCCCGGTGCGTACGCGGGCGGGCGCGGCCGGCACCCGGGGGATGCGGCCGGTCATCCACAGCGCGATCCCGTACTGGAGCAGGACGAGGCAGAACAGGGCGCTGCCGAGCCGGGCCTTGAGGTCGATCGCGTCGATGCCGTGCTGCCCGTAGAGCCCGCTGGTGTAGTCGGGGGTGTGCTCCCGGCCGAAGACGTAGAGGCCGGCACCGACGGCGAAGGGCGCCAGGCCGGCGAGCACGGCGAGGGCGGCGCGGGCACCCGGCCCGTGCCGCCGCCCGCCGGGCTCGCCGGCCTGCCCGCTCAGCTCGTGACCTGCTTGCCCTGGGCGTTCACGACGTACCACAGCGCGCCGAACTGCTTCAGGCCCTGGCCGTTGGTCTGCCCGGGGCTGGTGTCGCCGCTGTAGTAGTAGAGGGGGTGGCCGTTGTAGCTGACCTGGTTGATGCCGCCGGAGCGCTTGGCCACGCCGAGCATCTTCTGGTCGGCGCCCTTGCCGGGTTTGGCGGCGCCCTTGGTGGTCAGCAGCGGCGGCCAGGCCACGGCGCAGGCGCCGGTGCAGGTGGAGACGTTCTTCGTCTTGTCGGCGAGGAAGAGGTAGAGGGTGCGGCCCTTGCCGTCGACGAGGATCGTGCCGAGCTTGCCCGCGCTCTTGGTGGCGACGGTGGCCTGGCCCTTGGCGATCGCGGAGCTGACCGAGGCGGAGGGGCCGGTCGGGGTGGTCGCGGTGGTGGCGCCGCCGTAGCCGCCGGAGCTGTTGGCGCTCGGGGACGAGCCGGCGGCGGAGGTGGCTTTGGTGCTGGAGGAACAGCCGGCCAGTGCGGCGGCGATCAGGGCTGCGGCGGCGCAGGTGGCCACCCGGGCAGTGCGCTTCATCTGAGGGCTCCGAAAGGTGAGCGGGGAGACAGGATCACAGCGTCGCGCCGCGCCGCCCCGGCTCACGTGTCCGGCGCACGCACGCGCCTCCCGCTCCACCCTGACGGCGCATTTCAGTGCGGCCACCGGGGTTCGCGCCGTCGCCGCCATGGCGCAGACCCCCGCTGCGCGGCGGCTGCGCGGGTATGGAATCGCGGCGGGCCGGAAAGCGTTCACCTTCGTGCAGGATCGCCGAGAACGCGAGCGAGCTCACGAGTGGGAGGACCGAGATGGCCGCGCAGACGCAGAGGGCCGTACTGGCCGGCGGATGCTTCTGGGGGATGCAGGACCTGATCCGCCGGCAGCCGGGCGTGATCGCGACCCGGGTCGGCTACACCGGTGGCGACGTCCCGAACGCCACCTACCGCAACCACGGCACGCACGCGGAGGCGATCGAGATCCTCTTCGACCCCGAGCGCACCGACTACCGCGCGCTGCTGGAGTTCTTCTTCCAGATCCACGACCCCAGCACGCCCAACCGCCAGGGCAACGACATCGGGCTGAGCTACCGCTCGGCGATCTACTACGTGGACGACGCGCAGAAGGCCGTCGCCGAGGACACCATCGCCGATGTGGACGCCTCGGGGCTGTGGCCGGGCAAGGTCGTCACCGAGGTGGCGCCGGCGGGGCCGTTCTGGGAGGCGGAGCCGGAGCACCAGGACTACCTGGAACGGTATCCGGAGGGGTACACGTGCCACTTCCCGCGGCCGAACTGGAAGTTGCCGGTGCGGGCGGACCGGGGCTGAGGCCGTAGGGCCGGGGCGCGGGCCGGGGCTGAGGCCGTAGGGCCGGGGCGCGGGCCGGGGGCCTGTCGGTAGGGCGCCGGGGCGTGTCGGCAGGGGCGGGGCCGCCAGGCCCCGCCCCCTTTGCGGCGGTGCGGGGTCAGGACGCGTACGCCTCCAGCTCCGCGACGCGGGAGTACGTCGGCCCTTCGTTGCTGGCGAGGGTGATCACGCGCAGGGCGGTCGCCGTCTGCGGGGTGAAGGCCGAGGCGGCCTCGGCCGCGGTGTTGTCCCGTACCTGGGCGACGGTCTGCCAGCTGCCGTCGGTCAGCAGTTCCACGTCCCACGCGGACAGGCCGTAGCCGGCCGCAGGGTACTTCGCCGAGTCCAGCGTGTACAGGTCCACCCGGCCGACGGTGGTGGGCTCGTCGAAGGTGACCTGGAGCCAGTCGGGGAAGCTGCCCTTGGTGGCGTCGTTCCAGCCGCCCCCGGCGCCCCACTTCGCGGAGGTCCGGTCGCCGTCCACCGCCCCGCAGGCCGGGTAGTTGGGCAGGTTCTCCGACGACGCGGAGACCTGCATGTAGCGCACCAGGTTCCCCGTGTCGTTGACCGGCGCCGCGTTGACGTGCACCGGCAGGGACAGCTGCTGATCGCCGGCGTGCACGCTGATCGTGTAGTCGCCCGGCGGCGTCGTACGCGGCGCGGACACGTCGATCTCCACCTTGAGCGTGTACCCGGGCGGCAGGTAGCTGGAGACCAGCGAGCGGGACACCGTCAGCGGCGCGGGCGCGTCGATGAACGCGTCGGCGTACACCGCGGCGGAGCCCGCGTTGCCGAACTGCAACTGGAAGCCCTGCACCGCGCAGGGCACCGGGTCGACCAGCACCTGGCCGACGTCGGAGCCGAGCGTGAGCTGCTGGCCGGCCGCCGCGGCCCGGCCCGGCGCGAACACCGCGCACAGCAGCACCACGGCGGCCGCGGCCAGCCCGCGCAGCCCCCGCGAAGTCGTCACTCGCATGCTCTCCCCCTACGCCGGGTTGAGGCCGGGGTGCCCGGCCTCGACGGTGAACTTCCTGATCGTGCTGATCGGCGCGCCGACCTGGTCGATGTACGGCACCGCGCGGTAGGACGCGTGCAGCGCGTGCGGGGTCAGCTCCACCACGATGTAGCCGCGCCGTTCGTTGACGAGCTTCAGGTGCGGGTTGTGGTCCAGGAAGTTCTGGCCGTTGACGGAGACGTCCACGCCGTTGCCGCCGCTGCTGATCGAGGTGCCGACCAGTTCCACGCCGATCGTCGGCGAGTCCGGGTCGTCGAAGTCGCGCTTGATGTCCATCGCGTACGCGGCGTGCACGTCGCCGGTGACCACCACGGGGTTGCGGGCGCGCAGCCCGGCCAGCCCGTCGAGCAGGGCGGTCTGCTCGGCGGTGTAGCCGTCCCAGGCGTCCATGTTGTACGTCGGGGTGCCGCTCGCGTCCAGGTCCATCCGGCTCAGCACGACCTGGTTGGCGAGCAGGTTCCAGGTGGCGTGCGAGGCGCGCATCCCGTCGAGCAGCCAGCGCCGCTGCTGCGCGCCGGCGAAGGTGCGGGCGGGGTCGTCGCGGCCGGGGTTGTCCGGCTTCCACAGGTCGCCGTCGGCCTGGTCGGAGCGGTACTGCCGGGTGTCGAGGACGTTGACCTCGGCGAGCCGGCCGAAGGTGAGGCGGCGGTAGAGCAGGTAGTCCGGGCCCTGCGGCGCGGGGGTGCGCAGCGGCATGTGCTCCCAGTAGGCGCGGTAGGCGCTGGCCCGGCGGACGGTGAAGTCGTCGATGGGGGCGAGGGTCTTGGAGTACAGGCCCGCGTAGTTGTCCTGCACCTCGTGGTCGTCCCAGGTGCCGATCCAGGGCGTGTTCTGGTGGGCGGCTTGCAGGTCGGGGTCGGACTTGTACAGCGCGTACTGGAGCCGGTAGCGGTCGAGGGTGTCGGCCTCGGTGCGGAACTGGTCGGGCACCGGGTCGGCGGTGTTGCGCAGCCCGCCCGCGGCGGAGATGCCGTACTCGTAGATGTAGTCGCCGACGAACAGCACCGCGTCGACCTCCTCGGCGGCGAGGTGGGCGTGCGCGGTGTAGTAGCCGTCGGGCCAGGACTGGCAGGAGGCCACGGCGAAGGTGAGCCGGTCCGGGCGGTCGCCGGGCGCGGGCGCGGTCTTCGTCCGCCCGACCGGGCTGAGGTGGCCGTCGGATCTGAAGCGGTACCAGTAGTGGCGGCCGGGCCGCAGCCCGCGCACGTCGACGTGCACGCTGTAGCTGTACTCGGGCTGCGCGGTGGCGGTCCCGGAGCGCACCACGTGCCGGAACCGCTCGTCGCTGGCGACCTGCCAGCTCACCGGCACCGCGTGGTAGGGCATGCCGCCCAGCGGCTCGTACGGCTGGGGGGCGAGCCGGGTCCAGATCACCACCGCGTCCGGCAGCGGGTCGCCGGAGGCGACACCGAGGGTGAACGGGTCGCCCGGTAACGGCGTGGCGGCGCCCGCCGCTGCCGCGTGCGCCACGTTGACGCCGAAGGCGAGGGCGGTCGCCGCGCCCGTCACGGTGAGGAACCGCCGCCGGGTGTGCCGGGCCGCCTGCGGTGGGAATGCGTCGGATGTCACGTGTGAGGCTCCTTCCAACGTCGGGCGGCCGCCCCGGAAGTTCGGGCGGCCGCCTGTTCATTAGCAAGGTGCCATATGGCCGCCGTACGGCCTCCAGGCGTGCGCAAGATGACCGGAATCCGTCCGAACTCCGCTCCTTCGGGGGTGTTCGCCGGCCCGCACCGGCAAAGTGCACCCGGCGGGACGGGCCGGCGGGGCGCCGGGCGGCGCAAGGCGCGGGCGGTTGGGGCCGCGCCGCCGCCCGGGTGGAATCCGGCGGCCCGCCACGGCCTCGCCGCCCGCCTGGGGCACCGCCGGGCCCGGCGGTGTTACGTTGCCGCGCATGGTCGAACGCATCACACCGAGGCAGTTCCACGAGGCGGCCGGGGTCGACGACTGGCGGGTGCTCTTCGACGGCGCGAGCGCGTACTTCCGCACCGGGTCGTTCGCGACCGGCGTGCGGCTGGTGGACGCGATCGGCGCCCTCGCGGACTCCGCGAACCACCACCCCGACGTGGACCTGCGCTACCCGGGCGTGACGGTGCGGCTGACCACCCATGAGGTCGGCGGGCTCAGCGAGCGCGATGTCGCCCTGGCCCGGGCGGTCTCCGGGGCGGCCCGGGAGTTGGGCGCGCCCGCCGACCCGGGCGCGCTGAAGTCCGTCCAGATCACGGTGGACGCCCTCGTCGGCCCGCAGGTGATGCCCTTCTGGCGCGCCCTGCTCGGCTACCGCGACGCGGGCGAGGCCGACCTGGTGGACCCCAACGGCAGCGAACCGCCCTTCTGGTTCCAGGAGATGAGCACCCCGCGCACCGAGCGCAACCGCCTCCACATCGACGTCGCGGTCCCCCACGACCAGGCCGAGGAGCGGATCGCCGCGGCCATCACCGCCGGCGGCCGCCTGCTCTCCGACGCCCACGCCCCCGCGTGGTGGACCCTCGTGGACCCCGAGGGCAACGAAGCCGACGTGGCCACCTGGATGTCCCGCGACTGACCCACCCACCCCTTACCGCTGCCCCGCCCCCTTCGCTCCTGCTCCCTTGCCCGTTGCCCCTGGCAACGGCTCCGGCACTCGCCTCTCAAGGAGAAGGTCCGACCCGCTGCCCCGGGGCACGTATTTTCCATATTTCCCTCACGGGAACTACATTCCGCGATCATGCGAGCACACGTGGCAGTTCGGCTCGCGCTCTTGGCATAGTCATAAGTCAAATGACCACCCGAATGGCGCGGATCGGGGTTCACAACCTAGTGGACCCGCACACAGGGATGGGCCGAAATCGAGCAGCGACGGGCAGATTCACCCGGGAACGTACCGCTTCCGCCTTCTTGGCCACCGCCGCACCGGGCTCGGGCGGCGCCCGCGGAATCCGGGAATCCCAGCCGCTGGCCCCGCCCGCAGACGTACCAAAGGCCACTACCTCGCAGGTGAACGGGGCGAGTTCGCCCACGACCGGCCATCGGCCGCTTCGACGCCCCCGCCACCAGGCTTCGTTGATGGGGTGTCAAACATGCCCCGCATAAGCCGGTGCGCGGCACGATCGGGCGACCGCGCGTACGCCGGCTCGCTATTGGCGTTCGGGCGCGCCCGAGCGGGCGTTCGTAGCCCTCTCATCGAGACCATGACCGCCTGCAGCCGCCGCACATGCCCTTCGGTATGCTTCTTGCCACCGGTCGACCCGGTGCTTTAGCGTTCAACGCGGGCTGGGTTGTGTCTTGCCACCGCAAAATGGGTATCCCCCTTATTCGGAGGCGCGGCACGGGTATGGACCGCTCTGTGCGCGGAGACAGGTACTGCGGAATTCCACCGCACCATTTCCGCTCACCGAAGCGATCCGGACCGAGCGGCGCGCGACTGCGGGACCGGCCTACGACCGGCCGGTTGGGGGGATGGTGATCTTGATGCCCGACACGTCCGGCGGATGGCGCAAGAGCAGCTTCAGCGGAAACGAGTACGAGTGCGTGGAGGTGGCTCTCCATACCGACCAGGTGCGGGCTCGCGACTCGAAGGACCGTACCGGCCCTCAGTTGGTGTTCCCGGCCCAATCCTGGCGCGAGTTCGTCGCGGCCGTGGCGACCGGGCAGTTCGGGACACCGTGATCGTCGTGGCGAGTGTGGGAGAGGCAGGCGCGTGAGCAGCACCGACGGCGAGGACCGCGTGCAGCGCTCCCGTGCCCCTTCACCGTCCGTGCCCGGCGCGCGGTGGCGGCGCCGGCTGGCGCTGGTCGCACTCGGCGCGGGCAGCGCCGCGTTCGTGCTCGTCGCCGCCGGCCTCACAGCACAGGTGGTGGACGGACCCGCGGCCCGGACCGCGGTGTGGCTGGCGACCGCGGTCGTCCTCACCGCCGCACTCGGCCTCGGGGCGGCGTGTGCCCAGGTGATACGGGCGCAACGTCGCTGCGCGCCCCCGTCCCCGTACCCGTCCCCGCCGGCATCCGCTCCGGACGCGGTTCACCCCGACCTCACCCAGGCTCTGACGGCTGGTCAGGGCCCGAGTTCCGGCCCGGACGGTCATGTGACCGGGGACTCGATGGACCCGCCGCCGGAGTCGCCGTGTGCTCCGACACGGCCGGGCTCGTCCCGGAACCGTCGGCCGTCGACCGGCTGGTCGGCCCGCTGACGTCGTCCCGGGCCCCGCCCGCCGAGCGCGTCAGCGACGCGACGATCCGCTGGAGCGGCGGCCGCCTCCTGCCCGCCACGCACGCGGGCACCACGACTCCGACCAGTACGGTGGCCACGCAGCTCCCGACCGTACCGAGCGGAAGCAGGGCGCGGTGGTGCGACAGCTCCACCAGCACCGCCACCGGCAGGCCGCAGACCGCGAGGCACGGAAGGATCAGCCCAAGCACGATAACGGTGCGCCGCTGCTGCTGCGCACGCGAGGTCTCCACCCGCCGAAGGGCATCGGCGTCGGCCGAGGTGCGACGCTCGTACGCTTCGGTCTCGGCGCCGATGCGCTCCATCTCCTGTGCGTGCCGACGCGCCCGGTACTCCAGCACCTGATCGAAGCGCCCCCGGTCGCCCAGCGCGCTCAGCAGCACGTCGTTGTCCGAGACGTGCCCGGCAGCCGACCGGTCCGCGCCGGGCTCGTCGTCGCCCGGGTCCGCACCGTCCTCAGCGCTGCCGTCCTGCGCAGTACTCCGCATTGTTGGCCTGAAACTCTCTCGGTCTCCAGCAAGAACCCGACGACAGGTGTTCAGTCCTTGCCGGTCTCCTCCTTGGCCTGCTCGATCAGCGCGCGGGCGGCCTCTCCGTGCCTGGCTCCGGCGGTGAGGACTTCGAAGCACTCCTGGTAGCGGGCCAGCAGGGCGAGGTCGTCCCCGGTGGTGACGCTGCCGGTGGCCTGCTCCAGGTAGAGCACGTCGGCGTCGTCGGTGAAACCCAGCAGGACGAAGCTGCCCATCGTGCTGTAGTGCGCCCCGAAGTCCAGCGGCAGGACACTGAGGTCCACGCGCGGATGCCCGGCCACCTCCAGCAGGTGGTCCAGTTGTCCGCGCATCACCGCCGGGCTGCCGATCCGGCGGCGCAGTGCGGCCTCGTCGATCACGAAGGAGAGGTTCGCCGTCCCGTCGAGCAGGTGCGTCTGGCGGTCCTGGCGCAGTGCCGCCACCCGCGCCACCCGCGCCGGCTCGACCCGCGGCTCGAGAAGCGCCTCGGTGTAGCCGCCGGTCTGCAAGTGCCCCGGCACGACGACCGGATGGTAGGCGGACACCTGCTCCGCCGCACCTTCCAGGCCCAGATACTGGCCGAACGACGGGGACAGCACGTCGTGGTACTTCGCCCACCAGCTCGACCCCTTGCTGTTGCGGGCGTCCGCCACCAGTTGCTCCACCTGCGCCCGCTCGGTCACCTGGTAGAGATCGGCCAGCGCACGGACATCGGTGACGGACACACCGACCTGACCCGTTTCGATCCGGATCAGCTTCGACGGTGACCATTCCAGCAACTTCGCGGCTTCGCGCTGCGTCAGGCCGGCGTGCTCCCGAGCCCGGCGCAGGTCCCTGCGGAGTTTGCGCCTGGTCACGCTCGGGTCCACCGTTCGGGTCATGTCACTCCTTCGGCCAACTCGCCACGCGGGCGGTGACATCAGCACGTCCCGTGGCCAACTTCTCACTCTGCTAGGCGCATTGTGCGACTAGCTATTCGTCGCACTCTAGCTGACGCCCCGCCAGCAGAAGGTCGCACCTCGTGTTCCGAGGGTCACCGGTCGCAGTTGCCTGGGATGTTCCGGGCGGGCATACCGTGACCAAACGGCCGGCGCGCACATGCAGGCGGGCGTGGGGGCCGTCGTCAGGCCAGAGCCGTACGGATGGTGGTGCGGAGCCAGCGTTGGGGTGGGTCGGCGTCCAGGCGGGCGTGCCAGAGGAGGCGGACGTCGAGTTCGGGGAGGTCCGCGGGCAGCGCGAACCAGCGGATGCCGAGCGTCGCCCCGTACTGCTCGGCGAGGCGCTGCGGGACCAGGCCGACGTAGCCGCTGGAGGCGACCAGCAGCGACGCCACCGCGAACGTCGGGACGACCGCGGCGACATGGCGGCGCAGGCCCGCCGCTTCGAGCACGTCGTCGAGCGGGCCGCGGGCCCGGCCGCGCCGGGAGGCGGACACGTGCGGGTGGCGGCACAGTTGGGCCAGGGTCGGGCGGCGGGCCGCGCCCAGCGGGCTGTCGGCGCGCACCACGCCGACCAGCCGCTCCCGGTACAGCACGGCGCTGCGGATGTCGGGCGCCGCGACATCGCCGACGCCGATGTCCAGGTCGACCGAGCCGTCCCGCAGCGCCTCGACGCTCTCGCTGCCCTCGGCCACGAAGCGCAGCACCACCCCGGGGGCGGCCGCCGCGACGGCGTCGACCACGGCGGGGGCGAGGGTCGCGGCCACGCCGTCGTTGATCCGGACGGTGAAGGTGCGCTCCAACTCG
Source organism: Actinacidiphila sp. bgisy144 (assembly GCF_057708105.1). Classification (NCBI taxonomy): domain Bacteria; kingdom Bacillati; phylum Actinomycetota; class Actinomycetes; order Kitasatosporales; family Streptomycetaceae; genus Actinacidiphila; species Actinacidiphila sp. bgisy144. The sequence continues at coordinate 33,916 of NZ_JBYIRM010000032.1, read as the reverse complement.
GAGACGGGCACCTCCCGGTCGCCGCTGACCAGCGCGGACGCCTCGTCGAGCAGGGACCGCACCCGCGGCGCGGTGCGCAGGGCGAACGGCGTCGGCGCCATCCCGCGGCCGGCCCGCACCAGGATCGGGTCGTCCATCGCCCGCCGCAGCCGGCCCAGCGCCCGGCTGGTCGCCGGGATGGACAGGTGCAGCCGCTCCGACGCCCCGGTGACGCTCCCTTCCTGGAGGAGCGCGTCGAACACGCGCAGGAGGTTCAGATCGAGCTGCTCGGCCATAGTTGCATGGTACGCAATGTGTGATTGCTGAAGTTGCGTGGCACGAAGGGCACCGGGGTTCGTAGCGTCGTCGGCATGCCAACCCACGCAACGATCAGCGGCCGTGCCCCGGCGCCGGACGGCCCGCGGCTCTCCCACGGCGGCGCCGCGCCGCGCGGCCTGACAGCGGTCATGTGCGCCTGCGTCGTCCTCGTCGTCGGCATGGTCGCCGCGGTCAACCTCGCCGTCCCGCTGCTCGCGTCGAGCGGGCTCCACCCGTCCGCGTCGGCGCTGATCTGGATCGTCGACACGTATGTGGTCGTCTTCGCCTGCCTGGTGATCCCGGGCGGCGCCGCGGGCGACCGGTTCGGCCGCAAGGGCGTCCTGCTCGCCGGGCTGCTGCTCTTCGCCGCGGGCGCGCTGCTCTCGGCCCTCGCGCCGGGCCTGCCGCTGCTGCTCGCCGGCCGCGCGGCCACCGGTGTCGGCGCCGCCGCGGTGCTGCCCAACACGCTGGCGGTGCTGCTGCACGCGGTGCCGGACGCACGCAAGGGCGCGGCCGTGGCCACCTGGGCGTCGATGACCGGCATCGGCGGGGTGGCCGGCAACGTCGGCGGCGGCGCGGTGCTGTCCGGGGGCGCCTGGCGCTGGCTGTTCGCCGCCGCCGTCCCGGTCGCGCTGCTGCTCGCCGCGCTCACCGCCCGGATCGCCCCGGTCTCCGCCCGCCACGACCGCCGGCTCGACCCGCTCGGCGCGGCGCTGCTGGTCGCCGCGTCGGTCACCCTGCTGCTCGGCATCGTGCAGGGCCCGGAGCAGGGCTGGGGCAGTCCGCTCGTCGTCACCGGATTCGCCTGCTCCGCCGCGCTGTTCGCGGTATGGACCCTGGTCGGACTGCGGGCCGCGCACCCCCTGCTCGACCCGCGGCTGCTGCGCCTGCCGGCCCTGCGCAGCGCCTGCCTGGGCATGACGGCGGTCTTCTTCGGGATGTTCGCGCTGTTCTACGTCAACGCGTCGTTCCTCCAGTACGTCAAGGGGTTCGGCGTGCTGCGCACGGGCCTCGGCATCATCCCGCTGACCGTGCCGCTCATGGCCGGAGCGCGCCGCAGCGGCCACCTGGCGCGGCGGATCGGCCTGGACGCCACCCTCGCGCTCGCCTTCGCCTTCGTGGGCGGCGGGCTGCTGGGCCTGTCGACGGTCGGCGCGGGCACGCCGTACGCCGCCTACGCCGGATGGCTGCTGGTCACCGGCACCGGAGTGGCACTGGCCCTGCCGGCGCTCTCCGGCGCCATCGCCGGTTCGCTGCCGCCGGCCCAGGCCGGGGTCGGCGCCGGACTCCAGGCGACCACACGGGAGTTCGGCAGCGCGCTCGGCGTGGCCGTCATCGGCACGGTGCTCACCGCGCGCTTCACCGCCGCGCTCCCGGCCGACGTCGAGGCCGCCGGTCACCCGCGCACCGTGGCGCAGGCTCTCGCCGCCGCCCCGGCCGACCGCGCGCCCGCCGTCGTCGGCGCCTTCACCTCCGGTGCGGACGCCGGGCTGCGCGCCGTCGGCGTCGCCGTCCTCGCCGCGGGCGCCCTCGTCCTCCTCCTCTCCCGCCTGACCGGCCGCGCGGACGCCCGGCTCTGACCGGAGGCGGCTGGGTGAAAGCAGCGGACCGGAGGCGGTGGACCGGGCCAACGGCGCGACGGCGCCGCGGACTTCACGCCCGGCCCACGCCCCGAGACCCCCACCCCCACGGCGCGCCCCGCACGGGCCGCCGACCACCCCACCAGCCGCGGCACCCGACGTGCCGCGGACCGAACCGAAGGAAGAACGACATGCGTGTATTCGTCACCGGAGCGACCGGCTGGATCGGCTCGGCCGTCGTCGACGAACTGCTCGGCGCCGGACACGAGGTCGCCGGGCTCGCCCGCTCGGACGCCTCGGCCGCGGCGCTCGCGGCGAAGGGCGCCCGGGCCGTCCGCGGCGACCTGGACGACCTCGGCGGCATCCGCGGCGCGGCAGCCGCCGCCGACGCCGTGGTCCACCTCGCCAACAAGCACGACTTCGCCGACCAGGCGGGCACCAACAAGGCCGAGCGCGGCGCCGTACAGGCGATCACGGACGCGCTCGCCGGCTCCGGCCGGCCCTTCGTGGTCGCCTCGGGCCTGGCGTTCCTGACCCCGGGACGGGTGGCGACCGAGCAGGACCGGTCGCCGTTCCACGGCGTCGACTCCCTGCGCGGCGGCAGCGAGAACCTCGCGCTGGAGGCGGTGGAGCGCGGGGTCGGCACCGTCGTCACGCGCTTCGCGCCCACCGTGCACGGCGCGGGCGACCACGGCTTCCTCGCCGGGATCGTGGCCACCGCCCGGGACCGGGGCGTCTCGGCGTACATCGGCGACGGCACCGACCGCTGGGCCGCGGTCCACCGCGGCGACGCGGCCCGTGTGGTGCGGCTGGCCCTGGACCGCGAAGTGGCGGCGGGCACCACGCTGCACGCCGCGGCGGAGGACGGCATACCCACCCGGCGGATCGCCGAGGTGATCGGGCGCGGTCTCGGCCTGCCGGTCGTCTCCGTCCCGGTCGGCGAGGCGGCCGGACACTTCGGCTGGCTCGCGAAGTTCTACGGCACGGACATGGCGGCGAGCAGCGAGGCCACCCGTACGGTACTGGGCTGGACGCCGCAGGGCCCGAGCCTCGCCGAGGACCTCGACGGTGGCCACTACTACCGCTGAGCCCCGCTCCTACGGCTGAGCCCGCGCCCCCGGCCACCGGCCACGCCCCCACCCGCCCCTCCCGACGCCCGCGGCGCTCGCGCCGCGGGCGTCCGGCGTACCGTCCTTCGCCGCCCTGCCGTAGGGCCCGAACCCGCATACGGCGTACGGTACTTGCCGCCCCGCCCCACATCAGCGGCGAACTCCCGCCCGGACCTGGCCACTTCGGCGTGCCAGCTGTCACCACTCCGAGTGTTGTCATGTTCACGCCATTGCGGCATCCGGTAGCAGCCCGCCCCTTCCGCCCCACCCGGCACAGCCCGCAGCATCGCTACAGCGGCCTGATCGGCCAGCCTCCACCCACAACCACGTGGGCATGCGGACGGCCGGCCGACTCCCCCCACCACCCTCGCAACTCCCACACCTTTGGAGTTCACCGGATGCACAAGTTCCGCACAGCCGCCCCCGCAAGGGCGGCCGCCGCCGCACTGCTCGCACTGTCCTGCGCCTCCCTCGCCGGACCCGCGAGCGCGGTCGCACCCAGCGTCGAGTTCGGCACCGCGCACTACGCCCAGCCCCTGCACGGCTTCTCCGGCGACAGCAACTGGGGCGGCTACGTCGCCCGCGGCTCGGGCTTCACCGACATCTCCGGCTCCTGGACGATGCCCGAGGTCACCTGCAACTCGACGAACGACCTGTACGCGCCGTGGATAGGCATCGACGGCTACGGCTCCTCGACCGTCGAGCAGACCGGCGTCCAGGTCGACTGCTCCAGCGGCAGCCCGGAGTACTCGGCCTGGTACGAGATGTACCCGGCCGCGCCGGTCTACTACGACGAGTCCGTCGACGCGGGCGACGCCTTCACCGCCAGCGTCGTGGACAACGGCGGCGGCGCGTACACCCTGAAGCTGTCCGACACCACCAAGGGCTGGTCCAAGACCACCCAGAAGTCGCTGTCCGCCGACGACGTGAGCGCCGAGGCCGTGATCGAGTCGCCCACCGGCAGCTACCCGTCCTTCGACGAGCAGGACTTCAGCGGCATCACCGTCAACGGCCAGTCCTTCGACACCTACGGCCCCGAGGCCATCGACAGCGGCCAGTACACCGAGACCGCGCTCAACGGCGGCTCGTTCTCCATCATCCCGGGCTGACGCACCGTCACATCGCGGTACGGCCAGGCGCGTTCGCGAAGGCGGCGCGCCGGCCGGCCCGGTCGACTCCCCCCACGGGATACCGGTCCCCGAGGCACCCCGCCTCGGGGACCGTACCCGTCTCACCCGGCGACCGCCCGATACCGGGCCGCGCCCGTTGCTCAGGCGCCGGCGCCGCCGTCGACCGGCAGGATCGCGCCGGTCACCATCGAGGCGCGGTCGGACAGCAGCCACGCCGCCGCCTCCGCCACCTCGCGGGGCTCGGCCATGCGGCCGAGCGGGGTGGACGCGGCGATGGCCTTCACGACGCCCGGCGTGGCCGCCTCCCACGCGTCGATCATCTCCGTGGCCGTACCGCCCGGGGTGATGCCGTTCACCCTGATCCCATGCGGCGCCCAGCTCACCGCGGCACTCTCGGTGATGCTGTTGAGCGCGCGCTTCATGGCGCCGTAGGCGGGCAGCGCCGGGTTGGCGCGGCGGCTGCCGATGCTGGAGGTGTTGACGATCGCCCCACCGCCGCCGCGCCGCATGAGGGCCGCCTCGGCGTTCATGGCGGTCCAGTGCGCGCGGAAGTTCACGGCGAACTGCTCGTCGATGACCTCGTCGCTCGTGGTGTCAAGCGGGCCGGGGTGCTGGCCGGCCGCGCCGTTGTTGAAGGCGCCGTCGAGCCGTCCGTGCAGCTGCTCGACGCGGTCGACCGCGGCGCGGACGCTCGCGCGGTCGGCGAGGTCGAGGGGGACGGCGTCCGCCGTGCCGCCGGCGGCGCGGATCTCGGCGGCGATCCGCTCCAGCGCGTCGGTGCCGCGGGAGGCGAGGACGACCGAGGCGCCCTCGGCGGCGAAGAGGTACGCCGCGGCCGCGCCGATGCCGCGGCTGGCGCCGGTGATGAGGACGACCTTGCCGGCGAGCAGGCCGATGGGGGCGGCGCCCCGATCGCCCCGGTTGCCGCCGTTGTGCTGGTTGTGCGGGTTGTTCTGATCATCCCTGTTGTTCGTCATGCGACCAGCCTCGTCGAACGGCTCGGGCGCATACAGGCACAGCCAGTACCTGGCTGGGCCGCGACGGGGGCGGCGGGTCCGCGGTAGCGGCACAGGCAAGGGGGCGCCGCCGGTCCCGTCCCGGCGGCGCCCCTGCCCGTGCCCGGCCGTCAGGCGGCCCCAGCCGTCAGGCCGTCCCGGCCGCCCCCAGCTCGCCGATCACCGCGAGGAAGGCGCGGGCGATCACTGCGTGCCCGGCCAGCACCGGGTGGACCCGGTCCCCGGCCCAGTCGGCGGGCGCGGTGTGCGCGAGGACCCGGTCGAAGGCCGCCTGCACGTCGATCAGCGGCAGCCCCTTCTCCGCGGCCACCTCGCGGGCGGCGGCGACGTAGCGGTCCGACTCGGTCCGCCAGGGGTCGGAGGTGTCGCCCTCGATGAGGTACGGCGTGGCGAGCACCAGCCGGCAGCCGGTCTCCGCAATGGCCCGGTCCAGCAGCCCGGAGAGCGTCGTGCGGTACTCCTCGACGGACACGGCCTCGTCCGCCTTGCCCTCGATGCCCCGCCAGCAGTCGTTGATGCCGATCTTCACGAACAGCCAGTCCGGCCGCTCGGCCAGCACGTCGGCCTGCCAGCGCCCGGCGAGGTCGCGCACGGTGTCGCCGGAGACCCCGCGGTTGGTCCAACGCAGGGCGAGCTCGGGGGCCTGTGCGGTCACCAGGGCCTGGATCAGGCTCACATAGCCGCCGCCGTAGGGCGCCCTGTCCTTGGTACGGCCGGCATCGGTGATGCTGTCGCCGATGAACAGCACATGGCTGCCCTTCTCGAAGGGAAGCGTGATGTCAGCGGGCATAGTCCTCGGACTCCTGTGGGTGCGCTCGGTCGGTGATCGTTCACACCGTACGAGGTCCCCTCCCCCGCAACCAGACCGTGGCCGGTGGTAACGGGCACGGCGGGCGCGGATTGCCGCGCCGGTGGGGGCGGCGCATGCTGGGGGGTATGGACGAGTCCGCCGGTGCGGGGGACGTGGGCGGCTGGGTGGTCGCGGAGCCGAGGCCCATCGCCTCGGGACCGCTGCGTCCGGTGCGGCGGCCGGTGCCGCGGCCGGGACCCGGCGAGGTCGCGGTGCGGGTCGAGGCGTGCGGGGTGTGCCGTACGGACCTCCACCTCGCGGAGGGCGATCTGCGGCCCCACCGGGCGGGCACGGTTCCGGGCCACGAGATCGTCGGCCGGGTGGTCGCCGCCGGTGAGGGCGCAGACCGCTTCGCGCCGGGCGACCGGGTGGGCGGCGCGTGGCTGCGCGGCACCTGCGGAGTGTGCCGCTACTGCCGGGCCGGCCGCGAGAACCTGTGCCCGTCGTCGGTCTACACCGGATGGGACGCCGACGGCGGCTTCACCGAACTGACGCTGCTGCCCGAGGAATTCGCCTACCCGCTGCCGGGCGGCGCCGACCCGGCCGAGCTGGCGCCGCTGCTGTGCGCGGGCATCATCGGCTTCCGCGCGCTGCGGCGCGCCGCGCTCCCGGCCGGCGGCCGGCTCGGGCTGTACGGCTTCGGGGCGTCCGCGCACCTGGCCGCGCAGGTGGCGCTCGCCGAGGGCGCGACCGTCCATGTGCTGACCCGGTCCGCCGCGGCCCGGCGGCTCGCCCTGGACCTGGGCGCCTCGTCGGCGCGCGGCGCCTACGACGCCCCGCCCGAGCCGCTGGACTCGGCGATCCTCTTCGCCCCGGTCGGCGACCTGGTGCCGGTCGCACTGGCGGCCCTCGACCGCGGCGGCACCCTGGCGGTCGCCGGCATCCACCTGTCCGACATCCCCGCGCTGAACTACCAGCACCACCTGTTCCAGGAGCGGAACCTGCGCAGCGTCACCTCCAACACCCGTGCGGACGGCCGGGACTTCCTCGCGACCGCGGAGCGGATCGGCATCCACCCCACGGTGACCCGCTACCCGCTCGCCGCGGCGGACCGCGCACTGGCCGACCTCGCCGCCGACCGCGTCAACGGCGCGGCGGTCCTCATCCCGCCCAGCGCCCCTACCAGCGACGTCAGTTGACTCACCGTCAGGTCGGTGGGCCGGGACGAGTCGTCCGCTCGGCGCGAGCCCCTTTGCCGACGGCGGCAATCGGGTGAAGTTCCGGCCCGGCCTCACGCCTGCGAGTGAGTACCGCTCCCACCCGCGGATAATGATCGTTACGTTGTTCCCCTCGGACCTTCGCGGTCGCGCCCCTGACAGACGCGCCCGCGAAGGTCCGCTCCCTTCACCCTCCCCCGGCCGTCTCCGCCGCCCCGCGCTCCGCCGCCCTCCTGGCGAGGACGCCCGCCTCCAGGACGCCCAGACCGCGGGCCGGCGGCGAGGGCGAGCGCGAGCGCGCGGGACGCCTTCTCCAGGCCGGCACGGTCCTCCGGCCCGGCCACCGCGAGCAGCCGGTCGACCACGGCGAGCGCCGCGGGCAGTTCGTCGAGGACGACGAACCCGTCACCGCCGGTCGGCATCTCCTCCTCCTTCCGCGACGGCCCGCCCGCCGGTCGAGCGGGTGTCGGAGCCGTCGGGCTCAGGCGCCGGCGGCCACCCGGCCGCCGGTCATCTCCTCGATCTTCGCCGCGAAGCCGTCCGCGGGGAGCGGGAGGTCGAGGGAGTCGTCGACGAAGCGGACGGCGGAGCGGACGTAGCCGACGACGGCGGTCGCCTCGTCGGGGACGGTCTTGCGGCGGGCGACGGCGTGCAGGCAGGTGGCCGCGGCGGCGGTCTCGCGGTCGCGGCCCTCCCGCACCGCGCGGGCCCACAACTCCTTCCCGCGGCGCGGGATCTGGTCGTGCCACCAGTTGGCCTCCTGTACCTCGCCGAGCGCGAGGTGGTGCAGGAAGAGGCAGAACTTCGCCTCGCCGTCGTCCGCGCCGGAGGCGAACTGCCACCAGAAGCGCGCGCTGTCCTCGCGGGCGGCGAGGTGCAGGACGCAGGCCAGCACCCGGGCGCCCTCGGGTTCGAGGATGCGGCTGGGGTCGTCGGCGGCCTCGACCGAACCGCTGACGAAGGCGGACATCGTCTGGAGCGCGTTGGCCTGGGTGATGACGATCTTGCACAGGTGGCGCAGGTCGTCCGCCGCGTCCAGCCGCTCGCGGTCCTCGGTCTCGCCGCGGTGGCCGGACTCCCAGCGGCCGGGCCGTACCGGCTCGCACCACAGGTCCGGGCTGGTGGCGTCGTCGAAGGTGAGCGCGCCGGACATGATGTGCCGCATCGCGGCGGCCTCGGCGAGCCGCGCCTGCGCGGCGACCAGCTCCTCACGGGTGTACTCCGGCGTGCGCAGCCGCGCCTTCGCCAGGATCTGCTCAAAAGGCATCGACACGGGCATCTTCGCGTCCCTTCAGGTCGGGGTCGAGCGCCGCGGCGAGCCGGCGCCGCGCGTCGCGGGCGGTGGAGCGGACGGTGGCCTCGGTGATCCCCAGCAGGTCCGCGGTCTGCCGGACGGTGTAGCCGAGGCTGTACCGCATGAGGAACACGTCGTGCTGGCGCTCGGGCAGCGCGTCGATGGCCTCCCACAGCGCGATGCTGACCTCCAGCGCGCCGATCGGGTCGACGGTGTCGTGCGCCAGCTCGGTGGTGAAGATGGCGTCGGCCAGCTTCTGCCGGCGGCTGCGGGAGCGGGCCGCGTCCCGTACCCGGTTCTTCACCAACCACCAGGCGTAGGCGGCCGGTTCGGGCTGGGCCAGGGCCTTGCGCCAGTGCCGGAGGAGTTCGAGCATGGCCTCGTGCACCGCGTCCTCGGCGTCCGCGCGCGAGCCCAGGTACATCTGCGCCCAGCGGACGTACGCGCCGCGGTAGAGCGCGTGGAACGCCTGGAAGTCCAGCGGCTGGACGGCGGCGTCCGGGTCCGGGTCGTCGTCGGCCTTCGCGCGGGGCAGGCGGTCGCCGTGTGCCTCGTCGTGGTTCACCGGGTGCCTCCCCGTCCGCGGCGGGCGCATCCCACGGCCCCGCCGGCAGCCGCGGGCGCGGCTCCGCTCTGATCTGTCGTCACGGCCCTCGCCGTTCCTCTCGCTGAGGGAGAAGAAGCGCCACCCCCCGTGTGCACTCCGGGACCGCACCTTCGCGGTCTTGCCTACATAGCGTTCGGCGCCGCCCAAACGTGCACCCGACGGCAGGCATATAAACGCACCAATACGTACCGACTGGTCGGTTCCGCACCGGCGCACGACCGCCCCCTGCCACCCGGCCGCCGCCCCCGCACCGGCCACCAGCGCGAACACCGGCCGCCCGACCGGTCCGTCCGCCACCGGGGGCCGCAGCGCACCGGCCCCCGCGACTCCGCTGTGACGAACACCACATCAGCATGGCCCGCCGCCCCCGGCGCCCCGCCCACCCGGCCGCCCCTCGCGCCGCGTGCGCGACCCTTCACCCGTGCACCGCGCTCGCCGTGGCCGTCGGCGCCCGCGCCCGCCCGAGGCACGGGTCATCCGCGACGGCAACCACACCATCGTCTTCACCTGGGGCCGCGGGCCCACGGGCGAGCCCGCCCCGGTTCCGTGCCCCCTGCACGGAGGCCATATTCTTGGCGTGGTACCCCCGTACGCAGTCCTTGCCACCGGGTGAATCGTCCGCCGACAGAAAGCGGTTCGCCGCCATGACACGCACGATCAAGGGCGCCGAGATCGCCCGCGCCATCCGCACCCGGGTCGCCGAGCGCGTGGCCGAGGCCGCGCCCGGCGGCCGGGTGCCCGGACTCGCGACCATCCTGGTCGGCGACGACGCCGCCAGCGCCGTGTACGTCGCCGCCAAGCGCCGCGCCATCCGCGAGGCGGGCATGCGCGACGTCCACCACCACCTGCCGGCCGACGCCACCCAGGAGCAGGTGGCGGCCGTCATCGACGCGCTGGCCGCCGACGCCGACGTGCACGGCATCCTGCTGCAACTCCCGCTGCCCCAGGGGCTCCAGGCCGCACCGCTGATCGACCGCATCCCCGTCACGAAGGACGTCGACGGCCTGACCACCGCCAGCGCCGGGCGCCTGGCGCGCGGCGAGCGCGGACTGCGGCCCTGCACGCCCAGCGGCGTCATCGAACTCCTCGACGCCGAGGGCATCGAGCTCAAGGGCGCGTGCGTCGCCGTCGTCGGCTGGGGCGAGCTGGTCGGCCGCCCGCTGGCGCAGCTGCTGCTCCAGCGCGGGGCGACGGTCACCGTCGCCCACGAGTTCACCGCCGACCTCGGCGCCGTCACCCGGCCCGCCGACGTCGTCGTGGTCGCCACCGGGGTGCGCGGACTGGTGGGCCCGGAGCACATCAAGCCGGGCGCGACCGTCATCGACGTCGGCATCCACCGCACGCCCGAGGGCCTGCGGGGCGACGTCCGCACCGCCGAGCTCGACGGCATCGCGGGCCGCATCACCCCCGTGCCCGGCGGGGTCGGCCCGATGACGATCGCGATGCTCCTGGTCAACACCCTCCAGGCCGCCGAGTGGGACGCCGAGCGCGAGCCCGTCCCCGCGTAGCGCGTGGCCGCGCGGCCTCCCCCACGTCCTCCGGGACGGGCTCGGGGGCCGCGTCGGCCGGGGCTCGTGCTGGGGTACGCCGCCGGTCCGGCGACGCGACGGGGAGCTACGGGCGCGCGTCGGGCGCGTCGGGCGCGTCGGCGAGGTAGGTGCGGGCGCGGGTGCGGACGACGTCGGGCAGGTCGCCGGCGGCGAGGTCGGCGAGCTTGGTGGTCTCCAGCACCTCGCGCAGGCTGGTGCGGACCGCGCGCCAGACGTCGGGCAGGGGCGCGGCCGGGCCCGGGTAGCTCAGCCCGGTGAGGCTGAGGTCGCGGACGTTGGCGAGCGGGCCGTCGACGACCCGGATGACGTCGGCGAGCGAGATCTCGTCGGCGGGCAGCGCCAGCGCGTAACCCCCTTCGGGGCCGCGGATGCTCTGCACGAGGCGGCTCATCCGCAACTCCCGCAGAATGCCGAAGAGAAAGCGGACCGGGATGTCCTGGCGGGCCGCCAGCTTCTCCGCGGTGAGCGGGACCTCGGAGGCCGCGAGTTCGGCCATCGCCCGCACCGCGTAGTCGGTCTTGGCTGTGATCCGCACGGCCCAACTCTCTCACAGACCCGCCGGACCGGCCCCGTACGGGCGCGGTCCGGCGCCCGGACCGGAGTCCGGCTGGAGTCCGGGTGGAGTCCCGGGGGATTTGGCGCAACGCCCTTGCCGAGTGCAGGTATTTCACTGAAATAGTGAATTACGGGCCCCGGCCCGCCCCAGCGCCCTTCGTCCGCACAGGAGGCTCCCATGTCGTCAGGCATGCCGTCAGGAAATCCCGCCCGGACGGTCGCCGTCGTGGGAGCCGGCGCGGCGGGCACCATGGTCGCGATCCAGTTGTGCGAAGCGGGGCGGCGCCGCGGGTTCCGCTTCGAGCTGGTGCTCGTCGACCCGGCGCCGGAGGCGGGCCGCGGCGGCGCGTACGCCACCCGCGACCCGCGGCACCGCCTCAACGTCCCGGCGGGCAACATGAGCTGCCACCCCGACGACCCCGGGCACTTCGTCCGCTGGCTGTGCCGCCACGGCGAACCCGACGTCAGCCCCGCGGACTTCGCGACGCGCTACCGTTACGGCGCCTACCTGGCCGACACCCTCGGCCAGGCCGTCATCGCCGCCCGCGGCACCGTCCGCGTACGGCGGCTGCGCACCCGCGTGACCGGATACGCCGAAGCCGGCGCCGCCGCCCGGCTCACCCTGGCCGACGGCGGCACGCTGGACGCGGACTGCGTGGTGCTGGCCACCGGCCCGGCCGCGCCCGACGCCGGCTGGGCGCCCGGCGCGCTGGCCGCCGACCCGCGCTTCGTCGCCGACCCCTGGGCGCCCGGGGCCCTGGACGCGCTGCTGGCCGAGGGCGAGAACGGCGACGTGCTGCTGGTCGGCACCGGCCTGACCGCGATGGACCTGGCCATGACGCTGGACCGGCCGGGGCGCACCCTGCACGCGGTGTCCCGCAACGGCCTGCTGCCGCAGGCGCACGCGGTGGCGCCGCTGCCGCCCGCGCCGCTGCCCCCGGCGCTGCGCGCCGAGCACACCCCGGACCTGCCGCTGAGCCGGCTGCGGGCGGCCGTGCACCGCCACGTGGGCCGCACGATCCGCGCCCAGGGCGACTGGCGGCCGGCGGTGGACGGGCTGCGCCCGGTCACGGCCCGGCTGTGGACGTCGCTGACGGCGCGGGAGCGGGCGGAGTTCCTGGCGTGCGACAGCGCGCTGTGGAACGTCCACCGGCACCGTATGCCGCCGGCCACCGCGGAGTGCGTGGCGCGGATCGCCCGGGCCGGTCGGCTGCGCACCCACCGGGGCCGGGTGGTCGCGGCCGGCGAGGGCCCGGGCGGCCTGGCCGTCACCGTCGCCGGCGGCGGCGCCCGGCGGGAGTTGGCGGTGGGGTGGGTGCTGGACTGCACCGGGCCGGGCCGCACCGCGGACCCGCTGTGGCAGGGCCTGCTCGCCGGCGGCCGCGCGGTGCCCGACCCGACGGGGATGGGCGTCGCCACCGCCGACGGGCGGCTGCTTTCCGCGCACGGCCGCGCGGACCGGCATCTGTGGACACTCGGGGCGCCGCGCCGGGGCGAGTTGTGGGAGACCACCGCGGTCCCGGAGATCCGGGTGCAGGCCGCGGCCGTGGCGGCGGCGGTGTTCGGCGCGCTGGCCGGCCCGCGGCCCGCGCGGCGGCCGCGGCGCCCGGCCGACGGCATGGGGTTCGCGCTGTCCACCGGCGCGGACTCCGCGGCGGCCTACCGCGCCGGGGTGGCGCGGCTGCTGAAGGTGAGCGCCGGCGCCGAGGACGCGTTCGCCCGCGCCACCGCGCTCGACCCGGGCTTCGCGCTGGGCCACGCCGCCCTCGCGCTGGTGGGCCACGAGACCGGCGCGGACGTGGACGTGGCCGGCGCGCTGGCCGCCGCCGAGCGCTCGGCGCGCGAACGCGCCGACGACCGCGAGCGGGCGTTCGTGGACGTCGTCTCCCGCCGGGTGCGCGGCACCGCCGCCGACGGCGACGCGGCGCTCGTGCGGTATCTGGGCGCGCATCCCGGTGACGCGCTCGCGCTGGCCGTCGCGGTGCCGACCATCGCCTTCTCCGGCCTGCACGACCTGGAGGAGGTCAGCGCGCTGCGCCTGGTCGAGCAGACCGCCGCCGCGCACGCCGGGCACTGGTTCCATACCTCGCTGCTGGCCTTCCTGCGCCAGGAGCAGGGCCGTTACGACGAGGCCGGGGTGCTGGCCGAGCGGGCGCTCGCCGCCGAGCCCGCGTCCGGGCACGCCATGCACGCGCTGGCCCATGTGCACTACGAGTGCGGCGACCACGAGGCGGGCCGGGCGCGGCTGGACGCCTGGCTGGCCTCGCGCGGCCGCGGCAGCGCCCACCGGGCGCACTTCTCCTGGCACGCGGCCCTGCACGAGCTGGCGTTGGAGGACACCGGCGCGGTGCGGCGGCGCTGGGCGGGGCAGCTCGCGCCGGCGAAGGTGCGCGGGGTGCGGGCGCTGGTGGACTCCGGCTCGCTGCTGTGGCGGGCCCGGGTGACGGGCAGTTGGGCCGGCCGGGTGCCGATCGACGACGTGCTGGGCGCGGTGGGCGCGGAGATCCTGGAGCGCCCGGCGACCGCCTTCACCGCGCTGCACGCGGCGCTCGCGCTCGCGGCGGCCGACGACCTGGCGGGTCTGAACCGGCTGCGCGTGCACGCGCTGGGGGCCGACGCGGTGCAGCGGGAGGTGGTCGCGCCGCTGTGCGAGGCGCTGGCCTGCGTCGTGGAGGAGCAGTGGGCGGAGGCGGCCGGGCGCCTGGAGCGGGTGCTGCCGCTGCTGGGCGGGGTGGGCGGCAGCGCCGCGCAGCGCGAGGTGGTGGAGGAGACGATGCTGTACGCGCTGGTGTCGGCCGGCCGGCACCGGGCGGCCCGGCTGCGGTTGGAGGAGCGGTTGGCCCGCCGTTCCTCGCCGCGGGACGACCGCAGTCTGGCGGCGCTGTCGATGGCGTGAAACCGCCGCCGACCGGGGCGCCTCCCCGGGGCCCACTACCCGGCAGGCACCCCGGTCGGCGGCGGCGGAGTATGGTTCCGGTTCTGCGGCACCATGTCCGAAGTATGCTTCCGGTACAACGCAACTGTGTCCGAAGAGAGCCGCGCACCGCCCGGTTCAGGACCGAATCCCGTGGGTACGTGCTGTCCATGGTGTTCACTTTGCTTCGGGAAAGGACACAGTGTGGTGATCAGCGCGTCGGGGGATGCCTCCGCCGGGTCCGAACCTCCTGAACGCCGGACCCCTCGGCTTGCGGGTCGTGACCAGCCCGCGAGGCTTTCCGAGTCGATCTTCCGCATTCCTGTCGCATTGCTTCGCGACGCGGACTCGCCTCGGTTGGAGGGTATAGATCGCAACCACGTACGTTCTCTGGTGGCGACCGAGGGAAAACTCCCACCCATCATCGTGCATCGTCCGACAATGAAGGTTGTCGACGGGATGCACCGTCTGCATGTGGCGCGATTGAACGGCCAGCGGGAGGTAGAGGTCCGTTATTTCGACGGATCGGAATGGGAAGCGTTCCTGCTGGCCGTGGAGTTGAACATGCGGCACGGATTGCCGCTGACCTTGTCGGACCGCAAGAAGTCGGCCATGAAGATCCTCGAGGGCTGCCCGGAGTGGTCGGACCGGGGCATAGCCGCCCGAACGGGATTGTCCGGCAAGACCGTTGGCGCGCTGCGCCGGAAGGCGGCGGGCCGCATCGCGCAGGCGCCGGTGCGGGTCGGCCGGGACGGCCGGGCCCGGCCGCTGCACCGGGAGGAGAGCGGCCGGGCGGCCGTCGGGCTGCCGCCCGGCCGGTCCGCGGACCCGCCGGCGGAGCGGCTCGCGGGCCGGCCCGTCGGGCCGGCCCGGGAGCAGCTCGGGGCGGCGCTGCCGGCGCCCCGCAGCCGCTTCACCCCGCGGCTGGTCGGCGGCGAACGCGCCGACGGCGCCGCGGTGTCCGGGCCGGGGGCGCTGTCCGCGGCGGCGCCGGCCGCGCACGCCCTGGGCGGGTACGCCGACCCGGACACGCAGTTGGCGTCGCTGAAGCGCGATCCGGCGCTGAAGTACAGCAAGGACGGCCGGGAGATGATCCGCTGGCTGGAGACGCATGTCGTCCGGGACGCGGATCTGGGGCTGGTGCTCCAGGCCCCGGCCCATCAGGCCAGGAAGATCGCCGTCCTGGCGCGGGCGTGCGCGGCGAACTGGAACGGCATCGCCATGCGGATGGACCTCGCGGGCGACGACGCCCCGCCGTCGTCGGGCTGATCCGTCCGGCCGGTGCGGCCCCGCCCGGGGCGGCCGGACTCCGGCGCTCGTGTCGACTGAGGAATTTCCTCAGTCGACACGGCCCCCGGACGGCCGCGCGCCGCGCTTCAGTTGGGGTACCAGCCGAAGGCCGAGGACGGGCGCGGGCCGGCGGCCACGTCGAGGCGCGGGTCGACGGTGAGGATCGCGTGGTGCAGCCGCTGCAACTGCGGCGAGGGGTCGACGCCCAGGTCCTCCACCAGCCGTGCGCGCAGCCGCTGGTAGACGTCGAGTGCGGTCGCCTGGCGGCCCGAGCGGTACAGGGCGACCATCGCCTGGGCGTGCAGGCCCTCGTGTTCGGGGTGGCGGGCGATCAGGTCGGTGAGCTCCGCGATGAACTCCCGGTGCCGGCCCAGCCGGAGTTCGGCGTCGATCCGCCGCTCCACGGCCACCAGCCGGCTCTCCTCCAGCCGGGCCGCCTCGATCTCCAGCACCGGTCCCATCCGCACGTCGACCAGCGCGCTGCCGTCCCACAGGTCGAGGGCGCGCCGCAGCAGGTCGGCGGCGGTGACGTCGTCGCCCACGTCGTAGGCGCGCTGGCCGGTGGCGACCAGGCGCTCGAACTCGTGGACGTCGACGTGCTCGGGCCGCACCTGGAGCAGGTAGCCGCCGTAGCGGGTGACCAGGACGTCCTTGGCGGTGCCCGGCTCGTCCGGTCCCATCGCCCGGCCGAGCCGCCGGCGCAGCTGGAGGATGTACGTCTGGAGCGTGGTCAGCGCGCTGGCCGGCAGGTTGCTGCCCCAGATCTCCTCCATGAGGGTCGAGATGGGCACCACCCGGCCGGGGTAGAGCGCCAGCAGCGCCAGGATCTGGCGGGGCTTACTCGCGGTGGGGACGACGGTCAGTCCGTTGACATCGACCTGTAAGGGGCCAAGGACCTTCGCTCTCACTGGTTCCTCCTCGCGTCGGCCGGCCGCACGTGGACGAGCCGGCACCGAATCCGATCCGTAGCGCATGTCGCACGGGCACAATCACGCGGCCTCTCTCTGCGAAACGAGCCGTCGAGTACGTAACCACTGACGCGACCCGACTCCACAGGTTGTCCGCCGCTCTTCCGACGGTTCTCCAACGGCGCATGAGGCGTTGTCGAACCGCGAGGGGCGGACCAGCGCGATTCTCGCGACCGGTCGCCGGAGCGGCAAGTGCGGCTCTGACGTACTGTCAGGGAACGCCTGCTGTCCGTCACG
Source organism: Actinacidiphila sp. bgisy144 (assembly GCF_057708105.1). Classification (NCBI taxonomy): domain Bacteria; kingdom Bacillati; phylum Actinomycetota; class Actinomycetes; order Kitasatosporales; family Streptomycetaceae; genus Actinacidiphila; species Actinacidiphila sp. bgisy144. The sequence continues at coordinate 17,362 of NZ_JBYIRM010000032.1, read as the reverse complement.
AACAGGTCAGGCGACCCTTGAGCCGGGTGGGGCGCGGCGGTCCGGTGGGACGGGTGGGAGCCGCCACCGGAAACCGGCGGCCGGAACCTGTGGCAGCCGCCGCGCCCGGGCCGGCCGGCACGTCGCCGTCCGTGACGGACGCCCGGCCGACTTCCCCTGGGGCACGCCCGCTCGGCCCGGTCGCGGCCGGCTGTCACATGTTCCGGCCGCCGGCCGTCATAGCAGTGACCGACGAAGCCGCGTCCCGACGCGCACGCCCCACCCCGCTGACCGGAGCCGTGGAGAACGGCCTCCCCGACCTCTTGCGAGCTGGCATGACTACCAAGAATGAGCAACCGATCACACAAAGTGTCAGGTCGGGGCCCAAAGACGGCTTCACCGCGGGCTATGCCCGGCTGGTGAGCGGGCGCCGCTCGAAGTGGGCGGTGCTGGTGATATGGCTGGTCCTGATCGCGGCCGGCGGATCGCTCGGCGCCAAGATCGGCCACGTCCAGAACAACGACCAGGAGACCTGGCTGCCCTCCAGCGCCCAGTCCACCCAGGCGGTCAAGATCGCCGAGAAGCACTTCGCGGACCGGCACACCAGCGGCGCGGTGATCGTCTACACCCGCGCCGGCGGCCTCACCGCGGCCGACACCGCGAAGATCACCGCGGACAGCGGCGCCCTGAAGGACGTCGCCGTCGGCCCGGTGTCCGCCCCCGAGTTCTCCACCGACCACGTCGCCGCCTTCATCAGCCTGCCGCTGCGCACCAGCCCCAGCGACAACAACGTGCTCACCCACGCCGTGGACCGGTCGGAGAAGGTCGTCCGGGACGGCGCGCCGGCCGGGCTCGAGACCAAGGTGTCCGGTGAGGCAGGCAGCATCCGGGACTTCGCCGACGTGTACAGCGGGATGGACGGCGCCCTGCTGGGCGCGGCCCTCGCCGTGGTCGCGATCCTGCTGCTGCTGACCTACCGCAGCCCGGTGCTGTGGCTGGTGCCGCTGCTGTCGGTCTTCCTGGCCGCGGAGGTGGCCAGCGGCGTGGTGTACCTGTTCGCCGCGCACGCCGGGCTGCTCGTCAACGGCCTGAGCACGTACATCCTGATGATCCTGTGCGTGGGCGTCGGCACGGACTACGCGCTGCTGCTGATCGCCCGCTACCGCGAGGAACTGCACCGGCACGAGGACCGGCACGAGGCGATGCGGATCGCGGTGGGCCGCTCGATCTCGGCGCTGTCGGCCTCCGCGGCCACCGTCGTGCTGGCCTCGCTGTGCCTGGTCTTCGGCCGGATGACCTCCACCCGCGGGCTCGGCCCGGTGGTGGCGATCGGCATCGCGGTGGTGTTCCTGGCGATGACCTCGCTGCTGCCCGCGCTGCTGGTCGTACTCGGCCGCTGGACGTTCTGGCCGTTCGTGCCGCGCCACACCCCCGGCTACCGGGCGGGCGCGGAGCAGGAGCACGGCGCCTGGGCCAGGGTGGCCGGCGCCGTCGCCCGCCGGCCGCGGGTGGTGTGGGCCTGCTGCATCGTGGTGCTGGCCGCCCTCGCCGCCGGCACCGCCACGGTGGAGACCGGCCAGACCCAGGCCCAGCAGTTCACCAAGTCCGTCGGCTCCATCGAGGGCCAGAAGGTGCTGGCCGCGCACTTCCCCGCCGGCGCCTCGGAGCCCGCCGACGTCTACGTGCCCAGCCAGGCCGGCGACAGCGCGCTGCGCGTGGTGGAGTCCGTGCCCGGCGTGCAGAGCGCGGACATCGAGCGCACCGCGGGCGGCTGGACCCACATCACCGCGGTCTTCAAGGACGCCCCGGACACCCCGGCCGCCCGCGCCACCGTCCACCGCATGCGCAGCGCGCTGGGCAGCGCGCCGGGCGAGACCTCCGACGCGGTCGTGGGCGGCCAGAGCGCCATCGCCCTCGACACCGCGAACGCCACCAAGGACGAGGAGATGCTGCTCATCCCGCTGGTCCTGCTGGTGGTCCTGGCCATGCTGATGCTGGTGCTGCGGTCGGTGGTCGCGCCGATCGTGCTGCTGCTGTCGGTGATCCTGTCCTACGCCGCCGCGGTCGGCGCCGCCTCGCTGCTCTTCCACGCGATCGGCTACCCGCACATGGACCGCAGCCTGCTGCTGATCGGGTTCCTGTTCCTGGTCGCCCTCGGCGTGGACTACACGATCTTCCTGATGGCGCGGGTGCGCGAGGAGGTCCGGCGCCGCGGGCACCGCGAGGGCGTGCTCACCGGCCTGACCGTCACCGGCGGGGTGATCACCTCCGCGGGGATCGTCCTGGCGGCCACCTTCTGCGTACTGGCCACCATCCCGACCGTCTCCTCGCTCCAGGAGGGCCTGCTCATCGCGGTCGGCATCCTGCTGGACACCTTCCTGGTGCGCAGCCTGCTGGTGCCCGCCCTGTCGCTGTCGATCGGCCCGGGCATCTGGCGCCCGGGCCACCCCGAGACCCAGGCGCCGCCCGACGGCGGGCGCCCGGTGGAGACCACCCGCGCGGACGTCGGCGCCTGACCGGCCGCGACGGGTGACGAGGGGCGTCGCGCCGACCCCCGCGGTGCGGCGCCCCGCTTTCCCGCCCCCGGCGCACCACCGCCGGGGGCCGTTCGGGTGCCGGTGCGCCCCCGCTGTCACACTCCCGCGGCGGCGGTCGTCATAGAAGTGGCGCCGCCCCGCGGCGGCGCCGTGTGTTCACCCCCGAAAGGCACGAAAGGCAATGACCATGGAAGCGCGCATGAAGAACCCGGCGATGATCCTCGGCGCCACCCAGTCCATCCAGGACATGTACAAGGCGATCTACTCCGGCGGCGTCCCGAAGACGACCCTGGACCTGGTCCACCTGCGCGCCAGCCAGATCAACGGGTGCAGCTCCTGCGTGGACTCCGGTGCCCGCGGCGCCCGCAAGAGCGGCGAGACCGAGGAGCGGCTGTTCGCCGTCGCCGCCTGGCGCGAGACCACCCTGTTCACCGACGAGGAGCGCGCCGCGCTGGCGCTGGCCGAGCACGCCACCCGGCTGGCCGACCGCAGCGACCCGGTGCCGGACGCGGTCTGGGACGCGGCCGCCGACCACTTCGACGAGAAGGGCCTGGCCGCGATCGTGCTGATGGTCGCGCTCACCAACTTCTTCAACCGGCTCAACGTCACCACCCAGCAGATGGCCGGCGACTGGGGCTGACCGGCCCCGCGCGGCACTGCCCCGGGTCCCCGCCCGGCGGGGACCCGGGGCCGTCCGCGTGCGCGCCCGGCGGCCCCGCACCTGCTTGAGCGGGCTTCCAGCCCGGCTCCAACCGTGCCGCGGACAGTAGCGTCACCGCCTCCCGCACCGGGGGGCACGACGCGAAGGGACCCCGTCCATGGCCGCCCTCGCCCTGCTCAGGCGCTTCGTCGGCGAGGTGTGCCGCTCCCTGGGCGCCTACGGGGCCATGCACGCCCTGGGGCTGTGGGTGCCGGGCTGGCCGCCCTTCGACCAGGAGCCGGAGCAGCCGGACGGCCCGCCGCCCGCGCACCCCGAACGCCTGCGCCCGCAGGACCCGCTGAGCGCGCTGGAGCGCTCGCTGCTGCGCCAGTGGCGGCGGCAGGACCGGCAGGAGCGGCGCCGCCGCCGGCAGGCCGAGCGGCGGCACCTGGAACGGCAGCGGGAAGAGCACCGCCGACGGCAGCGGGAGCAGCACCGCGAGCAGCGGCGGGAGCAGCAGCGCGAGCGGGAGCGGGACGCACGGGAGCAGCACCGCGAGCGGAAGCGGGACGCACGGGAACGGCAGCCGGACGCACGGGAGCAGCGGCGCCCGAAGCGCTGAGCGCCGCTCCCCCGGCCCGGTCAGGACAGGTCCTGCTCCCGCAGCGTCAGCAGCGCCTTGGCGATGCGGCGGGCCCGGGTCTCGGGCTTCTTCGCGCTCTCGACGGCCCGGATGTGCTCGCGCTTGCGGCTGGGCGTCAGGCTGTTGTAGGCCGTGGCGGCCACCGGGTCGGCCTTCAGCGCCGCGGCGAAGTCCTCGGGCTCGGTCACGGTGCGCGGCGCGGTGTCCAGGGCGAGTTCGACCTCGACCTCCTCGCCGGTGTCGACGCCCGCGGCCGCCCGGTTGGCCTTGCTGAAGCCGATCAGGTGCCGGCCGCGCATGATGGCGAGCCGGCTGCGCCAGGTGTGGCCGTTGACGGTGATGGTCACCGGCGGCCGCGCTCCCCCGCCGAGTTCCTCGACGATCTCGGGCGGCACCTCCAGCCCGCGCATGGGCTCCGGGGGCTCGACCTGGGTCCGAAACTTCATCGTCTGCTCCTGTCGGCGGGGCCGGTCCGGGTCCAGTGTCGCGATCCGGCCGCGGGGGCGCGGCCCCCTCGGCGTTCTGCGAGCATTATCACCATTGGCCGTGCCCCGTCCGCAACGGCGAACGGGGCACGGCGTGTTCGGGTGTGAGGAGCGGGCCGGCCGCGGTCAGTCGAAGCTCGGCCTGCGGTCGCGGGTGCGCTTCAACTCGAAGAACCCGTCGGTCGAGGTGACCGCCAGCACCCCGTCCCACAGCTTCGCGGCGGCCGCGCCGCGCGGCACCGGGGTGACCACCGGCCCGAAGAACGCGTTCCCGGCCACCGAGATCACCGGTGTGCCGACGTCGTCGCCGACCTGCTCCATGCCCTCGCGGTGCGAGCGCCGCAGCGCCGCGTCGTACTCGGCGGTGTCCATCGCCTCCGCCAGGTCGCCGTCCAGGCCCGCGGCTTCGAGCGCCGCCGCGGCGGTGGCCCGGTCCCGCGGCGCCTTCTCATGGTGGTAGCGGGTGCCCAGCTCGGTGTAGAGGCGGCCGAGCACCTCGGGGCCGTACTTCTGCTCGGCGGCGGCGCACACCCGCACCGGGCCGATGCCGCTCGCCGCCCGCCAGCGCTCCGGCAGGTCGCGGCCCTCGTTGAGGACGGCGAGGCTCATCACGCGCCAGCGCACCTCCACCGGCCGCAGCAGCGCCACTTCGTGCATCCAGCGCGATGCGATCCACGCCCAGGGGCACTGCGGATCGAACCAGAAGTCGACAGGGGTCGGGGTGCCTTGCGCCACGTCGGGCCTCCAATGGGACGGAACGGGGATGCGGTGCGGACGGCACGTCAGTCCCGGGCCCGCGCCGCCGCCGGGGCGACCGGCGCGGCGGCGCGCAGCGAACCGAGCACCTGGTCGGCGGCCCCCCGCGCGCTGACCACGCACTGGCCGATCCCGACGCCGTCGTACACGGCGCCGCAGACCGCGAGGGAGGGCTGCGCGGCCACGGACGCGCGAATCCGCGCCACCCGGTCGAGGTGCCCGACGGTGTACTGGGGCACCGCGTCAGCCCAGCGGCTGACCCGGGCCGCCACCGGGTCGCCCACCACCCCGGCGGCGCCGGCGACCTCGGCCGCGGCGAGCGCGACGAGGTCGGCGTCGTCGCGCTCCAGCACGGCGCCGTCGCCGCTGCCCCCGGCCTGGCAGCGTACGATCTCCACCTCGCCGGCCAGGTGCGGCCACTTGACGGTGGAGAAGGTGACGACCTTCATCGGCCGCCCGTCCACCGCGGGCAGCCGGTAGCCGCTGTGGCCCAGGGCACGCATGGCGTCGAGCGCGCCGCGCGGGTAGGCGAGGGTGATGATCACCGAGCCGGCGTGCGGGACTCCGCTGAGCTCACTCGCGGCGGCGCCGGCCCCGGGCACCCCGGCGAGCAGCCGGCCGGCCGCTCCGGCGGGCGCGGCGAGGACGACGGCGTCCGCGTCGACCACTTGCGTCCCGGCGGCGGTGTCCACGGTCAGCCGCCAGCCGTGTGCGGCGCGGGCGAGTTCCCGCACCGCGGACCCGGTGCGCACCGCCGAGCCGGGCGACGCGGCGAGCAGGGCGTCGGCGAGCACCCGGGGCAGCCGGCCCAGGCCCCCGACGAGGGTGGAGATGCCCGTGGGGGGCCGTACGCCGTCCGCCGGCAGCGGCGGGATCAGCGCGGCCGCCGCCTGTGCCAGGGAGGGGTGCCGGCGGGCGGCGCCGACCAGCGGGGAGAGCGTGGCCGCGGCGGACAGCTCGTCGGCGCGGCCGAAGTACGCGTCGGCCAGGAACGGGTCGACGAGCCGGTCCACGACCTCGTGGCCCAGCCGCGACCCGACGAACTGCGCCACCGACACGTCGCCGTCCGGCGCTGACATGGGCCGCACGGCGTCCTCGCGGGCCCGGTCCACCGCGGCGCCGGACAACAGGCCGACGCCGGCCAGCTCGTCCATGTCGCAGGGCACCCCCATGAACTGGCGGTCCGGCAGGGGGCGCAGGGCGCCGCCGGTCCTGATCGCCATCGCCTTGGTGCCCGCCGAGACGACCCGGTCCGCGAGCCCGGCCTCCTTCAGCAGCCGCGCGGTCTTGGGGCGCTTGGCGTACGTGGACTCGGCGCCCTCGTCGACGACGGTGCCGGCCAGCTCCGAGACGGCGAGCTGCCCGCCGATCCGCGACGACCCCTCCAGGACCGTCACCCGCACCGGTTCGTTCCGCAGGAAGAACGCCGCCGCGAGGCCCGCGACACCGCCCCCGACGACGACCACATGCGGGACTTCGCGCGTCCGAGACATTCCGTTGTCCGCCATTCCGCCGGCTCCCTCATGGATTGGGTGTGGCCCCAGTGTCGACAGGCCCGGCGGCAGTCCCGGTCGAGTCCGGGTGGACCCCGACCCGCGGCCCCGGCCCGCGGCCCCGGCGGTGGCGTGCGGCCCGGGCGGTGGCGTGCGATCGGCGCTCGACCGGCCGTCCACCGGCCTGCCGGACAGTGGCGGTACCGGCCACCACCAGCCCAGCCTGAGGAGAGCGCCATGCGGAAGGTCGTATCGCGGGACGGCACGACGATCGCCTACCGGTCGGCGGGCGACGGCCCGCCGATCGTCCTGATGAACGGCGCGTTCCGCGACCACACGATCTTCGACGCGCTCGTGCCCGAACTCGCCCCGCACTGCACCGTGTACGTCTACGACCGCCGGGGGCGCGGCGAGAGCGGCGACAGCCCGGCGTACGCCGTCGAGCGGGAGATCGAGGACCTGGCCGCGCTGATCGACGAGGCGGGCGGCGCGGCGGTGGTGTTCGCCGGGTCCACCGGCGCGAACCTCGCGCTCGAGGCGGCCATGGCCGGGCTGCCGATCACCAGACTGGCGCTGCACGAGCCGTACTTCCGCACCGCCGGGCACCCCAAGCCGCCGGCCGACTGCATGGAGGTGCTGCGGGGGCTGCTCGCGGACGGGCGGCGCGGCGAGACCGCGGAGTACTGGCTCACCGAACTGCTCGGCCTGTCCCCCGCGGTCCTCGCGGACTGGCGGCGCGGCCCGCTGTGGGCGACGAACGAGGCGAACGCCCACACGCTGCTGTACGACACCGCGATCCTCGGCGACTTCGAGGTGCCCGAGCAGCGCCTCGCGACGCTGCGGGTCCCCTCGCTCGTCGTCCACAGCGAGAGCACCGGCGACTGGCTGCGCGACGCCGCCCGCGCGACCGCCCGCGCCCTGCCCAACGGCTGGGGCATGGGGCTGCCGGGCACCTGGCACCGCATCCACACCGACATCCTCGGCCGGGTGCTCGCCGGTTTCGCCACCTCCTGAGCGGCGGCGCCGACCGCCCCAACCACCGCGTACGGCACGGGGACCCGCGGGTCCGCGTGCCGTACGCGCAGGTGCGCTCCCCGCGCCGACGGCGCAGCTCCGCCTGCGGCACACACGACCGGCCCGCCTCCCCTGTGCCGCGGAGGCGGGCCGGTCGCGGTGCGCGCGGTCAGTCCGAAGCGGCGGGCGGCACCGTCCAGTTCGCCCGCAGCCAGCTCTCCAGGCCGACCAGGTCCGGGCGCCGGCGGCGCAGCGCGGGCAGGTCCGCGCGGTAGCCCTCGCGGTCCAGCCAGTCGAACATCCGGGCCAGGTCCGGGCGGGCGGCCCGCAGCGGCTCGAAGGACTGCTGCTCGTACCGGGTCGGCAGGCCCGAGACGCGCGCGAACGCCTCGGCCATCTGCGGTCCGGTCAACTCGTCGCTCGCGATCTCGACCTGCCGGCCCAGCCACGCGTCCGGGTCGTCGAAGGCGTCCGCGGCGAACGCGCCGATGTCGGAGGTCGCGATGACCTGCACCGCGACCTGCGGGCGCAGCCACAGGCCGAGGACGAGCCCGCCGTCCGCGCGGCGCGGGCCGATGTCGCGCAGCACGTCGTGGAACATCGCCGGCCGCAGTACGGTCGCGGGCAGCCCGAGCTTGTCGATGTGCTGCTCGATGCGCCACTTGCTCTCGAAGTGCGGGATGCCGCTGCCGCGTTCGGCGCCGCCCACCGAGCTGTACACGAAGTGCGCGACGCCCGTGGCCGCGGCGGCGTCGGCCACTGTCCTGCCGTGCCGTTCCTCGGCGTCCGACCCGCCCGGCGTGCGGAAGGTCTGGACGCTGAAGACGCCGTGCACCCCCGTCATCGCCGCGCGCAGCGACGCCTCGTCGTCGAAGTCGCCGGGCACCAGCACCGCGCCCCGCGCAGCGAGCGCCTGCGCCGCCGCGGACTGCGGCGCACGCACCAGCGCGTGCACCGTCCGCCCGCGGCGCAGCAGTTCACGGGCCACCGCGCCGCCCTGTCTGCCGGTCCCGCCCAGGACCAGCACCGTCCCGTCCACCGTCACCGTCTGCCTCCGTCTCGGCTGCCTCAGCCGCCTGGTCGTTGCGCTGTGCGGGCCTTCCTGGACCGCTTGCCGTGTCCGGGCCGCGAACCGCTACGCGCCGGGGCCGGCCAGCAGCCGGGTGAGCACGTCGGCCAGGGTGGCCGCCGGGTCGTCCGCGGCGGTCGCGGCACGCCAGGCGACGTGGTTGTCCGGGCGCACCAGGATCGCGCCGTCCGCGGCGGTCCCCCGTACGGCCGCCCAGCCGCCGTCGGTGTCCGTGTACGGGGCGCCGGCGCCGCCGATGCGGACCGCGGTGACCGGGGTGGCGAGCTTCTCCGCGACCTGGGCGGCCGCCTCGCACCAGGCGGCCCCGTCCGGGCCGGTGAGCAGGACGAAGCCGCGCTCGGGGCCGGCCAGGTCGTGGGTCGACACGCGCCGGCCGTCGTGCTCCAGCCAGGCGTGCGGCAGCCGGTGCCCGGGCCGGGTCGTGGGGTGGTAGACGTCGCGCATCGCGGTGCGCGGCGGCGGCGCGCTGCCGTCGGGGAGCACCGCGCCCTGCTCGTAGGCGAAGCCGATCTCCAGGTCGTGGGCCTGCCCGCCGGCCCGGTGGGTGTCGAGGATCTCCGCGGTGCGCGCCCGCACCACGTCGCCGATCGGGGACTCCTCGAAGAACCGGGCGAACATCCGCTCCCGGCGCTGCTGGGGCGCGTGCGGGCCCAGCCCGATCGTCTCCAGGACCGTCTGGTGGTGGGAGGCGGCGGACACCGCCCAGTCGACGTTGTGCCGGCACACCGGGCGCCGCTCGGCCTCATAGCTGTCCAGGAGGGCGTCGCCGGCCCGGCCGGAGAGCACCGCGGCCAGCTTCCAGGAGAGGTTGTGGGCGTCCTGGATACCGGAGTTGAGGCCGAGGCCGACGGTCGGCGGCTGGCGGTGCGCGGAGTCCCCGGCCAGCAGCACGCGGCCCTTGCGGTAGTGCTCGGCGACCAGTGCCTCCACGGTCCAGTTCGTCACGTGGTGCAAGGTCAGCTCCAGGTCGGGCACGCGCAGCAGCTCGCGGATGCGGGCCGTGACCGCCTCCTCGTCCAGGCGGCCGTCCGGCATCGGCGGGAAGTGCAGCACCCACTCCTCGCACGCCTTGCCCCAGCTCGGCCCCATCTCGATGAGGTTGCTGCACAGGTCGGGGTCGTAGGCGTTGAGGAAGTGGGTGAGCAGCGTGCCCTCCTGCCACCACGGCGACAGGTCGGCGGCGAAGTAGGCGGTGGTGACGTCGAGGAGGCCGTGCAGGCCCTGCATCTCGATGCCGAGCGCGCCGCCGACGGTGCGGCCGCCGTCGGCGCCGATGAGGTACTGCGCCGTGACGGTGGTGGTCTCGCCGGTCGCGACCTCGCGGATCTCGGCCACCACGTGGTCGCCCCGGTCCTCGAAGCCGGTCATCTCGTGGCCGAAGCGCACCCGGCCGGGATTGCGCTCCTCCGCGGTGCGGCGCAGGATCGGCTCCAGCCTGACCTGCGGCAGCTTGACCGGCAGGACGGGGCCGGCCGCGGCGTAGCGCTCGCGCAGCACGCCGCCGCCGAAGGCGTCCATCTCGTGGATCAGCCGGGTGTCCATGGGCTCGTCCCCGGCCAGCGAGGTCAGCCAGCGCAGGCCGCCGAACAGCTCCAGGGGCGCGCCCTGCTCGGTCATCGGCCGGTCCAGTCCGTGCTGCCGGAAGATCTCCATGGTGCGCTGGTTGAGGTAGTGCGCCTTCGGCACGTGGGCGGTGTCGGAGTGCCGCTCCACCAGCAGATGGGCCACACCGTGGTCGGACAGGAAGTTGGAGGCGGCCAGGCCGCATCCGCCGCCGCCCACGATCAGAACCGGAACCTCGACTGCTGCCATTGTGGTCCTTCCTGGAGGTGGCAGCCGCGCGCTCGCGGGGGCTGCCGCACGGGCCGGGCCGCCGGTCGCCGGTCGGCCCGTCGCGTCCTGGCACTGACGCGGACTGGGGGTGGTGCGCAGGGGTGGTGGTGCGGGTGGTGGTGCGCGGGAGTGGTGGTGCGGGTGCGCGGCGGTGCGCTCGGGCCGCGGTGTTCTCGTAGCGTGCCGACGGCGTCTGTAGCCGCGGTCAAGGACGGGTGGACCCCGCGGGTTGCGGGTGCCTGCGCCCGGCCCGTGCGGCAGCGGCCCCCGCGAGCGCCCGGTGGAAGCGGTCGTCCGCGGTCTGGCCCGCCTCCCACTGCACGCCCACGGCGAAGGGCCGGCCGTCGGCCTCGACGGCCTCGACCGTCCCGTCGGGGGCCCACGCGGTCGCCGTCAGGCCGGTCCCGACGGTGTCGACGGCCTGGTGGTGGTGGCAGAACGACTCGGCGCCGCCGTCGCCCAGGATGCCCGCGACCCGGCTGCCGGGCCGGAGCTCCAGCGCGTGCCGGCCGAAGGTGAAGCCGGCGGTGGCCGGGCGGTGGGAGTCGTCGCCGGTGGTCTCCGGCAGGTGCTGGTGCAGGGTGCCGCCGCGCTGCACGTTCAGCAGCTGCATGCCGCGGCAGACGGCGAGCAGCGGCAGGTCCGCCGCCAGCGCCGCGCCGATCAGCGCCAGTTCGGCGCGGTCCAGGTCCGGGCGGACGGCCCGGGTGCTGGGGTGCGGCGGCTGCCCGTACAGCGCGGGGTCGACGTCGGGGCCGCCGGGCACCAGCAGGCCGTCGAGGGTGCCGGCGAGCTCCTGCGCGCCGTGGCCCAGCGGCAGCACCACGGGCAGGCAGCCGGCCGCGGCGAGGAAGTCCACATGGGACTGGAGCGCCAGGCTGACCGTCAGCGCGCTGCCCTGGAGGGTGACCGGCGCGGTCCGCGCGGCGATCCCGACGACCGGGCGCCGCTCTCCGGTTGCCGCGGCCGTCACGCCTGACCGCCCGTCAGCTCGCCGGACGGCTCACCCGCCGCGGCCGCGGGGCCCGGCGCGACGTGGACGTAGCCGTCCTCGACCTTCACCCGGTAGGTGGGGATCGGGCGCGTCGCGGGCGGGCCCGAGGGGGCGCCGGTTTTCAGGTCGAAGCAGGAGCCGTGGAGCCAGCACTCGATCGTCCCGTCGTAGACCTCGCCCTCGGCGAGGGGCACTTCGGCGTGCGAGCACAGCTCGCCGACCGCGTAGACCGTGCCGCCGCTGCGGGCCAGCGTGACCGCGGTGCCGTCGACCTCCACCGCGATCGCGCCTTCGGCCGGGACCTTCTCTTCCGGGCAGACCTTGACGAAGCTCATCGGTCGGGCTCTCCTCCTCCGTCGGATTCCGGCGGCCGCTCGGTCCCCGCCGGAGCGGGGCGGGGAGCCGGCCGCCCGCCACCCTGCCCGCGCGCGGTGGAGTACGGCCCGAGGAACGGACGAGGCTCGCTGCACCCGGGCCAGCCCGCCCCGCCCGGCTGCCCCGCCCGCCTGTCCCGCCCGCCTGTCCCGCCCGCCCGCGGCCGTCACCACGGCACCGGGCCCTCCTCGGCCAGCGACGCCCCGGACGGCCCGTCCGCGTCCAGCAGCGCCAGCCGTACGGCGATCACGGCGCCCTGGGCGGGGGTGCGGTGCCCGCGGCGGTGGTTGATGTCGGTGGCCACCACGCCGGGGTGGGCGGCGTTGACCTTGACCGCCGTGCCCCGCAGCTCCTTCGCGTAGGCGAGGGTCAGCGCGTTGAGGGCGGTCTTCGAGGACTGGTAGGCGATCATGTTGACCCCGGCGAGCGGGGAGTCCGGGTCGGCGTGCAGGGCCAGCGACCCGATGTGGCTGGACATGTTGACGATGCGGCCCGCCGGGGCGCGGCGCAGCAGCGGCAGCATCGCGCGGGTGACGGTGACCACGCCGAAGACGTTGGTCTCGTAGACCGCGCGCAGGTCGTCGGCCGTGGCCTGGCTGGGGGCGCCGGTGAAGCCGCCGGCGATGCCCGCGTTGTTCACCAGGATGTCCAGGCGGCCGTGGCGCCGCTCGATACGGGCCGCCGCCTCGGCGACGCCGGCGGCGTCGGTCACGTCCAGCCGCAGCGGTTCGGCGTCGATGCCGCCGGCGGCCAGCGCGTCGGCGGCCTGCTTGCCGCGTCCCTCGTCCCGGGCGCCGACCAGGACGCGGATGCCCCGCTGCCCCAACTGGCGCGCCGTCTCGTACCCGATCCCCTTGTTGGCGCCCGTGACGAGCGCGACCTTCCCGGCGGTGTCGGCTTCCCCGGCTTCCCCGACTTCCCCGGCTTCTCCGGTCACGGCGGCTTTCCCGGTCATCGCGGCCTCCCCGGTCATCGCGGCCCGTCCCTTCTGCGGTGGTCCGGCCGCCCCGGCCGGCGTGTGCGACGCTCCCTCCCGTGGTGGCGGGGGTTCCCCGAACTGTGCGCACCGGCACGGCGGTTGTCGACGCCCGGGCCGTTCAGGGCGTGCTCAACCGCGCCCGCTCCGCAGTCGAGCACGCCGGGTGCCACCGGCCGCACGGCGTTCCGGTGCGTTCAGTTGCCGCCGCCGCGTGCCGGGCGGCAGCCTGGGCCCCGGCACCCGCCGCCGCGCACCCGGAAGGGGGCGCTCGGGCGGCGCGGCTCGGCCCCGACTCCCAGGAGATGACCCGATGCCACCGCGGATGAACAACCCCTCGCTGATCGTGCCGGACGCCCTGCAACCGCTGCTCGACCTGTCCAAGGTCATCGGCGCGACCGGTGTGCCGCAGCGGACCCTGGACCTGGTCCGGCTGCGGGTGAGCCAGATCAACGGCCGCCGCTACACGCTGCCGGCCGACCTCGGGCCGGCCGCCGCGGCCGACGAGCGGCTGCCGCGGGTGGCCGGGTGGCGCGCGGCGGACTGCTTCTCCGGGGCCGAGCGCGCCGCACTGGCGCTGGCCGAGGCGACCACCGAGATCAGCGGGCGGGAGGACCCGGTGGCCGACGAGGTCTGGGCGCAGGCCGAGGCGCACTTCACGGCGGAGGAACTCGCCGCGCTGGTCCTCCACATCGGCCTGGTCAACCTCTGGAACCGGGTCAACGTCTCCACCCGGCAGGTACCGGCCGACTGGCGCTGACGCGCGCCGACCGCCTCGGCAGGCGCCTGCCGACCGTACGCACGGAGGGAAGTCATCACGATGCTCAAGCTCATCAACGCCGGCCTGGGCCGGACCGGGACGACGTCGTTGCAGGTGGCACTGGAGCGGCTGGGCCTGGGCCCCTGCTACCACATGTTCGACATCGTCGGCGACGAGAAGCGGCTGCGGCAGTGGGAGGGCATCGTCTGCGACGGCGAGGAGCCGGACTGGGCCGCGGTGTTCGACGGCTACACCTCCGCCGTGGACGGCCCGCCCTCCTTCTACTACCGCCCGATCGCCGAGGCGTTCCCCGCGGCCAAGGTGGTGCTCACGGTGCGCGACGCGGAGGGCTGGTACGACAGCACGTACCACACGCTCTTCCAGTTCGTGCTCAAAGGCCGGGAGGACCCGCCGCAGGAGGGCTCCCGGCAGGCCCGGGTGCTGCGGATGACGACCGCCATGACGTGGGACGGGCTCTTCGACGGCCGGTTCGAGGACCGGGCCCACGCGATCGAGGTGTACCACCGGCGCAACCAGCAGATCATCGACTCCGTCCCCCGGGAGCGGCTGCTCGTCCTCGACGTGCAGCAGGGCTGGGAGCCGCTGTGCGACTTCCTCGGGGTCGAGGTGCCGGCGGAGGAGTTCCCGCACGTCAACACCACCGCCTCGATGCGGGATCGGATGCGGCGGATGGGCGGCGCGGGCGGTCCGCTCGCGCCCGAGGGCGTCAACCGGCCCTGACCGCCCGTCCGTCGGCGCGAGGCAACCAGTGAGCAGCTGCGGCACCGGCCGGCCGACGCCGGCGGGCCGCCGGACACGATGGGGGAGACACGATGCGGAAGACGTCACGGAGACGAAGACTCGTCGCGGCGGTGGCCGCGGTGGCCGCGCTCGCCGGGGTGGCCGCGGCCGCACCGGCGCAGGCGGCCACCGGGCCCGCGGCGGCCAGGACGGCTGCGGCGGCGGTCACGGCGGTCACGCCGGCGGCGGGGACCATCAGCTGGGCGCCCTGCCCGGACAGCGACCCGCTCGTCGGCACCCTCCTCAAGGGGCTGGAGTGCGGGTCCCTGCGGGTGCCGCTCGACTACGCCGAGCCCGGCGGCCGGCAGATCACCCTGGCGCTGACCCGGGCCCGGCACACCGCGCCCGACGACCAGTACCAGGGCGTGGTGCTGCTCAACCGCGGCCAGTGGCCGGGCCAGTTCGGGCGGGACCTGCCCACCCGCTTCGCCACCGGCACCTCCGGCCTGCCGACCGGCACCGGCGCCCAGTACGACTGGATCGGCTTCGACCCGCGGGGCACCGGCGCCAGCGAGCCGATGGTCACCTGCGACCCGGCCTACCTGTGGCCGGGTCAGGCCCGGCCGGACTACGTGCCGCGCACGCCGCCGAGATGAGCACCTGGGTGGACCGGGCCCGCAGCTTCGCCCGCAGCTGCGGAGACGCCTACGGCGACGTGCTGCCGTACCTCGGCACCAAGGACGCCGCCCGGGACCTCGACAGCATCCGGCAGGCGCTCGGCCAGCAGCGGATCAGCTACTTCGGCTACGACTACGGCACCTACCTCGGCGCGGTCTACGCCTCCATGTTCCCCAGCCGGGTACGGCGGATGGTGCTGGACACCGTGGTCGCGCCGGCCGGCACCTGGTACGCCACGGACCTGGCGCAGAGCGACACCTTCGAGAAGAGCGCCGGCACGTACTTCTCCTGGATCGCCGCCCATGACGCCACCTACCACCTGGGCAGCACCGAGGCCGCCGTCGAGGCCCGCTACTACCAGGGCATGGACGCGGTGCGCCGAGCACCGATCAGCGGGCAGATCGGCCCGTCGGAGTACTCCGACATCTTCCTCGTCAGCCTCTACCGCCGCTCCTCCTGGGCCGCGAACGCCAAGGCGCTCGCCGACTGGGTGCTGCGCGCGGACCCGGCCGGGCTCCAGGCGGGCTTCGGCGTGCCGGGCACCCCGACGCAGAACAAGCAGGCCATGTACAGCGCGGTGCAGTGCGTCGACACGCCCTGGCCGCACGACTGGAAGCGCTGGCAGCAGGACTACGCGGCGCGGTACGCCGCCGGCGACCACATGATGACCTGGTCCGACGCCTGGTACAACGCGCCCTGCGCCTTCTGGCCGGTGCCGGCCGCGACACCGCAGCGGATCGGCAGCGGCGCGGACGTGCTGCTGCTCCAGGGCGACGACGTCGGCAGCTCCCCGCTGTCGGGCGCCCTGCGGATGCAGCGCGAGTTCCCCGACTCCCGGCTGGTGGTGGAGCACGGCGGCTTCGAACACGAGACGTCCATGTCCCGCAACGCCAACGCCTGTATGAACGCGTACGTCAGCGCCTTCTTCAAGGACGGCAGCCGCCCGGCGGCCGGCCCGGGCGCCGACGCGACCTGCGCGGCCAATCCGGCACCGGCGCCGCCCGCCGAAAGCTGACACCGGCTTTCACGAAGTGCCGCGACGAGGCGTCAACCGCGGAAATTCCGCGGTTGAACGCCTTTTCGCACGCGGTGTATCCGCCGCTTTTTCGCAAGGCTCCGCCGGCGTTTTCGCGCACCGCCTCTTCTCATTGCGAGCGCGCCCGGCGGCATGCAATTCTGAGCCGATGATTCACCACCCGCCCTATGTTGGAGGGCCCTTGTGGAAACTGGCGTGATCATTGTCGGGGCCGGCCCGGTCGGCCTGTTACTGGCGGGCGAACTCCGTCTGGGCGGCGTGGAGGTGGCCGTCTACGAAAAGCTCTCCGCCCGGTCCGGGGAATCCCGCGCGCTCGGTTTCAACCGGCGGGCCGCGGAATCCCTGGCGCAGCGCGGCCTGCTGTCCCGGCTGGCGCCCTTCCGCTGGGGCCCGATGGGGCACTTCGGCGGGGTGCGTTTCGACCTCGGCATTCTCGACGAGGACCACAGCGGGGTGCTGGGCCTTTCGCAGGCCCGCACCGAGGAAATGCTGGAGGGCCGGCTCGCCGAACTCGGCGTCCCGGTGCGGCGCGGCCACGAGGTGACCGGGCTGCGCGAGACGGCCGACGGCGTGACCGTGTCGTTCGCGGGGCCGGACGGCCCCGGCGAGGCGGCCGCCGCCTACGTGGTCGGCTGCGACGGCCCGCACAGCGCGGTCCGTGCGGCGGCGGGCATCACCGTGACCGGGCGGGCGGCGACACGGGGCATGTACACCGCGGAGATCAGCGGCGTCACGCTGCGCCCGCGGCCGATCGGCGAGCGGCTGCCGGGCGGGAACATGGTGGTGTGCACGCCGCTGGGCGAGGGCCGCTACCGCGTCGTGGTCCATGACCGGACCCTGCCGCCCGACCCCGACCCCGGCACCCTGACCTTCGAGCGGGTCGCCGACGCGTGGCAGCGGCTGACCGGCGAGTCGATCCACGGCGCGCGGCCGCTGTGGCTGTGGGCCTGCGGCAATGCGGCCGGGCTCGCCGACCGGTACCGGCAGGGCCGGGTGCTGCTGGCCGGCGACGCCGCGCACGCGATGCCGCCGCTGGCCGCGTGGGGGCTGAGCGCCGGTCTCCAGGACGCGGCGAACCTCGGCTGGAAGCTGGCGCTGGTGCTGGCCGGGCGGGCCCCGGACGGGCTGCTGGAGACGTACCACGCCGAACGCCACCCGGTCGGCGCGGCGCTGGTGCGCAACGCGCAGGCGGCGTCGATGCTCTACCTGGGCGACGACGCCATGGACCCGGTCCGCGAGGTGCTGGGCGAGCTGGTGGCGCACAAGGACGCGGCCGGGCAACTGGCCGGCGTCGTCAGCGGTTTGGGCATCCGGTATCCGATGGGCCCGGGC
>NZ_JBYIRM010000031.1:0-103545 GCF_057708105.1 Actinacidiphila sp. bgisy144 | reverse complement strand
CGTCAGAAGCGGAACGACCGGAGGTAGGTGGCGTTCGGCGAGCCGACGCCGGTGGCGTCGTCGAAGCCGTGCACCGCGTTGAGCGAGGTGTCCTGGCCGAAGCCGATCAGCCGGACGATCAGGTTGCCGTTGACCACACCGGCGTCGTAGACGCTGCTCAGCGGGGTGCTGCTGTGCTGGGCCTGCTTGTCGACCACGTCGGTGGTCAGGTGCGAGCGGGCGTAGATCGCCGGGTTGGCGAAGCCGATCGCGTGGTGCGCGCCCTGGATCGCGTCGGCCTGCACCGCAGCGAACTCCGGGGACGAGACGCTGGTGCCGCCGTAGCCGCCCTCGCTGTAGTCCGCGCCGTCGGAGATGCCGACCAGCACCGAGGTGTACAGGTCGCCGACCATCGAGATGTCCGGGGTCACCCGCTTGGCCTGGCTGGTCTTCTGACCGGTCATCAGGGTGTGCGACAGGGTGCTCGGGACGACGCCGCGCTGGTAGCCGGGCTGCGCGAAGTCCTCGCTGGTGCCGCCGCCACCGCCGAAGTAGAACGGCGCCGAAGCCGCGGCCGGGGTCCAGCTCTTGCCGTCGGCCGACAGCGAGGAGCGGGTGGTGCCCATGTCGGTCTCGAAGCCGTACTTGCCGCTCTTGTCCGAAAGCGCCAGCGCGGTGCCGCCGACCGAGGTCACCCACGGGTCGGAGTCGGGCCAGTTGGCCTGGGCGCGCGAGGTGTCGGTCTGGCAGTTGGCGCCGGTGGCCGCCGCCAGCGGGCTGCTGTCACCGCAGTCGCCGGCCGAGAAGCCGATGCCGATGCCCTCGATCGCGGCCTGCTGGAAGACCTGCTCGTACGCCGCGATCTCCGTCGCGGTCACGTCCGCGTCGTCCGTGGTGTGCATGATCTCGCCCCACGAGTTGGAGACGACATCGGCGAGGTGGTGGTCGACGATCTTGGTGATCGCGGCCAGCAGGTCGTCGTCGGTGCAGGAGTTGGCGCCGACGTAGACCACGTTGGCGTCGGGCGCGAGGCCGTGCGCCATCTCGACGTCCAGCGCCTCCTCCGGCGCCCAGCCGTCGGGGCCGCCGCACAGGTCCTGGTTCGTCCACTGCGAGGAGTCGACGTACTCCGTGTACTGGCCCTTCTTGAACGCCTTGTCACCGTGGTTGGTGGCGTACTGGTCGGCGTCCGCCTCCATGGTGGAGCTGCCGTAGGCGTCGACGATCGCGACCGTGGCGCCCTTGCCGGTCAGCCCGGTGGCGGTGATGCCGTACGCCTTGCGGATCTGCGAGGGGTACAGCGAGCACTGGTCGAACGGCACGTCCTTGTTCGTGTAGCCGGCCGGCGCGCCCTTGGCGGTCTTCTCGCCCCAGTACGCGGAGCAGGTCGCCGTGGTGGGCAGGGTGGTGTCGCCCTTGCCGGCCGCGGTGCTCTTGGTGCTCTTGGCGGTCGCGGTGTCCGCGGTGACCTTGTGCGAGTCCGGCTGCGCCACGTTGCTGCCGGTCGAGGCCAGGCCGCTGACGCCGAGGACCGCGCTGGAGACCGAGGCCGGGACCTTCACGTCCTTCGCCGGCGCGTGCCGCAGCTCGCCCGACACCTTGTACTGGCGCTCGCCGGTGCCGAACGCCTTGGTGAGGGCGGCGTTGGTGCCCTTGACGGTGATCGCGTGCGAGGTGGTGCCCACCACCTTCAGGCCGGCGTCCTCCGCCCACTTCTGCACGGCGGCGATCTGCGCCTTGGTAGCGCCGAACCGGGCCTGGTACTGCGCGGCGGTGAGGAACTTGCCGTAGCTCGCGCTGGCCGGGTCCGAGACGGCCGTCGCGTACGCGGTGAGCCCGGCCGGGTCCTGGCCGGCGAGGTACACGGTGCCGGTGATCTCGGTGGCGGCCGGGACCGCGCCGGCGTCGGCCGACGCGGTGGCCCACGCCGGGTGCGAGCCGGTGATGGTCTTGGCGGAGGCGGCCGGGGTCGACGCCTGCGAGGGCGCGGCCATCAGCAGCGAACCGGAGAGCAGGGCCAGTGAGGCGGCCGCGACCACTCCGGCGCGGCCTCTGCCGCTGCGGGGTGCGTGTATGTGGGTGATGACGACTCCAACGTGATGGTCCGTGAGCAGGGAACGGCGGGCACGGGCCCTGTACCGCACGCTCGTTCACGACCCACACCCGCGGTGTAGTGTGCACGCCACGTGAGCGTTGTGGGAATAGCGTATGGGCGCTCAGCGGTGCCGCTTTACCGAAAACCGACGATCGGCGCCCGGTCGAATGCGGTCGGACCCGGGTGAACCGCCCATCCTGACAGCGGTGTCGGGCCACCCCGGGCCCGGATACGTTCGGTGGACCTCAGGTGTTGTTGGCGAGGTTGCGCAGACCGCTGAGCGGGCCGTTGAAGTAGTCCTGGTCGCCGGGGAAGGTGCCGGAGTCGGCGTGCTGCCAGAAGCTGTAGAACGGCCAGCCGGCCGGCAGCTTGCCCGCGCTGGAGGCGTAGCGCGCCACGAACAGCGGGTCGTTGGCGGCGAAGACCGGGGTGTTGCCGGTGCAGCGGGTCCACCAGTCGGTGGTGGAGTAGATCGTCGCCCAGCGGGTGGTCTTCGCGTGCACCTCGTCGACGAACGCCTTGATCCAGCTGACCATCGCGCTCTTGCTCAGGCCGTAGCAGGCGGCGCCGGAGGGGTACTCGATGTCCAGCGCGGGCGGCAGCGTCTTGCCGTCCTTGGACCAGCCGCCGCCGTGCGCGACGAAGTAGTCCGCCTGCGCCTTGCCGCCGGAGTTGTCCGGGCGGGCGAAGTGGTAGGCGCCCCGGATGAAGCCCGCGTAGTAGGAGTCGGTGTAGTTCGCGTTGAACTTCGGGTCCTTGTACGTGGTGCCCTCGGTGGCCTTGATGTACGCGAACCGGGCGCCCTTGCGGTACTGGGCCGGCCAGTCGACGGTGCCCTGCCAGTTGCTGACGTCGAACCCGGGGGTGCGGGTGCCCGTGGTGCTCGCGGCGACCGGGGCGGTCCCGACACGGCCCTCGTGGGCGGCGATCGACGAGCCCATCCAGTCCC
This sequence comes from Actinacidiphila sp. bgisy144, assembly GCF_057708105.1. Classification (NCBI taxonomy): domain Bacteria; kingdom Bacillati; phylum Actinomycetota; class Actinomycetes; order Kitasatosporales; family Streptomycetaceae; genus Actinacidiphila; species Actinacidiphila sp. bgisy144. The sequence goes on along the minus strand of NZ_JBYIRM010000031.1, from coordinate 100,522 downwards.
GCTCGGGGTGCAGCAGCGCGCCGCGCACGTGCGGCGCGCCGCCGATCGCGTCGGCCGGCCCGGCGGGCGCGGCCAGGACTCCCGCGAGCGCGACCGCCGTGCATCCGATCGCCAGTGCCGACTTCCGTACGCCGTTTCGCCCCCGCGCGCTGTGCCCGGCGTCCCGCATGACTGCCTCCATGGGTGTGGCTTTGCTTCCCTTGTGCCCCATATGCGCCATTTGACCAGAGCGATGCGGCGCTCCGGCGCTGGACGCGCGGGGCATCACGGTCACTCCCGTGGGGCCGTACGGGTGAGCGGCGCCGGGCAGTTCGGTGCCGCGGGAAGGCAAAAGGCCACGTCGGCGCGGGTGGCGCCGGGGATCGCGACTGTGCGCATACATCCGTACAGGCATACGTATCTACGGTCGTATGTACGGCTTGTATGGACATCGCGACGCGCGGGTGAGGCGCGGAGGCGTGGGTGGCGAGGGGCGGTGACGGGCGGTCAGGCCGGCGGGCGGCCCATCAGGTGGCCGAAGGTGTCCGGGTCGGCGGCGTAGCCGCACAGCAGCGGGTGGAAGCTCCACGCGCCGGACTCGGCGCGGGTGAACTCCGCGAAGGTCGCGGCCGTGGCGGTGCCCAGGTGGTCGAGGTCGCCCTCGGCGAGCACCGTCCAGCCGCTGACGATCTGGTAGCCGGGGTCGTCCACCATGCCGAACTCCAGCCGCCCGTAGCGCTGCTGGATCATCGCGCCGACCACGACCCTGCGGTACTGCGCGCCGAGCCGGTCCAGCTCCAGGGTCATCACCTCGTCGAAGCCGAGGCCCTTGCCGTCCTTGCTGTCGCGGTTGAGCCACATGGTGCCGTCGGGCGCCCGGCTGTCGAAGTGCACCAGGTAGGCCGGCTCGCCGTGCTCCGCGCCGACCTGGAAGGCCGCCGCGATCACGTCCAGGTCGCTCTGCGGGACACCCGGCGGGCTCGGGTCCCACCGCAACCGCACCTCGACCCGCTCGATCCCCTTGCTGAGGCCGGTCATCACACGCCTCCCACCCCGACGCGCCGTCACGAACTGCTGTGCTCTTTCGATTAACCCCCGGTCCGTACCGGCCTGTCCACTTCCCACAACGCCTTCCGGCCACCGGCCGGCGGACGTGGCGCCGGCCGGTACGCGGCGGCGCCCCGCGCGTCCCGGGGCGCCCGGGCGGGCCCGGCGGCCACACTGAACGGGCAAAGCGACCAAAACGCCCACCGTGAGGTGCTCATGATGTACGGGCTGGCCCGCCGCCACCTGCGGCCCAGGGTTCCGCTGCGGCCCGGGGAGGGGCACCGTGCGACCGAGAAGGACCGGCTGACCAGCGTCGGCGGGCTCGCCGCGCTCTCGCTCGATGCCCTCAGCTCGGTCGCGTACGGGCCCGAGGCGATCGTGCTGGTGCTGGTCACCGCCGGCACCGGGGCGATCGCCGCCACCACCCCGATCGCCCTGGCGATCACCGCGCTGCTCGCGGTGCTGGTGGTCTCCTACGGCCAGGTGATCGCGGCGCACCCCGACGGCGGCGGCGCCTACGCGGTCGCCAAGCGGGACCTCGGGCCGCGCACCAGCCTGCTGGCCGCGGCGAGCCTGGTCGTCGACTACGTGCTGACCGTCTCGGTGAGCCTGGCCGCCGGCGCCGCCGCGCTCGCCTCCGCCTACCCCGCGCTCCACTCCCACCTGCTGGAGGTGTGCCTGCTCGGCCTGCTGCTGCTCACCGCAGTCAACCTGCGCGGGGTCGCCGAGAGCGCCCGGGTGCTGATGCTGCCGACCGTGCTGTTCGTGCTCGGCATCCTCGGCGTCGTGGCGGTCGGCCTGGTCCGCGGCCACCCCGCGGCCTCGGTCGGCAGCCGCGAACACGTGCACGTCACCGAGACCCTCGGCGTCCTGCTGGTGCTCAAGGCGTTCTCGGCCGGCTGCGCCGCGCTGACCGGTGTCGAGGCCATCGCCAACGGCGTGCCGGCCTTCCGCGCGCCGCGGGTACGGCGGGCCCAGCGCACCGAGCTGATGCTCGGCGGACTGCTCGGCCTGATGCTGGTGGGCCTGTCCGTGCTGATCCACCGCGACCACGTGGTGCCGCGCGGCGGCGTGACCGTACTCGCGCAGCTCACCGCCGGCGCGTACGGCACCGGCTGGCCCTACACCGCCACCAACCTCGTGGTCACCCTGGTGCTCGGACTCGCCGCCAACACCAGCTTCGGCGGCCTGCCGGTGCTCATGAGCCTGCTGGCACGCGACAACCGGCTGCCGCACATCTTCGGGCTGCGCGCCGAACGCCCGGTCTACCGCTACGGCGTGGTCGCGCTCGCCCTCCTCGCCGCGCTGCTGCTCATCGCGGTCGGCGCCGACACCCACCGGCTGCTGCCGCTCTACGCGATCGGCGTCTTCATCGGCTTCTCCGTCAGCCAGATCGGCCTGGTCCGGCACTGGCGGTACACGCGGCCCCCCGGCTGGCTGGGCCACGTGTGGGTCAACGGCCTGGGCGCGGCGCTCACCACGGTGGCCGGTGTGGTGCTGCTCAGCACCAAGTTCCTGGAGGGCGCCTGGGTGGTGGTGCTCGTGGTGCCGTTGCTGATGCTGATGTTCAGCCGGGTGGAGCGCTACTACGACGAGGTGCGCGCCGAACTCCGCCTCGGCCAGGTGCCCGCGCCCCCGGCGCGCGGCGGCCCCGGGCTGGTGGTGGTGCCGGTCGGCGAGGTCAGCGAAGTGGCCCGGTACGCGCTGACCGCCGCCCTCTCGCTCGGCGACGAGGTGGTCGCGCTCGCGGTGCACGCCGACCCGGAGCGGGCCGACGCGCTGCGCCGGGCGTGGGAGCAGTGGGAGCCCGGGGTGCGCCTGGACATCGTGGACAGCCCGCACCGCTCCCTGGTCGAGCCCGTGGTCGGCTACGTCAAGCGGCTCGCCGCGGACGGGCAGCAGGTCGCGGTGCTCATCCCCGAGGTCGAGCCGCGGCACCGCCGCTACAAGATCCTCCAGAACCAGCGCGGCATCCTGCTGGCCACGGTGCTTCGGGCGCGGACCGACGTCGTCGTGTGCATGCTGCCGTACCGGCTGCGCATCTGACGGCCCGTCCGTCTGCCGGCCCGTCCGTCACGCCGGCCCGTCCTTCGTACCGCGGCGCGGCCTCAGGCGTGCTGCGGCCCGTGGCCCAGCGGGTCGAGTTCGGCCGCGGTGGCGCCGTCCGCCGCGGTGGACTCGCTCAGCTCGCGGTGCTCCTCGTCGGAGGCGAGCAGGGCGCGGCCGGCGGCGGTGGCGTAGCGGAACGCGTCGGTGCCGACCAGCAGCCGCAGCGGCGGTTCGGGCATCGCCACGACCTCCAGCAGCAGGCGGGCGACCTTGGCGGGGTCGCTGGCGCTGGTCACGGCGCCGGAGCCGTGCCGCTCGGCCATGACGCCGACGGTCGCCCGGTACTCCGGCCGGACCGGGGCGATCCGCATCGAGGAGCCGGCCCAGTCCGTGGACATGCCGCCGGGTTCGAGCACGGTGACCTTGATGCCGAGCGGGGCCACCTCGGCCGCGAGCACCGAGGAGAAGCCGCCGACGGCCCACTTCGCGGACTGGTAGGCGGCCAGGCCCGGGGTGGCCAGCCGGCCGCCGACGGACGAGACCTGCACGATGTGTCCGGAGCGCTGCTCGCGCAGCACCGGCAGCGCGGCCTGGGTGAGCCGGACCACGCCGAGCAGATTGGTGTCGATCTGGGCGCGGAAGTCGTCGAAGGCGGTGTCCTCGGCGGCGGCGACGTTGGCGTACCCGGCGTTGTTGACCAGCACGTCGAGCCGCCCGAAGCGGTCGACGGCGGTGCGGACGGCGGCCCGGACCTGAGCGTCGTCGGTCACGTCCAGCGGGACGGCGGCGAAGCGGTCGCCGTAGTGCTCGGTGAGGTCGGCCAGGGCGTCGGGGGAGCGGACGCCGGCCACCACGCGGTGGCCGGCCTCGGCGGCGGCCCGTACGATCTCGCGGCCGAGGCCGCGGGACGCTCCGCTGACCAGGAAGACGGCGGACTCGGGGAGCGCGGCGGGTTCCGGGGCCGCGGCGGACGGCGAGGAAGAGGGGGACGGAGCGGACGGGGAGGACGGGGTCGACGGGGAGGTCATGGCGGGGCTCCGCTCGGGAGAGGGCTACTGACTAACCGGTTGATTAGTAACTCCATGAGACTCCTCGCCGGGACCTTTGTCAACTATCCGGTTAGTAGATAGGCTGGGTGCCATGAACAGGGACGCGGAGGCGACACGGCGCCGGCTGCTGCGCGCGGCGACCGAGGAGTTCGCCGCCTACGGCATCGCGGGCGCCCGGGTGGACCGGATCGCCGCCGCGGCGCAGAGCAACAAGGCGCAGATCTACCACTACTTCGGCAGCAAGGACGGCCTGTTCGACGCGGTCTTCGACGCCATGTGCCGCGAGACCGTCGACGCCGTGCCGATCGACGCGGCCGACCTGCCCGAGTACGCCGGCCGGCTCTTCGACTCCTACGAGCGGCGGCCGTGGGTGCAGCGCCTCGCGACCTGGTACCGGCTGGAGCGGGCCGGCAGCGGCACCCTGATCCCGGTGCTGCTGGAGAGCAACGCGGCGAAGATCGAGGCGGTCGCGGCGGCGCAGCGCGGCGGCCTGCTGCCCACCCGGTTCAGCGCGGAGGAACTGCTCGGCCTGATCCTGCACCTCTCGGGCTTCTGGAGCGCCAACACCCCGGAGTTCGACGCGCGGCTGGCCGGCGAGGGCGCGGAGCGGCGCCGCAAGGTGGTCGTGGACGCGGTGGCGGCGCTGGTCGCGGGGTGAGGCGCGGGGCCGGTGCCCGGCCCCCGACCGGCGCGCTCGGCCAACTTCCTTTCGAAGATCATGAGTTGGGCCGCGGCCGCGGTTGTACTCACTGGTAGATTTCCGGTCTGCCGCCCCTACGATGGCGGCATGACACTCGAGGCCACCCGGCAGTGCCACAACGCGCTCAACCCGCTGCACTCGCTGATCTACTTCGCGCCCGAGGCCGAGCGGGAGTACACCGCGATCGGTCTGGAACCCGGCGGCATGGGCTACTTCGCCAGCCGCGCGGCGGCCATGGGCGCCGTGGGCCCCGGCACCGTGGCAGCCGCCTTCTACAACTTCAACCCCGCGCTGATCGCGCGGTTCATCCCGCGGGCGTGGCAGGCCGCCGCACCCGAGGCCGTACTCGACGCGCGGCTGCGCGCGGTGGAGGCGGCGCTGACCCGGGTGCTCGGCGCGGACGCCGCCGACGACCCCGAGGTGGCCGAGGCCGCAGCGCTGGCGACCACCGCCGTCGAGGCGTGCGCGGTGCCCGGCCGACCGCTGTACGGCGCCCATGCCGACCTCGACATACCGAAGTCGCCGCAGGCGGCGCTCTGGCACTGCGGCGGCCTGCTGCGCGAGCACCGCGGGGACGGCCACGTCACCGCGCTGGCCGCGGCCGGACTCGACGGCCTGGAAGCGCTGATCACCCACACCGCGACCGGCACGGGCTCCGCTCCGGAGTTCGCCCGCGCCACCCGCGGCTGGAGCCAGGAGGAGTGGGACGCCGGGTGCGAGCGGCTGCGCGAGCGCGGGCTGCTCGACGCGGACGGCGCCCTCACCCCGGCGGGCACCGCGCTGCGCCAGGAGATCGAGGACACCACCGACCGGCTGGCCGCCGACCCCTACCGCCACCTCGGCGAGGCGGGTACGGCGCGCCTGACCGAGATCGCCTCGCGCCTGACCCGTGCCGCCGCCCAGAGCGGTGCCTTCCCCGCGGGGCTCTCGGCCCCGAAGTAGCCGGCGGACCCGCGCCGCCCCGCCGGTGACGGGCGGGGCGGGCGCGGCCGGTGCGGCGGCTGTGGCGGCGCGGCGCGGGAGCACGTGGGATCTTCGTACGAACGGCGGGCGGTGCCGGGCCGGTTGGAGCAGAATCACGGCACATGGCCATCGACTACCGCAAACGTCTGCGCATCGGCTTCCGCAAGGGGGCGGCCGGGCCCGAGGGGACGGCCGCCGCGGAATCCGGCACCGCGGAATCCGGGACCGCTTCCGGCACCGCGGGTGCCGAGCCGGCGGGTTCCGGCGCCGCGATCAGCCTGCGGAAGGTCGCCGACCGGGCGCCCGGCCTGGTCAGCCTCTACAAGCAGGCCGCGGTCTCGCTGGCCAAGCACCGCGTGGACGGCCGCCGGGCCGCCGTCTACCTGGTGCTGGACCGGTCCGGCAGCATGCGCCCGTACTACCGCGACGGTTCCGTGCAGCACCTGGCGGAGCAGACCCTGGCGCTGGCGGCGAACCTCGACGACGACGGCGTGGTGCCGGTGGTCTTCTTCTCCACCGGGATCGACGGCACCGCCGAGATCGGCCTCGACTCCTACCGCGACCGGATCGGCACGCTGCACGACGCGATGGGCCACATGGGGCGCACCAACTACCACCTCGCCATGGAGGAGGTCATCGCGCACTACCAGGCGTCCGGGGCGAAGGACCCGGCGTTCGTGGTGTTCCAGACCGACGGGTCGCCGACCTCGCGCGCGGCGGCGGAACGCGTGCTGTGCGCGGCCGCGGAACTCCCGGTCTTCTGGCAGTTCGTGGGCTTCGGCGACGACGAGTTCCGCTTCCTGCGCAGGCTCGACGACCTCCCGGTGCCCGCCCGCCGCGCCGTCGACAACGCCGGCTTCTTCCCGGTCGGCGCGGCGCCGAAGGAGATCTCCGACGCCGACCTCTACGACCGCCTCCTGGCGGAGTACCCCGCCTGGCTGACCGCGGCCGCCGCCGCCGGCATCCTCCCGCGCTGACCGGGCGGCCGGGGGATCGGGCGGCCGGTGATCGGACGGCCGGGGAGCCGGGCGGTCAGCCCTTGACGGAGCCGGAGTTGGCGCCGCGCACGAAGTGGCGCTGGAAGACGAAGAAGAGCACGGCCACCGGGATGGTCGCCAGCAGCGCCGCGGTGAGCTTGAGCGGGTACTGCGTGCCCGCGCTGAGGCTGCCGGAGACGAAGCGGGCCAGGCCCGTGGTCAGGGTCTCGTACTGCGGGGACTGGGTGGCCACCAGGAAGTGGGTGAACTCGTTCCAGGACGACTGGAACGACAGGATGGTCAGCGTGATCAGCGCCGGGCGGGCCATCGGCAGCACCACCGACCAGTAGGTGCGGAAGATCCCGGCGCCGTCCATCCGCGCGGCCTCCTCCACCTCCTTCGGCACGGACAGGAAGAACTGCCGCATGATGAACACCCCGGCGGCGTCCACCAGCAGCGGGATCACCATGCCGGCGTAGGTGTCGAACATGCCCAGCTGGTTGAGCACCAGGAACTTCGGGATGAGCAGCACCACGCCGGGCACCGACATGACCGTCAGCAGGCCGTTGAAGAGCAGGTTGCGGCCGCGGAAGTCCAGCCGGGCCAGGGCGTATCCGGCGAGGGAGTCGAAGAACACCCGGCCGCCGGTGATCAGGACGGTGACCAGGACCGAGTTGCCCAGCCAGCGCGTGAACGGGATCGACTCGCCCCCGCTGCCCCCGAACAGCCGCCGGTAGGACTCCAGCGTGAAGGGGTTCGGCAGCAGCGACAGCGGGTGCGCCGCCGCGTCCGGGTCGGTCTTGAAGGACGTGACCAGCTGGATCACGAACGGCAGGACGTAGACCAGGCCCAGCAGGGTGGACACGGCCAGGATCAGGACGGTGCCCAGCGAGGGGCGCCGGCTGCGCGCGGGATTCCTGTGGATGACGCTCATCGGTTCCTCCCGAGGAGTCGGCGGCCGCGGCCGGGGTGCTCGCCGCGCTCCCGCAGCAGCACCCGCTGCACCAGCGTCATCAGCATGATGATCGCCAGCAGGACGAACGCGATCGCGGCCGCGTGGCCGTAGTCGCTGTCCTGGAAGCCGGAGGTGTACGACAGGTAGGCGGGGGTGAGGGTGGTGTTGCCGGGGGCGCCCTGGCTCATCACGTACACCGCGTCGAAGACCTGCCAGGTGCCGATCAGCCCGAGGGTGAGCACCAGGAAGATCACCGGGCGCAGCGCGGGCAGGGTGACGTGGCGCAGCGACTGCCAGCGGGTGGCGCCGTCCACCCGGGACTGCTCCTCCAGTTCGGCCGGCACGTCCTGGAGCGCGGCGAGGAACATCAGCATGAAGGTGCCCGAGGTGGTCCAGATCGCCAGCACGATGATCGTGCACATCGCGATGGACGGCCCGGCCAGCCAGTCCCACCACGACAGCCCGAACAGGCCGTGCGCGGCCAGCGCGTGCACCGGCTGGTCCGGGTCGACCAGGCCGACCGCCCCCAGCACCGACCAGACCAGGCCGTGCGCGTCGGTGAACCACTTCGGTCCGGTGATGCCCACCCACTTCAGCAGCGCGTTGACCGCGCCGCTGCCCTGGAAGAGGAAGAGGAACACCGTGGAGATCGCGATGGAGCTGGTGACGGACGGGAAGAAGAACGCGGTGCGCAGCGGCCCCTTGCGCTTCAGCCGGCGGCTGTTGACCGCCAGCGCCAGGCCCAGGGCCAGCACGGTCTGGAGCGGCACCACCAGCAGTACGTAGTAGAGGTTGTTGCGCAGCGAGATCATGAACAGCTGGTGGGTCAGCCCGCCGCTGCTGCCGAACAGGTCGGTGTAGTTGCGCACCCCGACGAAGTCGGCGGCCGAGCTGAACGGGTCGGACTGGCCGTCCCAGTGCAGCAGGCTGACCCACAGCGCCATCAGGATCGGCAGCAGCAGGAACAGGCCGAGCACGATCACCATCGGGCTGACGAACAGCCAGCCCCAGCGGCCGTGGTGGCGGGCGGCGAGGCTGCCGCGGGTCGGCCCCGCCGCTTTCCTCCGCCGGCCGGCCCCGTGCGGTCCGCCGCTCCCGCCCGGCCCGCCGGGTCCGTTCCCGCGGTCCGGTCCGCCCGGTCCGGCCGTCCCCGTCCGGCCGGCCGCGGGCAGTGCGACGGCCGCGGCGCCGCCCTGCTGCTCCTTGCGCATGTTCCTGCCCTTTCCCGCTGCCCGCTGGCCGGGTGCCACCGGTCCCACGAACCGTTCGCCGCCCGCGTCAGCCGGCCGACTTCAGCGCCGCCGCGCCGTTCTTCTGCAAGCTCGCCAGGATCGTCTTCGGGTCGGCGCTCGCCAGCCCGCTCAGATCGGTGTCGAACTGCGTCAGCACCTTGGTGAACCCGGGGATCGTCACCGGCCCCTGCCCGTAGGAGGCGCCGTCGGCGAACGCCTTGTCGGCCGGGTACTTCGCGCTGTAGGAGGCGAGCGCGCTGGTCCGGGAGGGCAGCACACCGTAGGCGCCGGCGAAGGTCAGCTCCTGCGGCACCGCGGTGAACGCCTTCACCAGCGAGACCGCCGCGGCGTGGTGGGCGCTCTTGTTGGCGATGCCCCAGCAGGTGCTGAACGACAGGGTGCCCTTGCCCGCCGGCCCCTCGGGCAGCGACAGCACCTTGTAGTCGACCGACGGGTAGTCCGAACTCATCGCGCCGGTGAGCCAGTTGCCCTCGATGGTCATCGCGGCCTTCTGGGTGCCCAGCGCCTCACCGCCCCAGCCGGTGTCGACCTGCTTGGGGAACTTCAGCGCACCCTCCTTCAGCAGCTTCTTGACGTAGGTCAGCGCCTGCACGTTCGCGGCGCTGTCCGCGGTCACCTCGGTCTGCCCGGCGTTGGTGATCCAGCCCCCGGCCTGCTTCATGAAGACGCCCAGTTCGTTGTAGGAGGCGTCGACCACCAGGCCGGTCGTCTTGGCGGTGGTGAGCTTCTTGGCGACCTTCTCCAACTGGTCCCAGGTGGTGGGGTAGTCCGCCGCGGTCAGGCCGGCCGCCTTCCACATCCTGGTGTTGACCGCGAGGGCCAGCGTGGAGGTGTCCTTGGGCGCGCAGACGAACTTGCCGCCGTAGGAGAAGGACTTGCGCAGCGAGTCGGAGAAGTCGTCCTGGTACGACAGCTGGTCGCCGTACGCGTACAGCGAGTTGCCCTTCGCGTAGTTGGCGAAGGTGCTGGAGCCGACGTAGAAGACGTCCGGCGGCTTGCCGCCCGCCAGCGCCTGGCCGAGCTGCTGGTCGAGGTTCTGGGCCGCGGTGACCGTGACGGTGTTGCCGGTCTGCTTCGCCCACGCGGCGGCCGCGGCCTTCACGGCGTTGGTCTCGGCGTCGCCGGACGAGCCGATCATCACGGTGAGGTGCTGCTTGCCCCCGCTGTCCTGCTTGCTGCTGGAGTCGCTGCCGAAATTCGACGAGCAACCGGCCAGCAGGAGGGCGCCGCACAAGGCGACGGGGGCGGCTCTGCGTACGTTCATCATCACTCCGAAGGGGAGGTGCCGATAGCGGCGGGCGGGTGCGGAAGACGGGGGCCGGTCAGGCGGGGTGGGGGCGGTGCCGGTCAGGCCGGGTGCGGGTGGGCGGGTGGCCCGGGGTGCGGGGCGGAGCTCTCCCGGACCACCAGCTCCGGGGGGAGCAGCAGCCGCTGCGGCTCGGCCTTCGGGTGCTCGATCCGGTGGACCAGCAGCCGGGTACAGGCCCGGCCGACCTCCTCCAGCGGCTGGTGCAGGCTGCTCAGGCTGGGCGAGAGCAGCGCGGCCGCCGGCGAGTCGTCGAAGCCGACCACCGCCACGTCGGTGCCGGGCGTGCGGCCGCGCTCGCGCAGCGCCCGGTAGACGCCCAGCGCGAGGGTGTCGCTGACCGCGACCACGGCGGTGACGGCGTTGCCGCCGTCCAGCAGCGGCGCCACGGCCTGCTGGGCCGCCGTCGCGTCGTCCTCGGCGGCCTGCCGCAGGCCGCGCACCGGCAGCCCGTGCCGCTCCATGGCCTCGCGCCAGCCGCGCGCCCGGTCGTCGCCGGAGCCGGAGCCGCGCGGCCAGCCGAGCAGCCCGATCCGGCGGTGGCCGGCCGCGACCAGGTGGTCCACCGCCTCGGCGGTGCCGTGCGCGCCGTCGACGTCGACCCAGTCGCCGATGTCGCGGGCCGACCAGGACCGGCCGAAGGCCACGAACGGGATCTCCCGCCTGGCCAGCCACGCCGGGCGCCGGTCGCCGCGGTAGGTGTTGCTGAGCACGAACGCGTCCACCGAGTGGTCGCGCAGCAGTTGGTCGTAGCGCTCCTGCTCGTCGTCGGCGCCGACCGGTGCGGCGAAGAGCAGCACCCGGTAGCCGGCGGAGTCCGCGGAGTCGGACAGCGCGTGCAGGAAGCGGTCGAGCACGGAGGTGGAGATGCTCGGCGGGGTCGGCGCGACGCCGTAGCCGATCAGCCGGCTGGAGCGGGTGCGCAGCGAGCGGGCGGCCTGGCTCGGCCGGTAGTCCAGGTCCGCGATGGCCCGGCGGACCCGCTCAAGGGTCTCGCCCGCGAGCAGGTCGGGGGAGTTGAGCGCATTGGAAACGGTCTGCGCCGACACCCCGGCCCGCTGCGCCACCATGGCCAGCGTCACCGGCTTGCCCCCACCGCCACCTGCGGCTTTGCCACGCGCCACCTACGGCCTCCCTCATCGTCCGAGCTTCCGCGGCAGCGCGTTGTCCACGCGTCGCTGCGTTTGGTGGAACGATAAAATCCCCTTCTGGTGCTGGTTGGCAAGGGGTAAGGTGCGATTTGATCGATCCAAAGGTTCGATCCAAGGGTTCGATCCGAAGATGCGGACCACGCATCGACCCTCTTGACCCCACCGTCGCCACGACGAGAGGCACCGCACCGTGAACATGGCTGTCCAGGGGCGCACCGGCGCCGACACCCCCGCCTCCGCAGACCCAGCGGAAGGGCTCCAGCCGTTCCTGCACGACGCCTGCACGACCGTGTACGCGCCGAGCCTGGCGCTGTCCCGGCGCAGCGGTGACCTGGCGGGCGGGGCGGACGGCTTCTTCCACGGCGACCGGCGCGCGCTGTCCCGGCTGGAGGTGCGCTTCGAGACCGGCGGCGCCGAAGGCGCGGGCGGCACCGGCGGCGCAGGCGAGGACTCAGGTGAGGGCGCGGGCGGGGGCGCGGGCTCGGGCGCCGTGCCGGTGCTGCTGGCGCCGGTCGGGCACACCCTGCGGGCGGCCGACGAGACCGCCTACCGCGCGGTGCTGCGCGGCGTCGGCGAGAGCACGGCCGACCCGGCCGTCACACTCCACCGGGTCCGGCGCTTGACGCCCGGCCGGTTGCGGGAGACGCTGCGGGTCACGAACTCCGGTGCGCTGCATGTCTCGCTGACCATGGTGGTGGCCGCGGGCACCGACCTGGCACGGATGGACGACGTCAAGAGCGGCCGCTTCCCGCGGCTGCGGCCCGCGGCGGCGGCCCCCGCCGAGCCCTCCGGACACCCCGAGCACCCTGCTCCCTCCGAGCCCCGCGACCCCGGTGGCCGCGGCGGTTCCGGCCTTCCCGGCGGCACCGGCACACCTGACAGCGCCGAGGCCGCCGCGGCAGCCGCGAACGCCGCGGCCACCGGCCTGACCTGGCACGACGAGGACGGCCTGCGCGTCGTGCTGCGCCCGCTGCCGGCCGCCGGCCCCGCGCAGGACCCGCTGGCCGGCCCGGCCGCAGAGCTGGCCACCCAGGCGGCCGTCCCCGTCACCCACGCCGCCGCCCCGGCCCTCCGGCCCGCGGACGGCGAGCTGCGCTACCGCCTGGAACTCGCCCCCGGCACCTCCTGGCAGGCCGACCTCGAGTGCACCGTGCGGGACCCGCGGCCCGTGCTCTTCCCGGCGCCCGCCGCCGGCAGCGTGGACTGGCCGCGGCCCTCGGTCGCCTCCGCCGACCAGCGGCTGGACGCCCTGGTGGCCCGTTCCGTCGGCGACCTGGAGCGGCTGCTGCTCACCGACCCGGACCACCCCGGCGACGCCTTCCTGGCCGCCGGGTCGCCCTGGTTCCTCACCCTCTTCGGGCGCGACTCGCTGTGGGCCGCCCGCATGCTGCTGCCGCTCGGCACCGAACTGGCCGCGGGCACCCTGCGCACCCTGGCCCGCCGCCAGGGCACCCGCACCGACCCACGCACCGAGGAGCAGCCCGGCAAGATCCTGCACGAGGTGCGCCGCGAGGCGCTGCGGCTGGCCGACTCCCGCGCGCTGCCCGCCCTCTACTACGGAACCGTGGACGCCACCCCGCTGTGGATCACGCTGCTGCACGACGCCTGGCGCTGGGGCATGCCCGACCACGAGGTCGCCGCACTGCTGCCGCACGCCGAGGCCGGGCTGGAGTGGCTGGCCCGCCACGGCGACGCCGACGGCGACGGCCTGCTGGAGTACGTCGACAGCACCGGCAGCGGCCTGGCCAACCAGGGCTGGAAGGACTCCGGCGACTCCATCCGCTGGCGCGACGGCCGGCTCGCCGCACCCCCCATCGCCCTGTGCGAGGTCCAGGCGTACGCCTACGAGGCCGCCACCGCCGGCGCCGCCCTGCTGCGTGCCTTCGACCGCCCCGGCGCGGACCGCTGGGAGGAGTGGGCCGCCACCGTACGGCGCCGCTTCCGGGAGAGCTTCTGGGTCTCCGACGCGCTCGGCCGCTACCCCGCGGTCGCCCTCGACGCCGACAAGCGCCCGGTCGACTCCGCCACCTCCGCCTTCGGGCACCTGCTCGGCACCGGGCTGCTCGACCGCGAGGAGAGCGCGCTGCTCGCCGCCCGGCTGGCCGGGCCCGACCTCGACTGCGGCTTCGGGCTACGCACCCTCAGCAGCCGCAACGCCGGCTTCAACCCGCTCGGCTACCACGTCGGCTCCGTCTGGCCGCACGACACGGCGATAGCGGTGCACGGCCTGGTCAGGGCCGGTTTCCCGGATCAGGCGGTGCCGCTCGCCAAGGGCCTGGTCGCCGCCTCCGCCGGCTTCGAGGCCCGCCTGCCGGAGCTGTACGGCGGGCACGGCAGCGCCTACGACGAGGCCCCCGCCCCCTACCCCGCCGCCTGCCGCCCCCAGGCCTGGTCGGCGGCCGCCGGTGTGCTGCTGGTGCAGGCCGCCCTCGGACTGGCCGCGGACGTGCCCGGCGGCCGGCTGCGCGTCGACCCCGCGGCCGCCGGGGCGTTCGGTCCGCTGCACGTCACCGGCCTGCGGGTGGCGGGCGGCCCGCTGTCCGTGCGGCTCGATGCCGCCGGCCGGGTCGAGGTCTCCGCCCCCGACAGCCTCACCCTGGACGGCGCCCACCGGGCGCCCGCCCGGCCCTGACCGCCGGCTTCCGCCCGCCGTAGCCCGTCCGCCGTACTCCGACCAACGCACCCGCCCCCGCAGGAGGACCGCCCCGTGCCCGAGACCGACCTGCCGCTCGACCAACTGCGCACCTACCTGCCGGACCGGCAGGAACCCGCGGACTTCGACGCCTTCTGGGCCGCGACGCTCGCCGAGGCCCGCAGCCACGACCGCCCGGCCGAGTTCACGCCCCACGACGCCCGGCTCAGCGAGGTGCGCGTCTACGATGTGCGCTTCCCCGGCTACAACGGCGACCCGGTGGCGGGCTGGCTGCTGGTGCCCGCCGCCGCCCGCACGCCCCGGCCCTGCGTGGTCGGCTACCTCGGCTACGGCGGCGGGCGCGGCTTCCCCTACGAGTGGCTGACCTGGCCCGCCGCGGGCTATGTCCACCTGCTGATGGACACCCGCGGGCAGGGCGGATCGCTCCAGCCCGGCGCCACCGGTGACCCGCACGGCAGCGCCGGGTCCTCATCGCCCGGCATGGTCACCCGAGGCATCCAGCGCCCGGAGGACTACTACTACCGGCGGGTGTTCACCGACGCGGTCCGCGCGGTGGACGCCGCCCGCGCCCACCCGGCCGTCGACCGGGAACGCATCGTGCTGGCCGGCGGCAGCCAGGGCGGGGGCATCGCGCTGGCCGCGGCCGCCCTCGCCGACGGGGTCCGGGCCGCGGTCATCGACCAGCCCTCGCTGTGTCACTACCGCCGGGCGCTGTCCGTCGTGGAGGGCAACGCCTACCGGGAGATCTGGACCTACCTGCGCACCCATCGCGACCAGGTGGAGCAGGTGTTCACCACCCTTTCCTACTTCGACGGCGTCAACTTCGCGGCCCGGGCCACCGCGCCCGCGCTCTTCGCGGTCGGCCTGATGGACGACATCTGCCCGCCCTCCACGGTCTTCGCCGCCCACAACCACTACGCGGGGCCGAAGGACATCCGCGTCTGGCCCTACAACCGCCACGAGGGCGGCGGGCAGCACCAGGTCGTCCACCAGCTCGACTTCCTGCGGTCCGTGCTGGGCGAGGTGAGCTGACCGGGGTCAGCGGACCCGCACCGTCCGGCGGCCGGACCGTCCGGCCGCCGGGCAGCTGCCGGAGCGGGGCGGCCGACCCGGGCCGCGAGGTATGAGGAAGCCGGTCATCGGGCCACCGCCGTGCGCGAGCGGCTCGTCAGCACGGCGTTCTGCACCGCGAGCACCACGCCGACGTAGAGCAGGATGCTGGCCGGGCCGAGGCCGGAGCCGGCCAGGTCGTCCAGCAGCAGGTGGAGGCCGATGCCGGCTATCCACAGCGCGGCGGTGACCAGGTTCCCCTTGCGGAAGTACTCCGTGCCCTCGCGCCAGACCGTGACGGTGAAGCCGCGGGCGGCGGCCAGCGCCACGCCGAGGGCCAGGCTCAGCGCGGCTATCCCGACCTCGCCGCCGTGCAGCGGGTGCTTGGCGGTGAACGACACGGTCTCGACGGCGCCCACCACGATCAGGACGAGACCGACCCGGGACTTCTCGCGCAGCGGCCTGGTGGACAGCTGGCGGCTCACCAGCCAGACCAGGACGACCGCGGCGACGGCCACATTGACCAGACCGTGGGAACTCACAGGGGACCGCCCTTCGACAGGCACCGGCAGGAGGAGGAAGACACCTCCATGCTGCCGATCGGAGCCCGCCGGCGGACCAACCCACGGGTTGATCCGCGGGTGGAGATCTGCGGGCCTCCCCCGTCAACCCCAGGGTGGAGAGCACTGCCGGCGACCGCTCTGACCAGCCCGTTCGGTCGTGCTGTCCTCCACCCGGCCCCACCCGGCCGTCCACCGCCCGCGGCCGCCGACGCTACGGCGTGCGCGGTCCGGCGGCCACCGCCGGGCGCGGGCGGCCATGGCGCCGGGCGTGCCACACGCAGGAGAGCACCACGACCACCGGCCACAGCGCCTGCACCGACGTCACCACCCGCTCGGCGACGCCCGCCGCGCCGTCGATCTCCACCTCGACCAGGAACCAGGCCGCGCCCGCCCACATCAGCGCGCTCATCGCCACCGACGGCACCGGCCGCAGCCCCCACGGCGCGCGGCGGCCGCGGCGGGTGGCGAAGACCGGCCACAGGGCCAGCAGGGTGAAGCCGACGCCGACGACGGCGCCGTGCGACAGCGAGCCCCCGGTGCGCGGCGCGGGGAAGACCGTCAGCAGGATCGCGGCCAGCCCGCCCCCGGCCAGGCACAGCCGCCCGGTGAGCTTGGCGGCGTGCAGGCCCCACGCGGTCGCCATGTAGCAGCTCCCGACGGCGACCAGCGTGCCGGTCAGCACCAGGTAACCGCGGTGGTTACCGGCCGCCAGCACGCTGATCGTCTGCGTCACCGGGTTGTACCCCGGCTCCTCCAGCAAGGTCGCCGTCGTGAAGCCCACGACCAACACCACAGGGGCACAGCTCGACGAGATCAGCGCCCACCAAGCCACAAGTCGCATCACTACATAATAAAACCGTCAGCTCATCGGCGCGCTCCCGACGACCCGGCGCCCTCGTGCGAAGCGCCGCATGCGCGGCCTTTCCGGGACATCCCGCGGCGCCCGCCGCAAGGATCTCGAAGAGCTTCTGGTGGTGCGTCAGCCGGCCGCATAGTCTCCGCTTGCCGTCGGCGGCCGGCAGAGGCCGCCGCGTTCGTCTGGGGAGAGCGCATGGGCGTCCACGAGCACGAGGCAGGGCACGGGGCAGACCGGGGCACACCGTACGAGGCGGATCGGCGCACACCGCACGAGGTGGACCGGCGCACCCTGTTCAGAGCCGGGCTGGGCGGGACGGTGGCCGCGGTCGTCGGCACCGGGCTGGTCTTCCCGGGCACCGCGCACGCGGAGGGCGCGGAGCCCGAGACGCCCTCGGCCGAGTTCCCCTGGATCATCGACTGCGACACCTGGGGCGCCCGTCCGCCGTCGAGCCCGATCCAGATCACCGGCAACACCACCAACAAGATCATCCTGCACCACATGGCGTTCCCGAACGTCACCGACTACTCGCGCGACCACGCGATCCAGCTGGCCAAGGACTGCCAGAACCTGCACATGGACACCAACGGCTGGGCGGACACCGGCCAGCACTTCACGGTCAGCCGCGGCGGCTACGTCCTGGAGGGCCGGCACCAGAGCCTGTCGACGCTGGAGGCGGGCGAGCACCAGGTGGTCGCCGCGCACTGCCCGGGCGAGAACGGCAACGCGATCGGCATCGAGAACGAGGGCACGTACATCACGCAGACGCCGCCCGACGCGCTGCTGGACTCGCTGGTCGAGCTGTGCGCCGCGGTCTGCCGGAAGTTCGGCCTGAACGCCTGGGACATCTTCGGGCACTGGGACTTCTACCTGACCGACTGCCCCGGGATCGCGTTCTACGCCCAGTTCCCGATGGTGCGCGCGCGGGTGCTGCGGGCCCTGGGCACCCCGCACGCGCTGATACCCGCCCGCCGCTGGCCCGACATCTGGCGGTTCGTCGACGGACCGGTGGTAGAGGTGGCGCAGTACCTGCTGGACGCCGCCGGCTACTCCCTCGCCACCGACGGCGACTTCGGCCTCGACATGAACGACGCGGTCGCCGACTTCCAGACCACGCACGGCATCCCCGTCACCGCGGACTGCACCTTCGACGCCGCCACCTGGGAGGCGCTCGCCCCGTGCCTGGACCGGCACTCCACCGGACTGCCGGTCAGCGCGCTCCAGTTGATGCTCAGCCGCAAGGGGTACGGCGACGTGGCCGTCAGCGGCACCTACGACGCCGCCACGGTGCGGGCGGTGCGGGGCATGCAGCGCCTGCACGGCCTCGCC
The DNA here is from genome assembly GCF_057708105.1 of Actinacidiphila sp. bgisy144. NCBI lineage: Bacteria > Bacillati > Actinomycetota > Actinomycetes > Kitasatosporales > Streptomycetaceae > Actinacidiphila > Actinacidiphila sp. bgisy144. Next base: position 82,642 of record NZ_JBYIRM010000031.1, on the reverse strand, counting down.
CCGAACGGCAAGGTGGACCTGAGCACATGGTGCGCGGTCGTCGGCGGCTCGGTGCGCGAGGCGTTCGGCCGCCACTGAGCCGGCGGTCCCGCACCGCGTCGGTGGCCCGTCACCGGGTCGGGGCGGCGCGGAAGAGGCCGCCGCGGGCGCTGCCCGCGGCGGTCCGGGCGCCCACGGTGAGCCAGGCGGCGACGAGGAAGCCGTAGAGCGCGACGGCGACCGCCTTCAACGGCGTCGAGCCGAGGTGCACCGCGAGGGCGCTGGTGCCGGTGACGCAGGTGCCGACCGGGAAGGTGAAGCTCCACCAGGTCAGCGAGAAGGGCAGGCCGCGGCGGGCGGTGCGCAGGGTGAGGCTGGCCGCCAGCGCCAGCCACATCATGGCGAAGCCCCAGGCGGGCACGCCGTAGAGGAAGCCGAACGCCTCGGCCGCGCCCGCGTACGGGCGCGGCAGGGCGAGGTGGGCGGCACCGCCGAGCAGGTTGGCGGCGGTGACGGACTGGCCGAGCGGGCCGAGCACGATCCACAGGGTGGGGACCATGGCGGCCGGGCCGACGGAGTGGTGCATCAGCCGCGCCCAGACCTGGGTGATGATCACCACGCTCGCGAACAGGCTGATGCCGAACATCGCGTAGCAGCCCAGCAGCATCGTCAACCGGCCCTGGCCGGGCGCGAGGTGGGGGACGAGCGCGGCGCCGGTCGCGGCCGAGACCATCGGCGGCACCACCGGCATCAGCCAGCCGCCGAACGCGCCGTCGGCGGCCGTCTCGCCGCCGGTCATCATCCGGTACGGAATCCACACCGCGGTGACCAGCCCGAGCGCGGTGCCCGCCGTCCACAGCACGGCGTCGACGACGAGGGCCGGGTGGGCGCCGATCCGGTCCTGGCCGAGGGAGAGGGTGCCCGCGCCCACGGTGAGCAGCGCCATCGCCGGGGCACCCCAGAAGTGTGCCATCACCGGGTGGTGGGCGTGCGCCCTCGCCCGGTCGCGGTGCCGGGTGGCGTGCACGGCCCATGCGGCGGTGAGCGCGACGAGCAGGAAGGCGGCCAGCGCCCAGACGACGGTGGCGGCCGTCCGCAGCCCGGGCGCGTGGACGGGCAGGGTCGCCGCCGCGTTCGCGGTGATGCCGGTGCCCATGACCGAGGCGTACCAGTTGGGGCCCAGGTGCCGGAACAGGTCGGCGGGGCGGTCGAGTTCACGCAGCAGCCCCCACGGGAGGCGGCGTGCGGACCGGGCGCCGCCGGGGCGCGGCGGTGCGGCGAGCGAAGAGGTCATGCCCTCCACCCTCCGGCCGGTCCGGCGGCGCGGGTAGGGAGCAGTACGGCATGGCGCCATAGACTGGGCTTATGCCCCTGACCAGCCGGGTGCGCGACCTGGGCCCGTTCGACCTGCTGCTGTCCGTGGCGCGGCTGGGCAGCCTGGGCGCCGCCGCGCGCGAGCACGGCATCAGCCAGCCCGCGGCCAGTTCCCGGATCAGGTACCTGGAGCGGCGTACGGGCGTCACCCTGCTGGAGCGCTCGCCGCAGGGGTCCCGGCTGACCGCGCAGGGCGCCTTGGTCGCGGACTGGGCGCGCACCGCGCTCGACGCGGCCGCGGCCCTGGAGGCGGGACTGACCTCGCTGCACCTGACCGCCGAGGCGCGGCTGCCGGTGGCCGCGAGCATGACCATCGCCGAGTACCTGCTGCCGCACTGGCTGGTCCGCTTCCACCAGGCGGTGGAGGGCACCGCGGTGGCCCTGACCACCGGGAACTCCGACGAGGTGGCCGCGGCGGTGCTCGGCGGCGCGGCGGCCATCGGGTTCGTGGAGGGCCCGGCGGTGCCGCGCGGCATCACCGCGGACCCGGTCGGGCGGGACGAGCTGAAGGTGGTGGTGCACCCCGGGCACCCCTGGGCCCGGCGCCGCCCGCAGGACGCCCTCACCCCCGACGAGCTGGCCGCGACCTCGCTGGTCAGCCGGGAGCACGGGTCGGGCACCCGGCTGTACCTGGAGCGCGCGCTGCGGGCCGTATCCGGCCGCCGGCTCGCGGCGCCGGTGATCGAGGTCTCCTCGACCACGGCGATCAAGACGGCGGTGGCCGAGGGGGTCGCGCCCGCGGTGCTCAGCTCGCTCGCCGTCGAGCGCGACCTCGCGGCGGGCACCCTGGTCGCGGTGCCGGTGGACGGGCTGGACCTGACCCGTACGCTGCGGGTGGCGCGCCGCACCGGCCAGGACTTCTCCGGCGCGGCCCGCGAACTCGCCGCCATCGCCCGCCGCTGGTCCCCGCCGCCCCCGCCCGCCCCCTGAGGCCCGCGCCCCGGCTGCGCCGCGGACCCTCAGGGGCGGGCCGGAGCCTCACGCGGTCCAGGCGGCGCGCGCGATGTCCGGGTCCTCCGTGAGGATCGCCCGCTGGAGGCGCTGGGCGGGGCCCCCGGGCTCCAGGCCCAGTTCGCTCACCAGGTTGCGGCGCAGCCGGTGGAAGACCTCCAGCGCCTGGCCGCGCCGCCCGTTGAGGAACAGCGCCTTCATGTACTGCATGTGGAGGTTCTCGTGCAGGGGGTGCTCGACGGTGAGGCCGGCCAGGCTCGCGAGCACGTCGCGGTAGCCGCCGAGCCGGAGTTGGGTGTCCACCCAGTACTCGTGCACCACGAGCCGGGACTCCTCCAGGCGGTAGCGGTCGGCCTCCAGCAGGCGGCCGACCGGGACGCCGGTCAGCGCCGGGCCGCGCCACAGCCGCAGGGCCTCGCCGAGTTGGCGGCTGCCGGTGCGGTCGTCGCCGGCGTCGAGCGAGCGGCGGCCGGCCACCGCGAGCGAGTTGTACCGTTCGATGTCCAGCTCCGCGGAGCCGGCGACGAAGCGGTAGCCGCCGGACTCGGTGCGCAGGATCTCCCGCGCGACCTGCGCGCTGGACAGGCCGGTGCCCGACGCGAAGAGTTTGCGGAGGCTGAGAATGTAGGTCTGTACGGTGGTGAGACAGCTGTTCGGTGGATTCTCGTCCCAGAGTTCCGCCATGAGGGACGACACCGGAACGACCTGTCCTGAATAGACGACCAGCATCGACAGCACCTTGCGCAGTTTCGGTGCGCTCGGCGTCATACAGACGCCGTCCGGCTGCACAAAGAGCGGACCGAGAATGCCGATCTTCATTTGCTACCCCCAGCATGCCTATCAGGGCGGAGTGTCCTTCAAGACCATGGGACAGCGTAACAAAGCGGCAAATGTGACAAGGCGGTCAAAGAGCTCAAATGATGTGCGGTGTGGCCCTGTTGTGGGGGACTTGTGCTCGCGATGACGCCGATCAGGGCGCTTCACCGGGGGCGCGGCTGTCTGGATCTCTTCGACAGAAAGACCGAACGCCACCCCCGCCCGCCGGGTGGGTGGGGGCAACTGCGCGCCGGGGCCGGGCGGCGGGCGGCGGAATGGGCGGCCGGGGTTTTCCCGGACACGCGGACCACAGTAGCGGGTATTCGTCAATGCGAGGTTCCCGGACAATTCACGGCGGTTCGAGCGCGCTTCGAGCAGAGCGCCCCGGCGTGGAATCCACGCCGGGCGCTCCGCCCGCGCACACCGCGGTGGGTACGTGTGTATGCCGCCGGATTACTTCAGCCCGGTGGTAGCGACGCCCTGCACGATCTGCCGCTGGAAGATCAGGAAGACCGCGATCAGGGGCAGGAAGCCGAGCACCGAGGACGCCATCACCTCCGCGTACTGGATGTTGCTCGGGTTGACCAGCGACGCCAGACCCACCGGCACCGTCTGGGACTTGGTCTGGCTGAGCACCAGCAGCGGCCACAGGAAGGAGTTCCAGGAGCTGATGAAGGTGAGGATGGCGACCGTGGCCACCGCCGGGCGGGAGATCGGCAGGCAGACCGACCAGTAGACCCGCCACCAGCTAGCCCCGTCCAGCCGCGCCGCCTCGATCAGCGGTGTCGGGATGCCCTGGAAGAAGGAGTGGAAGACGAAGACCGACACCGGGGCGGCGACCGACGGCAGCACCAGCGCCCAGTAGGTGCCCAGCAGGTGCAGCGAGCGGTACTCGATGAACTGCGGCAGCACCAGCCCCTCGGTGGGCAGCATCAGCCCGGCGACGATCAGCGCCATCACCGCGTTGCGCCCGGGGAAGCGCAGCAGCGCCAGCGCGAAGGCGGCCATCGAGCACAGCGTCACGGTGAAGACGACCGCGAGCGTCGCGATCACCAGGCTGTTGAGGTACCAGTAGCCGATCGGGTAGTTGTCCCACGCGTAGGAGTAGGCGTGGAAGGACCAGCCGCCCGCGAAGGGCGAGGTGGGCTTGGCGGTGATCGACCCGTCCGAGCGGAGCGAGGTGATCAGCGCCCACACCAGCGGCACCAGCCAGACCAGCGCGAACAGCGTCACGCACACCGTGCACAGCCGGTTGAAGAGCTTCGCGCCGTTGGCGTGGCCGGCGATCGCGGTCGGCCCGGGGGAGCGGCGGCGCCGCTGTACGGGGGCAAGGGTGGTCATGAGGTCCTCCGTTCGGCCCGCGGTGCCGGCTGTTCGGCGGCCCGTTCGGCGGCGGCGGTCCGGTAGTGCCGCAGCGCGTACCAGGCCGCCGAGATCGCGACGATGATGACGAAATAGACCATGGTGGCGGCGGCGCCGTAACCACCGCGGTACGAGGTGAAGCCGGTGTCGTAGATGTACTCGATGACCGGGCGGGTCGACTGGTTCGGGCCGCCGCCCAGCAGCAGGTAGATCTGGTCGAACACCTTCAGCGAGGCCAGGATCTGGAGGATGAGCACCAGGCTGGTGGTGCGGCTGAGCAGCGGCACCGTCAGGTAGCGGATCTGCTGCCATGGGCTCGCGCCGTCGATGGCGGCGGCCTCGTACACCTCGGTGGGCACGTCCTGGATGCCCGCGGTGTACAGGACGAAGTTGAAGCCGAACGTCCACCACAGGGTCATCAGCACCACGGCCGTCCAGCCGCCCGAGGTGCTGCCGATGAAGTCCGGCGAGGTGAGCCCGACCGCGCTGAAGAGCTTGGGGATCAGCCCGACCTGCGGGGTGTACATCCACAGGAAGACCAGCACGACCACCGACGAGGGCACCACGTAGGGCGCGAAGAACGCCAGCCGGTAGAAGACGGTGCCGCGCCGCACCCGGGAGGCCAGGATGGCGAAGACCAGGGCGAGCACCACCAGCAGCGGCGTGGTCAGCAGCGTGAAGAGCACCGAGTGCCACATCGCGGACCAGAAGAGCGAGTCCTTGAGCACCGTGCGGTAGTTGGCCAGGCCCACCCAGCCGCCGAGCCCGCTCTTGACGGTCGTGGTGTTGAAGAAGCTGACCACGATGCCGACCGCCAGCGGGCCGATCATGAACAGCAGGTAGACGATGAGGAAGGGCGAGCTGAGCAGCAGCCCGGCCCGGCGTTCGGAGCGCGGGGCGCGCTCCCGGTCCGTGCGCAGGGTGACGCGGCGGGCCGGTCGCTCGGCGGGCCGCTCAGAGGCGATGGTCGTCATGGTGGCGGCCTCCTATCCGATCTTGACCGGCGGTCGGGCGGTGGTGTAGCGCTTCAGGTCCGAACGCAGCTGGGCGGCACCCGCCTTGGGGGTGAGCCGGCCCGCGATGACCTCGATGATCGTGGAGCCCACCGTGGTCTGGAAGTCCGAGCCGGCGCCCGTGTACCAGGCGACCGGGTCGTAGACCGCGTTGAACGCGGCCTGGACGTAGTTGCGCTGCGGCGACTGGTCCTGGAACGCCTTGCTGCGCTGGGTGGGCAGCCAGGCCGGCACATGGCCGCCGTGCGCCCAGATCGCGCTGTTGTCGAGCAGGCTCTTGACGAACAGCGCCGCGTGCGCGGTGCGGGACGCCGAGCGCCTGCCGTTGTGCGGGATGATCAGCGAGTGCGAGTCGGCGTACGCCACCGGCTTGGGGCCGAGCAGCGCCGGGAAGGGCACCACGTTGAAGTGCAGGCCCTTGACGTCCCGGTAGGACGGGATCTGCCACTCGCCGTCGAAGAGGAAGCCCGATTTGCCGGTGGAGAACAGGGCGTTCACCCCGGAGCCGGTCAGGCTCTTGGGCATCAGCCCGCCCTTGGTCAGGCTCTGCATGAAGGCGAACGTGGACTGCGCCGCGTCCTCGTCCACCGCGACCCTGGTGCCCTCGTGCGTGACGACCGGCCCGGCGATCCCGGAGTAGATCATGCTGAAGAAGCGCCAGCAGGTGGACGGGTCGGCGGTGATCGACATGACGGCGCCGTACTGCGCGCCCGCGTCCTTCATCGCCTTGACCGCGTCGAGGAACTCCGCGGCGTTCTTCATCGGCTTCAGGTCGTCCCCGGCCGCGTTGAGCAGCCCGGCCTTCTGCGCCAGGTCGGTGTTGTAGTAGAGGACGAAGGGATGGGTGTCCAGCGGGACCGCGTACACGGTCCCGCCGACGGTGGCCTTCTGCCAGGCGGCGGGGGTGAACTTGTCCGAGGTGATGCCCAGTTCCCCGACGCCCGCGTCCTCGACCGGGGTCAGCAGCCCGGAGGCCGCCAGCAGCGGCAGCCGGGACAGGTGGGAGATGCCGACGTCCGGTGGTGTGCCGCTGGCCGTGGCGAGCGCCAGCTTCGTGTAGTACGGGTTCCCCCAGCCCAGGATGGTCGCCTCGACGGACAACCCGGGGTGGGTCTTGCGGAACGCCTTCTCCATCAGCACCATGTTGGCGCCGTCACCACCGGTGAACAGGTTCCAGAAGATGATGTCGGCGGTGTCCGGCTGCGTGCCGGCCAGTCCTGTGGCCAACGGGGAGGAGCACGCCGCGAGTCCTGCGGACATGGCCAGCCCTCCACCGAGCGCCAGGAACCGGCGGCGCCCCAACGCTCCGCTCATGGGCATATTCACCTCGTTAATTCGATGTGAACTCGATGCCGCAGACCATCGCATACGTTTTGCATCGATGCAATAGTCCGGTGGCAACTTCCCGGGCGGCGGGCCGCACGGCCGCCGCCGGAAGGTGCCCGGAGCCCGAGAGGGCAGGCCAGGGGTGGTGCGGGGCTACTTCGCGGGGCCGGTCCGCCGCGAGGACTCGCGGACCACGAGGCGGAACGGGGTCGAGGCGGAGGCGCCGGACCACTGCGCGGCGCCCTCGGCGTCACTTTCCGTGTCGGCGCCGCTGTGCTCGGTGGCCGGGCCGGGCGCCGGCTCGGAGGCTGCCCCGGTCGTTGCCGGGGCGGCCGTCTCCGCGGCTGCCCCGCTGTTGCCGTTGCCGGTCCCGTTGCCGTTCCCGTTCGCATTGCTGCGGATCTGCGCGTCCAGCAGGCTCAGCGACCGCTCGGCGATCGCGTCCAGGTCGGGCGCGATCGAGGTCAGCGGGGGATGGGTGTACGCGCACTCGGGGATGTCGTCCACGCCCACCACCGCGACCTCGTCCGGCACCCGCACGCCCGAGGCGTCCAGCGCGCGCAGCGCACCCACCGCCAGCGCGTCGTTGAACGCGAAGATCGCGTCGGGCAGCGGCCCGCTGCCCTCCAGCAGCCGCAGGGTCGTGGTGTAGCCGTGCTCCCTGGTCCAGTCGTCCACCGGCTCGACCAGCCAGTTCACCCGGCGGACCCCGGCCGCCGACAGCGCCTGCTGGTAGCCCTCGGCGCGCTGCCGGCCGTTCTCGCTGCCGTTGCGGCCCAGTGCCACGATCCGCTGGCAGCCCTGTGCGAGCAGGTGCTCCACGGCGGCGCGGGCGGCGGCCACGTTGTCGATGCCGACCCGCGGCAGGTGGTCGCCGACATTGTGCTCACCCAGCATGACCAGCGGGAAGTCCGGCCCGGTGGCGGGCGCGTCGGTGGCCGGCAGGGTGAGCGCGCTGAACAGCACCCCGTCGGCGACGTTCGTCAGGCCGCCCGCCAGGATGCGCCGCTCGACCTCCGGGTCGCCGCCGGTGGACTCCACGAGCACGGTGGTCCCGCGCCGGGCCGCCGCCTGGATGACCGCCTGTGCCAGGGCGGCAAAGTACGGCTCGACCACGAACGGCACCGCCAGCGCGACGAACCCGGTGCGGCCCGAGCGCAGGCCGCGCGCGAGGTAGTCCATCTTGTAGCCCAGCTCGTCCAGCGAGCGCTGCACCCGGGCTCGCGTCGCCTCGCTGACGTGCGCGTATCCGCTGACCACATTGGACACGGTCCGCACCGACACGCCCGCGTGCTCGGCGACGTCGCGCATCCTGACTCTGGCCACCGGGGTTCCCCCTCTGGTCGGGACGGGCCGCGCCTGCTCGGAAACCTTGCCTCTTGCATCGATGCAAATTATCGCTCAAGCTGGACGCCGTCATTGATCACACGAATTTTACGACGCCCGATGTCGGGCAGGCAGAAGGAGGAGCCGTGAGGGCGAGCGAGCAGGACGGGACCTACCCGCGGCCGATGCTCTGCCGGGAGCAGTGGACCAGCCTCGACGGCGCGTGGGAGTTCGGCTACGACGACGCGGCCGCCGGCGAGCGCGAGGGCTGGTTCGCGGCGGGCGCCGGCGGGGACGGGGCGGGCGCACCGTTCGACCGGCAGATCACCGTGCCCTTCCCGCCGGAGTCCCCGGCATCCGGCATCGGCGAGACCGGGCGCCACCCCGTGGTCTGGTACCGCCGCGGCATCCCGCACACCGCCCTCGTGCCGGACACCGCGGCCGAGGACGGCGCCGCGCGCCGCGCCCTGATCCACTTCGGCGCCGTGGACCACCGGGCGAAGGTCTGGCTGGACGGCACGCTGGTGGCCGAACACGTGGGCGGCCAGACGCCGTTCACCGCCGACGTGACCGACGCGCTGCGCCCCGGCGCCGCCGAGCACGTCCTGGTGGTCCGCGCCGAGGACGACCCGGCCGAGCTGGCGCAGGCGCGCGGCAAGCAGGACTGGCAGGAGCGGCCGCACGCGGTCTGGTACGAGCGGACCACCGGCATCTGGCAGAGCGTGTGGGCCGAGTCCGTGCCCGCCCGGCACATCGCCGACCTGGCGTGGACCACCGACCCGATCCGCGGCGTGACCGCCGAGGTGGAGCTCGCCGGGCAGCCGGCCGGCCCGCTCACCGTGGACGTGGTGATCAGCCGCGGCGACCGGGTGCTCGCGCAGACCTCGGCGGCCGTCGACGGCCGCCGGGCCCGGATCGACGTGGCGATCCCCGCGCTGCGCAACGGCATCGACCGCGAGGAGCTGCTGTGGCGCCCGGAGCAGCCGGTGCTGCTGGACGCCCGGGTCACCGTGCGCACCGCGGACGGGTCCGCCGCGGTGGACGAGGTGGACAGCTACGTCGGGGTGCGCTCCGCCGAGGTCGGGCGCGGCGCCTTCCTGCTCAACGGCCACCCGTACTTCGTGCGGTCGGTGCTCAACCAGGGCTACCGCCCGCGCACCCTGCTCGCCAACGCCGGCACCGAGGAGCTGCGCCGCGAGGTCGAGCTGACCAAGGCGATGGGCTTCAACGCCACCCGCATCCACCAGAAGGCCGAGGACCCGCGGTTCCTGTACTGGGCCGACCGGCTCGGGCTGCTGGTGTGGGGCGAGACCGGCGCCACGTACGACTACTGCGGGGTGGCCGTCGAGTCGCTGACCCGGGAGTGGCTGGAGCTGGTGCGCCGCGACCGCAGCCACCCGAGCATCGTCACCTGGGTGCCGATCAACGAGAGCTGGGGCATCACCGACATCACCCGCGACCCGGCGCAGCACCACTTCTCGGTGGCGCTGGCCAACCTCACCCGCGCGCTCGACCCGACCCGGCCGGTCGTCTCCAACGAGGGCTGGGAGCACACCGACAGCGACATCCTCGGCGTGCACGACTACACCGCCGACCCGGAGCTGCTGACCGCGCGCTACGGGGACGCCGCCGGGTTCGACGCGCTGCTCGCCGGCCCGGGCCCGTCCGGCCGTACCCTCTCGCTCACCGCGCGGCAGGCCGAGCGGTTCGCCGCCGGGGACGCCCCGCTGATGGTCACCGAGTTCGGCGGGCTGTCGCTGGGCTCGCACGAGGGCGACTTCGCGTACACCTACACCGACTCCGACACCCAGTACGCGGCGCTGCTGCGGGAGCTGTTCAAGCCGCTGCTGGACAGCCCGCTGGTCGCGGGCTACTGCTACACGCAGTTCATGGACACCGCGCAGGAGACGAACGGCCTGCTCTTCGACGACGGCCGCCCGAAGCTGCCGCTGGAGACGATCCGCGAGATCGTCACCGGCACGAAGGGGGAGGGCGCCGGGGCGTGAGCCTGCCCGACGGCGTACGCCGCCCCGGCCCGGTCCTGCGACCGGTCCGGGGCGGCGGCGTGTGCGGGGGGTGTGCGGGGGGTGTGCGCGGGGGCGGCGTATGACCGCTCAGCCGCGCGCGGGCACCGTGTAGAAGGGGACCTCCTGGTACGCCGCCAGGTTCGGGTCGTCGGCGGAGACCCGGCTCGGGGCGGCCGGGCAGAGCAGGTGCACGCCCTGGGCCCGCTCCTGGCGGGCGACCCAGCGGGCCTGGCTGAGCATGCCGGCGCCGATCCCGGTGATCACCAGCCCCGCGGGTATCCCGGTGGTGTAGGCGATGAGCAGCCCGACGCCGAGCGTCACGACCACCGTCGAGGTCATCGGGCGGGTGACGCGCTCGAAGGTCTCCTCCGGCGCGGTCACCACGGACTCCTCCGGCGCGGGCGCCGCCGCCTCCAGCCGGGCCCGGTACCAGGCGCGGCGCGGCCCCGCGGACCACGCGCACGGCACGGCGAACAGCAGCGCCCCGATCACGGCGACCGCCGCGCCGCTCAGCCCCTTGGTGTGCCCGAGCAGGACGGGCAGCGCCCCGGCCGCCCCGGAGAGCACCGCGAGCCAGCCCAGCGCCCGGGCCGATCCGACGACACCGACCAGGTCAGGTTTGGTGCTCACGCGTACGTTCCTCCGCCCGTCCGGCTGTTCGAATCGACTCCCGAAGGATCGTAACCGGACGACCCCGTGACGGGTCCCGAACAGTTCGGTGCCCGATGTATTCTCGGCGGTATGACGACGCGCACGGGGGCCCGGCCCGCGACCGGCGGACCGGGACACGAGCACGAGCATGGGCCCGGGCTCGGCCGCGGGCACCGGCCGGCGCTGCTGCTGCGCGAGCGGGCGCGGCCGGACGCGATACGGGACCGCCCGTCCGCCTGGTGGCTGGCCGTCGCGACGGTCTGCTTCGGCGCCTTCATGGGCCAGCTGGACGCGAGCATCGTCACGCTCACCTACGGCGGGCTGCGCCGGCAGTTCGACGCCTCGCCCGCCGCCGTGGAGTGGGTCTCGCTCGCCTACCTGCTGGTGCTGATCGCCCTGCTGGTCCCGGCCGGGCGGCTGTCCGACGCCCACGGGCGCAAGCTGCTCTACCTCTACGGGTTCGCCGTGTTCACGGCCGCCTCCGCCGTGTGCGGGCTGGCCCCCTCGCTGCTGGTGCTGGTCGTCTTCCGCGGGGTGCAGGCGGTCGGTGCCGCGCTGATGCAGGCGAACAGCGTCGCGCTGGTCACCACGAGCGCGCCGCGCGAACGGATGCGGGCCGCGCTCGGCGTGCAGGCCGCGGCCCAGGCGCTCGGCCTGGCGCTCGGGCCCACCGTCGGCGGCGTGCTGGTCTCCACGCTCGGCTGGCGCTGGGTCTTCGGGGTCAACGTCCCGATCGGCGTACTGGCGCTGGTCGCCGGGCACTACCTGCTGCCGCGCACCCGCGAGCGGCGCGCCACCGGCGGCTTCGACTGGCCCGGGCTGGCGCTGCTCGCCGCCGCGACCGGCTGCGGCCTGCTCGGCGTCTCGGCCGCCTCCGGCCTGCCGGTGCCCGCATGGGCGGTCGCCGGGCTCTTCGCCGCGGCGGTCGCGGCCGGCTGGGGGTTCGTCGCCCGGCAGGCCCGCACCCGCGCACCCCTGCTCGACCTCGCGCTGGTCCGCGGCCGCACGGTCGCGCTCGGGCTGGTGGGCGCGCTCAGCGGGTACCTCGTGCTGTTCGGGCCGCTGGTGCTGGTGCCGGTGGTGCTGACCGCCTCGGGCTCCTCCGAACTGGCCGCCGGGCTCGTACTCACCGCGCTCCCCGCGGGGTTCGCGGTGGCCGCGACCGGCGCCGACCGGGTGCTGCCGCGCGGGCTGTCCGACCGCGGCCGGTGCGTGCTGGGCGCCGCGGTGCTCACCGCGGCCACCGCGGCGATGCTGGCGGCGCCGCTGACGCGGGGTGTGCTGGCGGTACTGCTCGCCGTCGTCGGCCTCGGGCTCGGCACCTTCACGCCCGCGAACAACACGATGGTCATGTCGGCGATCCCGCGGGGGGCCGCCGGGACCGGCGGCGGCCTGGTCAACATGGCGCGCGGCCTCGGCACCGCGCTCGGCGTCGCCCTCGTCACCCTCGCGCTCCACCTCGGCGAACGCTTCGGCTCGGCCGCTCCCGGCTCCACCGCCCCCGCGCGGTGGGCGCTCGCGGTGCTGGTGGCCGCCGCCGCGGCGGCCCTGGCGGCGGCCTGGTCCGGGGAACGGCCCGCGGCCCGTACGGACGGTTCCTCGCGGGTCAGTTGAGGTACGGCGCCGTAGGCTTGGGTCATGTCGTCGTCCCAGCCGTCCCCCGAACTCGCCGCGGCCGCCGACGCCTCGGACGCCCGCCGGCTCACCGAGGCCGTCACCCGCCTGCGCCGCGCGCTGCGCGCGTCGATCCGGACCGACTACCCCTGGGAGACCCTGCCGATGGCGCAGGTCGAACTCCTCCAGGTCCTCGCCGAGCGCTCCCCGGCGCGGGTGAGCGAACTCGCCACCCGGCAGCGGCTCGCCAACAGCACGGTGAGCGGGCTGATCGGGCAGATGATCACCTCCGGGCTCGTCACCCGCGATGTCGACCCCGGGGAGCGGCGGGCCGCGGCCGTCTCCCTCACCGACCTCGGCCGCGAGCAGCTCGCCGCATGGACCCGGGCGCACGAACGCCGTCTCGACGCCGCGCTCGCCGCCCTCGACGACGCCGACCGCGCCGCCGTCCGCGCCGCCCTCCCGGCCCTCTTCCACCTCGTCGACCACCTCACCACCCAGTAGCCCCCGGCGGCCCGCGCGCAGGGCAGGACCGCTGTACCGTTTCGGGTGTCCAGGCCGGTACGAGCAGGTGCGGGGTCGACATGCCTCAACCCATCGACAGCGGCGGTGCGATCGGGACACGGCTGCGCGCCATCCGCAAGCGGCGCGGACTGACACAGCATCAGCTCGCGGTCGCCTCCGGGGTGTCCGTGTCGCTGATCAGGAAGCTCGAGCAGGGCGAACGCGACGACACGCGAGTGGAGACGGCCCGCGCGCTGGCCGTGGCGCTGCGCGTGCCGACCAGCCGCCTCCTGGGCGGCGCGCACGAGACCTCGGGTGCCCGGCCGGCTGTAGTGGACCGGTGGGCACCGGTCCGCGGCGCGCTGGCTGCTCCCCTGCCGGGTCCGGAGGACGACGCCCCGACGGTCGCCGGGGTCCGTGCCGCGGTCTTAGCCGCGATGCCGCTCGCAGCCGGGGACCGGCTTGACGAGTTGGCCGGTGTGCTGCCCCTCCTGCTCCGGGACGCGGCCGCCGTGGGCGAGGACCCCGCCGGCCGGTCCGTGCACGCCGGGCTGATGCGGCTGGTCGGCTGGGCCTTCACCCAGACCCGCCAGTTCGACGCCGCCGAGGACGCTCTCGGCCGTGCGCTTCACGGCGCGCCGACCGGCCTCGACGCGGCGGCCGCGATCAGCACCCAGTGCTGGCTGCTGCTGCGCCGCGGCCGGATCGCCGCGGCCGGCCGGCTCGCCGAGCAGTGGGCGGACCGGGTCGAGCCTCGCATGTCCCGTGCGACGCCCGCGGAACTCGGCGCGTGGGGCTGGCTGCTGTTGCGTGCCGCGGCGGCCGCCGATCGGGACGCCCGACCGGACGACGCCGACCGTCTGCTGCGCCTGGCGGGGGCGGCGGCGGCCGCGCTCGGTCACCGGGCCGTTCCTGGCGGGTTCCTGCGCGCGTTCGACGCCCGGACGGTACAGCTCAAGGAGGCCGAGCACGCCATGATCGCGGACCGGCCGGACCGGGTGCTGCACCTGTCGGCGGCGATCTCCTGGGACGGGATGCGCCCGACCTCCAACAACCTGAACCGGAACCGGCTGGACCAGGCCGGTGCGCGAGTGCGGCTGCGGCAGTACGCCGAAGCTGTGGACACGTTGGAGACGGTCTGGCAGGCCGCGCCGCAGTGGCTCCCGCACCAGCGCTACGCGCAGGACATCCTCAGCCAGGTGATCGCCCGGCGCCGCACGTTGACCCCACGGATGCGGCTGCTGGCGGACGCGGTAGGCGTGCCGCTGTAAGCGTCCTACGGTGTGTGGTACTTCGGTCTGCCGCCCCGCCGAATTGCCATTGTCCCGCCATATCGCCGCTCCCTACGGTCGGTAATGGTCCGATCACCAGCGGACGTGGGCGAACGCGTCCGCGGACCGCCCGACGATCCGAACGTGGCGCGTGAGAAGAGGGGTTCGTATGGACGACAACGACGGCGTGGGCAGCGGCGACAAGGGGAGGGGGCAGGGCGTCGGCGTCGTGGACCGGTTTTCGGCGCGGGCGTTGTATGCCGACCGGCTGGCGTTCGAGCGGGAACGCTCAGGGATGAGCCTGGTGCAGCTCGGGGAGAAGTGCCGGTACGAGCAGTCGTACCTGCACCGGCTGGAGACAGGCGGTCGCTTGGGTACGGTGCAGGCCGCCCGCGCCCTGGACGTGGTGTACGGGACCGGGGATCTGCTGGAGCGGCTGTGGTGGCTGGCGAAGCGGGAGACGAAGGACCGCTGCGTCCTGGGGCTGGCGCCTTTCGAGGCGAACGCGGCGAGCATCCAGGAGTACGCGAACTGTACGGTGCCGGACCTGCTCCAGACCCGCGCGTACGCGCACGAGCAGTTGCGTCGAGCGCAGTTGGCCGAGGAGCAGGTCGAGGAGTCGGTCGGGGCGCGGTTGGAGCGGCAGGCGCGGCTGTCCGGGCCGGAGCCGGTGCACTACCGGGCGTTGATCGACGAGGCCGTGTTACGGCGCAAGGCCGGGGACCCCAGGACGTGGACGGCGCAGCTGGAGCACCTGATCGAGGTGGCGCAGTGGCCGGGCGTCGCGCTGCACGTGGTGCCCTTCGGTGCCGGGCCGCACTACCTGCGCAGTTCGCTGGAGCTGCTCTACCTGCGGACCGGGTCCATTGTGGCGTACACGCAGGGCAGTTGGAGTGGGCACCTCACCGATGACCCGGAGGAGGTGGAGCCGTTGCGGCTCGCGTTCGACGCGCTGCGTGACACCGCGCTGGTCCCGGCGGAGTCGCTGGCGTTCCTGCGGGCCCTGCTGGAGGAGCACACCGGGGACGGGCCGTTGACGACGGTGAAGCCGTGAGCCCTGCCGAGACGCCCTCTTCCAGCTGGTCGGCCGCTTCGGGGCAGGGCGGGCGGAATACGGTCGGGGGAGAGGCGGCGGATGGAGGACTGATGAGCGGATACGTGAGCGTGGCGACCACGACGGACGGTGCGGAGCGGGCGGGGGAGTTGGCGCGGGTGGTGGTGGAGCGGAGGGTCGCGGCGTGCGCGCAGGTCGAGGGGCCGCTGCGCTCGGTGTACTGGTGGGAGGGCGAGGTGCGGGTCGAGGAGGAGTGGCGCGTGGTGTTCAAGGCCCCCGCGGACCGGTACGGCGACCTGGAGGCGGCGATCAAGGCGGCCCACACCTACGAGACCCCCGAGATCATCGCGACCGCGATCGAGCGGGGCAGCGCGGAGTACCTCGCGTGGCTGGACGAGGAGACCAGGCCCCGCTGACCGCCCCCGGTTGCCGGAACGGCAAGGCCGCTTGGGGTTTCGGCACGCGAAGCCGCACGCTCGCCCGTACCGGGGCCAACCGGTTGCCGGACTGAGCGGAGGAGTACGCATGGGCGAGGCGGCGTCGGCCGAGGAGTTCTGGGACGGCCGGTACGGGGGCGGCGAGCGGATCTGGAGCGGGCGGCCGAACGAGGCCCTGGCGCGCGAGGTGCGCGGCATGGCACCCGGCACCGCGCTGGACCTGGGCTGCGGCGAGGGCGGCGACGCGATCTGGCTGGCGGGCCAGGGCTGGCGCGTGGTCGGCGTGGACATCTCCCGGAAGGCGCTGGAGCGGGCGGCGGCGCACGCCGAGGACGCGGGGCTCACCGGTCAGGTGGAGTGGCGCCGCCACGACCTGGCCGCGGACTTCCCCGCGGGCAGCTACGACCTGGTCTCCGCGCACTTCCTGCACTCGCCGGTCGAGATGCCGCGCGAGGCGATCCTGCGGTCGGCCGCGGCCGCGGTCGCCCCGGGCGGGGTGCTCCTGGTGGTCGGGCACGCGGGCTGGCCCGCGGGCGAGGCGGACCCGGACCTCGACGTGCACTTCCCGACCCCGGACGAGGTCCACGCGAGCCTCGAACTGCCGCCCGGCCAGTGGGAGGTGCTGGTCGCGTCGGAGTACGAGCGGGAGTTCACCGACCCCGAGGGCCGCGTCCGGACCCGCCCCGACAACACCCTCAAGCTGCGCCGCGCGAAGGCCCCGACACCTGCCACGGCGCCTGCCCCGGCGCCCGGGCGGACCTCAGCTCGGTGACAGCCGGTACAGCGCCGCCGCGCCCCCCGCGAGGGTGACCGTGAGGTCGGACGGCCGGCTCGCCCGCGGATAGGTCGCGCTCGACGCGTCGAAACGGGCGACCGCCTTCACCGCCGTCGCGTCCAGCCCGATCCGCACCGTCTGCGACCCGTCCGGATCGCGGTTGACCACGAGCAGGTGCCGGGTGCCGTCGTCCGCCCCGGCGGGCTTGAAGACCGCGAGGATCGCGGGGCCGCCGCTCGCCGCGGTGACGTGGCTGCCGGGCGCGAAGGCGGTGGTGCCGACGGGCGCCGGGGTGTCGTTGACGTGCTGCACCGACTCCGAGACCAGCGGCTTGAGTTGGCGCCCGACGGGCTGGAGCCAGCCGCTGTTGAGGTCGGCGGCCGCGTCGTAGAGCGGGGTGCGCTTGCCGTCGGTGGTGACCAGCGCCTGGGTGTACCCCTCGCCGCGGGCCGGGTCGGGCGTCCAGTACGTGAAGTACTGGATGCCCTTGCAGCCGTACGCCAGGCTCACGTTGACCTGCCAGGCCAACTGCTGTGCGCTCGGGGTGACATGCCCGCTGAAGCCGGTGGACTGGATGTACGTCCACGCCGGTATGCCCGCCTGGAGCGCGGCGGCGCGGACGATCGCCCAGGTCTCGAAGTACGCCGTGTCCAGCCCCTCGGTGAGGAACGGGTAGCGGTCGAAGGAGATCAGCGCGGGCTTGACCGTGTCGAGGTAAGTGCGCACGAAGCGTTCGTAGCGGGCGCCGTTGCCGCGGTTGATGTTGGCGTACGGCAGCAGGCCGGGGGTGGCGGAGCGGACGATGCCGGTGAGCGTGCCGAGGTTGGGGAAGCGCTCGGTTTGGGGCTCGTCGTAGAGGCTGAGCCCGGCGAACGACGCGTGGCGCCCGTAGGTGCCGGTGGCCGACCGTATCCAGTCGGTGGCGTCGTCGGTGGTGATCGAGGCGGGCACGCTGCGGTCGTCGGTGACGGTCATGTGCTGCGCGACCACGCTCACCCGCGGGTCGCCGGCCACCAGCACCTTCAGGCCGACCTGGTCGGCCAGGCCGAGCGCCTGGTTCGCGCTGGCCTCGTCGAGCTGGTAGTTGCCGGTGATCAGGAAGGTGAAGCCCGCGTCGGTGATCTCCTGGTAGCGGGCGAGCGTCGTCTCGTAGGGGTGCGGCGGCCAGTACAGGCCGATCGGGAAGTCCGGACCGCCGGTCAGCGGCAGGTCGGCGCTGGCCGCGGCCGTCGCGGCCCGGTCCGAGCCGCCGGTCGCCGCGACCACCCGGCCCACCGTGGCGGCGCCGGCCGCGAGCACCCCGGCGCCCATGCCCGCCGCCTGTAGCAGCGCCCGCCGGTTCAGGCCCCGCGCCCCTCCGGGCGCCGAGGGCGCCGGAATCCTCCGCTCCGACACGGCCTGCTCCCTTCGTGGCCCCGGGCGGGGCCGTCTCCTACCTGCTGGTGCCGTCCTGGCCTCCTGGCCTCCTGGCCTCCAGGCAAAGTACGACAGCGGGTGCACATCTCCCTATAGCCGGGCGAAACCACCGGCCTCGCCCGGGTGAAGACCCGGTGCCGCCCGCGCCCCGCAACTGCCCTGCGCCGCCCGGCGATCCGGACCCGCCCGCTGCCCGGCCGCCCGGCCGCCCCCGTGACCGATCCCACAGCCCGGCACCGCGGTCGCCGCGGAGAGCGATGGTCCGGCCGCCCTCGGTGAGACGGCGGGCGGTGGCCCGGGTCCCGCCGCCGCGCCGCCGCAGCCCCTACCGTGAAGGGATGACGCCTTCCGACGCGGGACAGCGCCCCGTACGGCCCTGGTACGCGCTGGCCGCCGTGGTCTTCGCGGTGGGCATGGCGGGCACCACGCTGCCGACCCCGCTGTACGGCCTGTACCGCCAGGAGCTCGGCTTCTCCGAGTTCATGGTGACCGTGGTCTTCGCCGTCTACGCCTGCGGTGTGATCGCCGCGCTGCTCGTCGCCGGGAACTTCTCCGACCTGCTGGGGCGGCGGCCGGTGCTGCTGGCCGGGCTGGTGCTCTCCGCGCTGAGCGCGGTCTGCTTCGTGGTCGAGGGCGGGCTGCCGCTGCTGTTCGCCGGGCGCCTGCTGTCCGGCTTCGCCGCCGGGCTGTTCTCCGGCGCCGGCACCGCCGCCGTCACCGAACTGGCTGCCCCTGAGCAGCGCGGGCGGGCCTCCTTCGCCGCGACCGCCGCCAACATGGGCGGGCTGGGCTGCGGCCCGATGATCGCCGGACTGCTCGCGCAGTACGAGCCCGAGCCGCTGCGGCTGCCCTACCTGGTGCACCTCGGCCTGCTCGCGGTCTGCGCCGCGGTGGTGTGGGCGATGCCGGAGACGGTGCGCCGCCGCGACCCGCGGCCCCCGCTGCGCCCGCAGGGCATGGCCGTACCGGCCGAGGTGCGGGGGGTGTTCGCGCCCGCCGCGCTCGCCGCCTTCGCCGGCTTCTCCGTGATGGGGCTGTTCACCGCGATCGCCCCGTCGTTCGCCGCGCAGTACCTGGGGGTGTCCAACCTGGCGGTGTCCGGCGCCGTGGTGCTGTCGGTGTTCCTCGCCTCCACCGTGGGGCAGTCGCTGGTGGTCAGGACCGGGGTGGCCCGTGCGCTGCCGCTGGGCAGCCTGGTGCTGATGGCGGGGCTGGTGCTGATCGGCGGCGCGCTGCTCGCGGAGTCCCTGGGCCTGCTGGTCGCGGGCGCGGTGGTCAGCGGCATCGGGCAGGGCATGGCGTTCCGCGGCGCGGTGGCCACGGTGAGCCGGGTCGCGCCCGCCGAGCGGCGCGGCGCGACGATCTCCGCGCTGTTCGTCGCCGCCTACGTCGGTATCGCGCTGCCGGTGGTCGGCATCGGCGCGCTCGCCGTGGGGGTGGGGCTGCGCACCGCGGGCCTGGTCTTCGTGGCCTGTGTGATCGCGATGTCCGGCACGGTCGCGGCCTACCTGCTGCGCCGCCCGCTGCCGGCGACCTGAACGCGGCGCGGGCGGCCGCACGGCCCCGGGGACCGTACGACCGCCCGCGTTCCCGCCTCAGCCGGCGGTCAGTTGGAGTGCTTCGGGCCGAAGAACTCGATCTCGGCGATCGCCACCTGCTTCTTCGCGTCGGTCCCGTAGGAGGACTGCACGGTGAAGCGCACCGAGGTGACCTTGTCGGCGCGGAAGGAGACGGTCTGGCCGCCGCTGCCCTGGTCCAGGGTGACGTGGCGGACGTGGGTCTTCCCGTCGGACGTGGTCAGGGTGACGTCCAGCTGGTGCGGCTCGGCGGACTTCGACAGGTCCGTCGGCTGCGTCGACTCGCCGGGGGTGATGACGAGGTTCAGCAGGTGCACCGGCTGGAGGAAGTCCGCCTGGAGCCACTGGCCGGCCCCGGACTCCGAGATGCCCGGCCCCCACCAGGTGTTGTTGAACTCGTCGAACGCCAGCTTCGGGCCGTGGTCCTTGAACGAGCGCGACGCGTGCACCGAGTCCGGGACGACCGGCGCCCGCTTGGCGAAGTGGTCCTTCGTGGCCTGCACCCCGGCGGGGATGTGCATCGCGCCGATCACCACCGCCACCGCGGCGGCCGCGGCGAACAGCCAGGTCACCACCCGGCCCAGGTTGCGGCGCAGCCGCGGCCGCTCACCGGCCCACGGCGCCTCCCGCCGGCGCCGCAGGAAGAAGTCCAGCACCCGCCGCCACCACGGGCGCCGCGCCCGCTCGTCGTACGGCCGGCCCGCCATCGGCATCGCGCAGCGGCGGCAGAAGTGCCGGTCGGGGCGGTTGCCGGTCTCGCACCAGGGGCAGCCGACCGGGCCGTCGTCGTCGGGCAGCGCGCCCGGCGTACGCACCAGCGGCCGCGCCGCGACCGGGCGGCCCGGCATCACCGCGCCCACCGACGGCGCCGTCGGCGGCCGCTGGGTCGGGTCCGCGACCGGGATCAGCAGCGCCCGGGCCCGCTCCTCCGCCGACTGGGCCTGCGGCTGCGGCTGCTGCGGCGGTTCCGGCTGCTCCTCCTGCTCGTACGGCGCCTCGGCCGCGTACCCCGCCTGGGCCGCCGCGAAGGACTCGGGTGTGTACGTCTCGGGCTCGTACGGCTCCGGTTCGTGCTGCGGGGCCTGGGCGTAGGGGTCGTAGGCGCGCAGCGGACCGTACTGCTGCTGGTCGGGCTGCGGCTGCGGCGGCAACTGCGGGATCGCCGGCGGCTGTTCGAGGGTGTCCTCCATCGGGTCGGTGCCCGCCCGGGGCGCGACCGGCGGGGCCGTGTCGGGCTGCGGCTGCCCCGGCAGGCTCACCGCGGAGCGCCAGCGGGCCGGCGGGGCCGGGCTCTGCGGCGGCGCCGTCCAGCCCTCCTGGGGGGCGCCCGTGCCGCCGACCGGGCCGGCGGACTTGTCGCCCGGATCCCCGATCACGTCCTGCCCGCCGCCGGAGCCGCGGCCGCCGGCGCCCGTGCCGGCGTGCGGCGGCAGCGGCCCCGCACCCCCGGCCCCGGACCCGGACCCGGAACCGGCCCCGGACCCCGACCCGCTGCCGCCCGCACCCGAGCCGCCGCCCGCGCCCGGCGGGGTGCCCGGCGCGCCGCCGGCGGACGACGAACCCCCGCCGCCCGCCGCGCTCGCCGCCGGCTCCGCGCGCCGCGCGGCCGCCGCGGCGGGCCGGTCCGCCCAGCCGAGCACCGCCCCGCACCCGTCGCAGAACGACTGGTCGGGACCGGCCTGCGTGCCGCACTCGGCGCAGGTCCGCGCCCGTGGCGGCTGGGCGTCATAGCTACGTCCGGTCACCTTCGGAGGTCCTTTCAACCGCGGTCACCTCGACCGTGTAGGGCATGTGGGCGGGGCGGGCGGCCGCCACCAGGCGGTCCAGCCGCACCTGGTCGGACGGTCCGGCACCGGGCAGCCGTATCGCGACGTGCAGGTGCGGGCGCTGCTCGCCGGGCACCGGGCCGAGCGGCCGCGCGTCCCAGTCCGCGGCGCCGCTCTCGCTGATCTCCGGCTCCACACCGAACGCGAGCCGCACCACCTCGGCCAGGCCCCGCCGGGTGCCGCGGATGCGGTGCAGGCGCGCGGCGGCGGCCACCGCCCGGCGCAGCGCGGCGACGTCCTCGACGCCGTCGGTCTCCGCGCCCACCCAGTCGCCGAGCCAGCGGGTGAAGTCCGCGGGGGCCAGCGACGGCGCGAAGTACGCCTCCAGGCAGTCCAGCACGTTGTGGATCGGCGCCAGCACCTCGTCGAGACCGGCGACGAAGCGCTGCGCGAGGTCGTCCTCGGCGAAGACGGCCGGCAGCATCGCGCCGAGCGGCGCGGACGAGCCGAGCCCGTCGATCGAGCCGCGCCGCCCGGGCGCTGTCGCCTTGCCGAAGTCGACGCCTGCGGTCACTCCTGGCCCCCGATCACACGCACCCGGTGGTCGAAGGAGAAGACCAGGGACGGCGGTTCGAGGTCGATCCGCTCGGTGGGGTCGCCGCGCTTGCCGGTGAGCGGGTCGGCCGGGTGCAGCAGCACCTCGTCGACCAGCTCCACGCCGGGCACCCGCTGGAGCACCGCGAAGACCTCGCCGGCCTGCACCGGCCGGCCGAACGCCCAACCGGTGCCGCCGGCGCCGCCGGTGAGCGGGTCCAGGTGCCGGTACAGGGCGTCGTGCGCGCGCTGCCGGACCATCTCGGTGTCGGTGCCGCGGAAGGCGTGCAGCGTCGCCACCACCGTGACGCCCTGGTAGTAGGGCGGGCCGACCGCGAGCCGGGTGCCGATCAGCCGCCGGTCGTCGAGGTAGTTCGTGATCCGCTCCAGCAGGGCGTCGTCCGGCACCAGCTGCTCGAACCGCAGCCGCCCGCCGAGGTCGGTGACGGCCTGCGGCACCACCAGCACCCGCACCGCGTGGGCGCCGTGCTCGTCCGGGTCGGCGGCCAGGCAGGTGATCCGGGCGGTCTCCGGCGCGGCCCGGCGGGCCAGCTCCTCGTAGTCCCGCAGCGTCACCGCGCGGTCCTGGGCGCGCAGCGTGATCGGCGCGCGGGCCTTGGCCTCGTCGACGGTCTCGCCGTCCACCCCGCCCTTGGCGGCCTCGCGGTTGACCACCTCGGCGACGTACGGCACCGAGTTGCGCAGCACCTGGATCGCGCCGCGCGCGACGTTCCCGGCCCGGCCGCCGCCGGTGCGGTAGCGGCGGACCCGGATCGCGGCGCCCATCGGCGGCACCGCGCCGTACTGCCGCAGGGTGCCGTCGGACTCGCGCACGGCCGGGCCGAAGGCGATCTCGCCGGTGGCCGCGTCGAGCGTGACGTGCCGGTCGTACGGGCCGGACGCGGCGAAGTGCCCGACCACGTCCCAGTCGACCCAGCCGTTGTCGTCGGTGACCTGGAGCAGCATCGCGGGCACGTCGCCGACCACCGGGTAGTGCGCCAGCCGCAGCCGCTGGCCGGGCAGCCCGGTGGACTCGCCGAGCATCTCGTCGCGGATCGTCTCGGCGTGCACCACGCCGGTGGTGCCGCCGATGGTGAACGCCTCGACCGACCGCACGGTCGGCGAGGTGGTGTAGAACGGCTGCCCGGTCAGCGGCTCGGTGACCCGGCAGCGCAGCCAGCCCGCCTCGCGCCGCCCGGACCGGGACGGGGTGTGGCCGCCGGGCACGTGCAGCACCACCTCGCCGGGCCGGTTGAGGCCACCGGTGCCGTCCCGGTCCACCTCGCACTCCACCCAGCCGTCCGCGGTCCACGCCTCCCAGACCAGCGGCGGCTGCCGCGGGTCCACACCGACACCGTCCACCCGGCTGTCCAGGGTCAGCGCGACCGCGCAGTTCGGCACGGCCGCGGACAGCCCCAGCAGCATGCAGTCACCCGGCCGCGGCGACTGGCTGAAGCACAGCAGGTCGCCGCCCTCGGCCAGGTCCGAGGTGCGGTCCACCGCGCCCTTCTCCCCGTGCTGCATCACCAGGTACTCCAACGAGCACGGCACCACCGTCAGTTCGGCCTCGGTGGCGAAGACCACCGCTTCCTCGTTCTCGGTGCGGGAGGTGGCGACCTCGGTGCCGGCCGGCAGCCGGACCGGCTCGTCCACCGGCGCGGACAGCCAGAACGTCACGTCGGTGCGCGCGGCCGTCGGCGGGAAGAGGGTGATCCCGATCAGGTCGAGGAACGCCAGATGGTTCTTCTCCGGCACCCGGTTGAGCCGGTAGACGACCTGGTCGGCCATGTGGGCGACTGTCTCGACCAGGGTGATGCCCGGGTCGGAGACGTTGTGGTCGGTCCACTCGGGGGCGCGCTGCTGGATGTAGCGCTTGGCGTCGTCCACGAACTGCTGGAAGCGGCGGTCGTCGAGGTTGGGGGAGGGCAGGGCCATCAGCGGTCGCTTTCGGTGGCCGGCCGGGAGCCCGTGGACGACCCTTCGGGGAGGGCGTGGGAACCGGGGAGGCCGGGGGAGGAACTGGCGGAGGCGGGCAGGTCGGGGATGTCGTGCGAGGGGATGGTGTAGAAGGGGAAGACCAGGCTGCGCGGGTTGTTGGTGCCCCGCACCGAGTAGCGCACGTCGATGTAGAGCACGCCCTGCGCGTCACCGGCGGTGACCTCCACGTCCTCCACCTCGATCCTCGGCTCCCAGCGGTCCAGACTGGTGTACACCTCGTGCTGGATACGGCCGGCCGTCGCCTCGTTGACCGGCGCGAAGACCATCTCGTGGATGGCGCAGCCGAACTCCGGCCGCATCGGGCGCTCGCCCGGCGCGGTGGCGAGCACCAGCCGCATCGCCTCCTCGATCTCCGCCTGGCCGCTGACCATGGCGATGCCGCCGCCCGGGCCGATCCGCAGCGGGAACGCCCAGCCGGTACCGACGAATTGCTCTGCCATCACACCACCGGCATCCCGTTGGCGGTGACCACGCCGAGCAGCATGACGTTGGTTCCGTCCACCGTGACATCCAGCGGCGAGCTGAGCATCAGCGCGCCCTCGCCGGAGACGGTGGCGACACCCACGGCGTTCAGCTCCAGCGCGGCCAGCGCGTTGATCGCGACCGCTCCCAGCGAGCGGGCACTGATGGTGCCCGCCTCGATGTCGAGGACACCGCCGCTCTTCAGCGACATCCGGCCGCCCGCCTTGAGCGACAGGTTGGCGCCCGCCTCGACCGACACCGACCGGCTGCCCTTGATGCTCACCGAGCCCTTGCTGTCCACGGTGATCTCGGTGCGGGTCCGGTCCAGGTTGATCACCAGCCGGTCGTCACCGGAGCTCACCCGCACCCCGCGCTTGCCGCCGACCCGCTGGTCGAGCAGGTCCACCCGGTTGTTGCTGCGGTCGGCGAGGGTGTGCCGCACCACCCGGCCGCTGGTCGCGTCGTACGGCTGGACATCCGACTTGCCGGGCTTGTCCTTGCCGTTGTACAGCCCGCCGATCACGAACGGGTGGTCCAGCGCGCCCCGGTCGAAGGACACCAGCACCTCGTCGCCGACGTCCGGGCCGATCAGCCCGCCGCCGCCGTACCCGCCGAACTGCACGGTCCGGGTCCAGTCGCTGATGTACGTGTCGTCCAGCCACGGGAAGCGCAGCTTGACCCGGCCCTGCTTGAGCGGGTCCTTGATGTCGGTGACCAGCGCGTTGGCCACGCCCGGCAGCCGGGAGGCGCCCGCCGGGGCGGCGCCGCTGCCGCCGGAGGCCAGCCCGTACAGCGACCGCCACTGCCGGCCGCTGACGGTCAGCCAGGTCTCGTAGTGCCGGCCCGCGCCGAAGGTGTGGCGGGCCGCGGTCACCGTGTACTTGCCCTCGAAGGGCGCGCCGACGTCGGCCAGCGCCACCGGGACCCCGGGCCGCAGCTTCGGGTTCCCGTGCACCGTCACCTCCACCTCGGCGAAGGAGCTGGTGACGTCGTCCGACAGCGACTTGGCCGCGTTCGTCACCTCGCCCTGCTTGTCGTACGGGATCTCCGTCTCGACGAGCGTCGCCGGCCCGAACGCGGTGACCGCCGCCGCCGGGCTGGTGCCGATCTTGATACCGGGGTTGTCCGCGGCCGTGGACCGCCCCACCAGGTCCCGCTTGGTCGTCACGTCCCAGCCGCGCGCCTCCACCTTGCTCACCTGGTCCGCGGAGGTCACCGCGGACCGGCAGCGCAGGATGTCGACGCCCGCCTCCAGCACGTACGGGCTCTTGTCGCTCGGCGTGCTCACCGGCGGCGCACCCGAGGCCGGGTCCGGCTTCTCGAACTGGAAGGTGCCCTTGGAACTCAGGGACATCACCATCCCGTTCTCGTCCGCGAGCCGGCTCAGGAAGTCCCAGTCGGTGACGTTGGCCTGGGTGATGAACTCGTACAGCGTCTTGGTCGACTCGATCTTGCCGATCGGGACCTTGTCCTGCGCGGCGAGCTTGCGGGCGATGTCCGAGGCGGTCATGTTGCGGTAGGCCACCACCCGGCGCTGCCGCAGCATCCGGTGCCCGAGGTCGTAGCCGCGGATCACGCTGAACGTGCCGGTGCCGTCGTAGTCCGTCTCCAGCCCGGTGATCTCACCGGTGAGCAGCGGCGACTGCGCCCCCTGCCCGTCGGCGACCGGGGCCAGCACCACCGGCGCGCCGAGCTTGGCGCCGACCTGGCCGAGCACCTTCCGCTTCGGGTCGCGGAAGGTCAGCTGGAACGCGCCCGGCACGCCCGCCCCGAAGTCCACCCAGCCGCCGACCAGCAGCGTGGCCATGGTCGGGGTCAGCGGCGCGCCGCCGATCGTGACGTGCAGGACGTTGGAGTAGCCGATCTTGGTCATCGCAGGCCGACCTCCTCGGCGGCCGGCAGGATGAGTTCGGTGCCCGGCTCCAGCCGCGACGGGTCGTCGATGCCGTTGCTCTCGGCGATGGTGCGCCACACGGTGGCGTCACCGTACTCCCGCCAGGCCAGGTGCTGGAGCGAGTCGCCGGACACCACCCGGTGCACCCGGCGGGCGGTCAGCGCGCCCGACGTCGGGTTCTGGCCGAGGGTGTTGCTCGGGATCTCGTTGAGCTGCACCCGGCAGGTGGCCCGGATCGGCGTACCGGTGGTGCTGAACAGGGTGTAGGACGCCTCCACCGAGGAGACGTACGCGGTGAACCGGGCGGTGGAGAACGAGCCCCACTGGAAGACCACCCACGGCGTCGAGGGCTGCTTCGCCTCGATGCTCGCCGACGTCACCTCGCAGCAGGAGAAGAGCGCCTCCACGTTCTTGCGCACGTCGTTGCTGTTCGGGTCGTCGGACCGGTCGAGGAAGATCTCGACCGACATCTCCCGCGGCTCGGGCCCCATGAACTCCGGCAGCGAGCCGTCCCGGACGGCCGCTGTCGGCGTGGTCTTCCACTGCGCCCGCCGGGTGAGCGACAGCTCCGAGGGGTTGAAGTCGAAGTCGAAGTTCTTGATCAGGCCGCCCGGCGTGGTGCTGTAGCCGATCGGCGGCTGGTGGATGGCGAGCGAGGCCCGTACCAGGCTCTTGCCCGCGCCGACGCTGCTCATTACGCCGCCCCCGCATCCGTGAAGCCGTGGTGGGCGATCTCCAGCACCTCGTTGGCGACCGACGGGCTGTTCGGGTCGAGCGACGGGCCGCGCCAGCTCACCGGCAGCACGTCGATCAGCCCCCAGCGCGCGACGACCGAGCCGTCCGCGCGCAGCGCCGCGATCTGCGCGGTGGGCCGGGTCACGCCGGTGGTGATGGACGTGATCCAGGCCGCCACCTTCGAGGTGTCCGGGGTGAGCGGCCGGGTGAGCGTGATGTTCGAGAACGTCACCCGGGACGGCAGGCTCCACACGAAGCCGTTGTTGCCGCCCTCCTGGTGCTGGTGGATCTCGACGGAGGAGCCCAGCCCCTCGCAGCCGTTGAACACGCCCAGGCTCTCGCCGTCGATGGTCAGGTTGAAGAAGATGGTTGAGCCGGGGTCGAGCTCGCTGGCCATCGATCACTGCCTTTCTGCGGACGAGTCGGGTGGGCCCGGGTACGGGCCCGCGGGTACGGGCACTGCGCGGGTGCGCCGCGGACGTGGCGGTGCCGCGGCGCGGTCAGCGGCGGGAGTCACGCAACCTGCCGATCCGCTCCCGGTCCATGCGCAGTTCGGTGCGCAGCAGCCGGGACAGCGGGCCGATCAGGCGGTGCGTCAACTCGTCGACCTGGCCATCGGACAGCGTACGGGCGTCGAAGCCGGCGCCCGACTCGTCCCCCGCAGGTGAGGAGGTGCGGGTGTCGAACGGGCTGTACGCGGGCGGCGGATCGGACGGAGGGTGTGAACCGCCCCCGCCTCCGCCGCTCTTGTTCTCGCCGCCTCCGCCGTCCCGGTGGGCCGTCACGGCCGTGACCCGCGCCTCCGCGGTGCGCTGGGGGCTGACGAACTTCGCCAGCGACGTGGTGGTCGGCGTCGCGGGCACCCGCTGCACCGGCAACTCGGCCGTGGGCGCGGTCCGTACGGGGCTGAGCGGCGCGGTGGCCTGCGGGGCGCTGCCGGCGTGCGCGGTCTGTGCGGCCTGCGCGGCCTGGAGCGCCTGGATGGACCGCACCGCCTGGGCGTCGGCGGGCGGGGCCGCGGGCGCCGAGGGGGCCATCGCGCGCTGGACGGGGGGCTGGACCGGGGGCTGGTCCGGCTGACCGGGTCGGCCGGGCTGGGTGGGCGCTTGTACGGGCGCGGGCGCCGCCGCGGGTACGGCGGCCGGTGCGGGGCGCGCGGACCGCAACGGTACGGCGGCGACAACGCGTTGGACCGACGGCTGCGCGGCCGCGGCGGCGGTGCGTACGGCCCCGAGCGGCACGGCCGGCGGTACGGCGGCGCCGGACGCCGCGGGGGCGGCCGGGGTGCGCTGGACCTGGAACCGGGCCTGCGACTGGGCTGCGGGTGTTGCGGGTGTCGTGGGGGCCGCTGGGGCCGCGGTCGGGAACGCCTCGGCGACGCCTGTGAAGGGCAGCGCGTCGGCGCCGTGCCGCACCGGGCCGGTGCTGGTGGGGCGCGGGTCCGGGCTCGGGCTCGGCGCGGAGGCCGGGGTGGCGGGCGCGCGGAGCGCCACGGCGGCGGCCGCCGCGGCCGACGCCGCGCGCTGGACCACCGTGCGGGGCCCGGCCGGGCCGGTGGCCGGTGCGGGCGCCGCGACGGCCGGCGCGGGGGTGGGTGCGGATGCGGGTGCGGTGGTGCTGCGCTGGACCGCAGGGGCGGGGGCTGCTGCGGGGGTGCTGGCCGGTCCGGTGGGGCGCAGCGGCACGGCCGCGGGCGCGGTCGGCTGCCCTGGTCCGGCGGGCTGGATCGGGCGGAGCGTGGTCCGCACCGGCCGGGCGGACGCCAACGGGCGTGCGACGGTGGCGCGTTGGACGACCGGGGCGGTCGGCGCCGGGCTTGCCGGGGTGCTGACCGCAGTCGCGGGGGCGGCCGGTTCGGCTGGGGCGGCCGGTGCAGCTGTGGTGGCCGGGGCCGGGGGAGCGGGTGGAGCGGCGCTGCGCTGGACGGGTGCGGTCACGGGAGCGGGCGCGGTGGGTGATGTGGTCGCCGCGCCCGGCGAACGGACCTGCGCGGCAGCCGCGTTCGGGGCGGCCGGCGGCGTCGCGGACGGCCGGACGGCGGGCGCGGCCGTGGTCGCGGAGCGCTGCACCGTACGGCCGGTGAGCGGCTTCGCACCGGCCGGCGGCGAGGACAGGGGGGCGCCCAGCAACGGCCGTTGCCGGGGTGCGGCACCGCTGGGTGCGGCGGGCGCGGCGGCGGACCGCTGAACAGGCTGCGGGGCGGCGGAACTTGGCGCTGCTGCCGAGGTCGAAGAGGTCGAAGAAGTCGAAGGGTTCGAAGGGGCACCGGGCGGCGGGGAGACGGGGAGCGCGGAAGTCGGCCCGTTTGCGGCGGACTTGGGCGCGTCGAGGCTGGTCGCCGGGGTCGCCGGGGTTGCGGACGCCGTGGTGCTGCGCTGGACCGCCGGAGGTGCGGCCGGAGTCGAGCCGGTCGCGGCCGAGGAGGGTGCGGCAGGCGCGGCTGCGGCGGACGTGGGCGCGCCGAGGCCGGTGGCCCGGGGCGGCGGGGACGTCGGCCCGGCGGCGGTGCTGCGCTGGACCGCCGGGGACGCGGCGGGAGCCGGGCCGGGCCTGGACGACGACGTGGGCGCGCCGAGACCGGGTGCCCTTGCTGCCCGAGGAGCCGCCGGGCTCGCCGGAGCCGACGGGGTGCCGGGCGGCGGGGAGACGGGGAGTGCGGAAGTCGGCTGGTTTGCGGCGGACTTGGGCGCGTCGAGGCTGGTCGCCGGGGTCGCCGGGGTTGCGGACGCCGTGGTGCTGCGCTGGACCGCCGGAGGTACGGCCGGAGTCGGTCCGGTCCCGGCCGGAGCCGAGGCGGCCGGTCGGCCGGGCGTCGTCGGCGTCGTGGCCGCAGGGGGAGCGGATGCCGCGGCGCCGGACGCGGAGGGTGCCGCAGGCGCGGTGGCGCTGCGCTGAACCGGCGGGCCGGCGGCGGGAGTCGACGCCGAGGTCGACGGTGCCGTCGTCGTGCGCTGGGGCGCGGACGCCGGAGGCGTCGGCTTCGCCGGGGACGTGGCGGCGGCCGTGCGTCGCTGAACCTGGGGCGCCGCGGGCGCGGCCCCCGGACCGGAGACGGGCGCGCCGAGTCCCGCCCGGCGGGTGCCGGACGCCGTGGAAGGCGCGGCCTGCCGCTGAACGGGCGCCACCGGCAGGGCAGCCGGGGCGCTCGCAGGCGCGGGTGCCGCGGGTGCCGCGGGTGTCGAGGGTGCCGTGGGTACGGCGGACGAGCCGGATGCCGGGGCCGCGGTGCCGCCCGTACGGGTGGCCTGCCGCTGGACCGGTGCGGCAGCCGGTGCGGGTGCGGGTGCCGGCCCGGACGGAGCGCTCCCACCCGGACCGCCGAACCCGCCCGATCCCGGCGAACCGCCCGGTGCGCCGGGCCCGTTGCCGTCCGACCCGCCGCTGGTCCCACCGCTCGTACCGCCGCCGGGAGGCGTGGCCGAAGTGGTCGGGGCGGCCGGAGCTGCCGGGGCCTTCGCCACCGCGGGCAGCGCGCGGCGCGCCACCGGCGGTGCGGGCGCCCGGGTGAGCGCCGGGGGTGCGGCGGGCGCCGCGGCCGGCGCCGTCAACGGCACCACGCGGGGCCCGGCGGCGCGCGTCGCGGCCACCGTGCGCTGCACGGCGGGTCCGGGCGTGGCCCGCGGCGAGCCGCCGCCGGCGTCACCACCGTGGTCGTGGTCGCCGACCACGGCCACCGGCAGCGAGATCGGTGGATGGCCGCTGCCCGGCGCGGCGGCCGGTGCCGGGGTGAGCACGTCCCGGATCACCCCGGTCGGGGCGTCGTCGAGCACGACGTGCGCCAACTCCCCGGTGAACGAGGGGTTCTGCCACGCCGAAAGGGTGCCGCCGAAGTGCGCGGCCGCGACCGAGGGCCCGGCCGGGCGGGCCAGCGCCCGCTGGATCGGCGGCAGCACGGACCAGCCGGGCGGCCCGGCCGGTGCCGCGGCGGCAGCCGCCGTACCGGTGCCGGCACCGGGGCCCGGGGCGGCAGCCGGCGTGCCGCCGGCCGTGGCCCCGGCTGTCGCGGCGTCCGCCGGCCGCGTGCCGCCCGTCTGCGTGCCTGCGCGTGCGCGGGCCCGTCCGGCCCACCGGTCAAGGATTCCCATGGCCGTTACCCCGCCCCGGTCACCGCTCGGCCGTGGCACGCGTGACGAGCGAGGCGATCTGCTCGGCGTACCTGCGGCGGTCGCGGTGTTCGAGGTCCAGGATGTCCTCCAGGCTCCAGTGGAAGTGGTAGGCGATGTACGCGATCTCCTCGTGCACCCGGTCGGTCGCGTACGTCACGATTCCCCCAGGCGGCTCCCGCCGAGCTCGACCTCGAACGGCTGCTCGCAGTGCGGACAGGTCACGCCGGCGCGGGTGTGGCCCTCGGCGTTGATCTGGCGGTAGAAGTCCTGGAGGAAGGCGAGGTCGGAGGCGAACATGTTCTCCACCACGCCGTCGTGCATGTGCGGCACCGTACCGAGCCGGGTGATCACCCGGCCCAGCAGGACCACGGACAGATACGCCGGGTTCTCCTGCACCCGCAGGTCCCGCAGCGGGATCAGCTCGTCCCTGGCGGTGGCCAGGCGCATGGTCCCCTCGCGGTGCACGGTGCCCGCCTCGTCCACGTAGCCGCGCGGCAGCTCGAACGCGAACTCGGTGCGCAACTGGCGCCGTACGGGCGCGGGTTCGGCGGCCGGCGGGCATCGGCCCCGACCGGGGAGCCGTTCCTCGGCGCATTACTCCATGATCATTTCTTCGTAGGTGATCGTGACGGTCTCGGTCAGCGCCGACGCCTCACCGGCCTTGACGGTGCTCGCCGAGACCTTGCTGCACCACGCCTGCCGCAGGTGGTACCGCTTCACCGGGTTGTTCATGTAGTCCATCACCAGGATGCTGGCGTTCTTGCGGGCCGAGCCCATGTCGCCGCGGACCGAGGCGTTGATCCAGTCGTTGAACGCGGTGGACTGCGTCATGCCGCGCACGACGGTCGCCTCACCCGCCTTCTTCACGCCCGGCATCTTCTTGGTGACCGGCTGGCCGTTCGCCGACACCTGCTGGTACTCGATGACGTCCTGGGTCATGTCCAGGCCGTTGACCTCCTGGAGGTACTCGACCATCACCCCGTCGATCTGGAGGCCGAAGTTGTGTGAGGTGAGCGCATCACCTGGCTGGAGACTCATCGCCGCTGTTCCTTCGCTTCGCGCTGCTCGTACGTCATGCCGTGCTGGTCCTGCTGCTGTTCGCGGTGGTCCGGGCGGTCAGGCCGCCGTCGGATCACTCCTCCAACTCGCCTGCGCCGCTGGAGAACTGGGCCAGCCGGAAGATCACGAACTCGGCCGGCTTCACCGGGGAGACGCCGATCTCGCAGATCACCCGGCCGAGGTCGACCGACTCCGGCGGGTTGGTCTCGGCGTCGCACTTCACGTAGTACGCGTCGTCCGGCTGCCCGCCGAACAGGGCGCCGCCACGCCACTCGGTGACCAGGAAGGCGGAGATGTTGCGCCGGATACGGGCCCACAGTGCCTGGTCGTTGGGCTCGAACACCACCCACTGCGTGCCGTTGAGGATCGACTCCTCGAGGTAGTTGAAGTACCGGCGGATGTTCAGGTAGCGCCAGGCCGGGTCGGAGGACAGGGTACGCGCACCCCAGACCCTGATGCCGCGGCCGGGGAAGGAGCGGATGCAGTTGATGCCCAGCGGGTTGAGCAGGTCCTGCTCGCCGCGGGTGATCTGCAGCTCCAGGTCGACCGCGCCGCGCACGACCTCGTTGGCGGGCGCCTTGTGCACACCGCGCTCGGAGTCGTTGCGGGCCCAGATGCCGGCCACGTGGCCGCTCGGCGGGATCAGCCGGGTCTGGCCACCGGACGGGTCGAAGACCTTGATCCAGGGGTAGTACAGCGCCGCGTACTTGGAGTCGTAGTTGGACGTCTCCTGGCGCCAGACGCGGATCTCGCGCGCGTTGAGCCCGGGCGGCGGGTCGATGATCGCCAGCCGGTCGCCCATCAGCTCGCAGTGCGCGATCAGACCGAGCTGGACCGCCTTGACGGACTCCAGGTCGATCGCGCCGCGCTGGTAGGCCGCCATCAGGTCGGGGACGGCGACCATCGAGATCTCGTCCACCGCCTCCAGGCCGCCGAAGCCGGTGCGGTCGGCGCTGTCGCCGAGGTACTCCTTGACGTTGGTCGCCTCGGCCGGGGCGACCGGGGCCGCCGGGGCGGCGGCCGGGGCGGCGAGCGCCACGGTCTGGTTCTCCGGGCGGGCCAGCTGCCCGGCCGCGGCGGCCTCCGTGACGATGATGAGCTTGGAGCGCTCCTTCACCTGGGTGACCACGTAGTTGCGGCCGCCGCGCTTGGCGGTCACGTCGAAGGTCTCGACGGTCTTGCCGCCGTCCTTGACCAGCAGCTTGAAGCGTTCGGCCGGGCCCTCGCCGTCGGCGTCGGCGACCTCGACGCTGAGCGCGCCGCCCTCACCGGGCGCGACCGCGGCGACCTTGAAGGTGCCGAGGGCGGCCTCCTCGCCGGCGGTCAGCGCGGCCGGGGCGGTACCGCCGCCGACGGCCGCGGGCTGCTTGGTGTCGGCGTCCACGGCGGAACCCGACACACCGCCGGCCTGGCCGCCCACACGGACGACGTAGGCGGCCGAGCCGCCGTTGTTGAAGAAGCCGTAGACCGAGTGCGCCAGGAAGTAGCCGTCGGTGAACTCACCGAAGGACGCGACGTACTGCGTCCAGTTGGTCACCAGGGTCGGCTCGTTGAGCGGACCGGTGGGCGCCAGGCCGACGAAGGCGGCAACCGATGTGCCCACCCCCTCGATCGGACGGGAGCCGCTGGCCACTTCCTCCACGTAGACGCCCGGCGACAGATACGACGGCATGCGCTGTTCTCCTCGGGGTACGAGAAAAGGGTCGACTCTCACCCTCGCTCGCCAGAGCGCCGGGCGAAACGTCCTGCGGTGCCTTTCCGGGGGCAGTTCCGCTGCCCCCGAAGGGCAGCGCCGACGCGGCGGTGCCGCCACGTGGTGCTCTCGGCACGCCCTGTGGTGCCCGACTTGTCATGCCGTGTCCGCTGATGGGAGGTGCGGGGCCGGGGTCCGGCGCCGCGCGGAGCGCCCCTCGGGCCGGTGCGCCGTGCCACGGGGACGGGTGGCGCCCGTGGGGCGCATGGGGTCTGCCCTCAAGTCTGCCCCCAAAGACCTTGCCATGGCCGTGAGTTCGTCGTAGGCAGGCGAGCGCGTCCTCGACGCGGGGTTGCCGGACCCGGTCGGGAGCGCCGACGCGGGGCCCAACTCGGGTGCCACGGGGGCCCGGTGGCCGTATCTTCGGGCAACCGCGCCGCCCGCGCGGACAACCGCGCTGCCTCGCGGGTTGCTGACGGGCAGGGGGCGGACCCCGTAGCGTCGCGGTGTGAGCATCTGGACCTCCCTCGAACCCCCGTCCGCCACGGTCGACGCCGGCAGTTCCACGATCGTGCGGCTGCGGTTGCGCAACACGGGCGACGTGGTGGACGAGTACCGGTTCCTGCCGGTCGGCAACCTCGCCCCGTACATCACGGTCGAGCCGCCGACGCTGCGGCTGTACCCGGGCACCGTGGACACGGTCGAGCTCACCGTCGCGCCGCCGCGCACACCGGACGCCATCGCCGGGCCGAACCCGTACGGCGTCCAGGTCGTGCCCACCGAGCACCCCGATGCGACCTCGGTGCCTGAGGGCAACATCACCATCACGCCCTTCACCGAGGTGCGCGCGGAGCTGGTGCCGCACACCGTCAAGGGGCGGTTCCGCGGCCGGCCGAAGCTCGCCGTGGACAACCTCGGGAACACCAAGCTGACCGCCTCGATCGTCGGCACCGACAACGGCGACCAGATCACGTACGAGATCCACCCGGCGAACGTCCAGATCGAGCCGGGCCGGGCCGCGTTCGTGAAGGCCACGCTGCGGCCGAGCCGGATCACCTGGTTCGGGCGCAAGGAGAACCGCCCCTTCCGGCTGGCGGTCCAGCGCTCCGGCGCCAACCCGCTCGAGGTCGACGGCACCTACGTCCAGCGCGGGGTGCTGCCGCGGTTCCTGGCGACCTTCCTCGGCCTGCTGATCGGGCTGGTCATCGCCGCGGTCGCGCTGTGGTTCGCCTACAAGCCGCCGGTGGCCAGCCTCGCGCAGCCGAAGGTGGAGCAGGCCGCCGCCTCCACGCTGCCCACCCCGCCGCCGACGACCACGCCGCCACCGGTCGTCACCCCGGACCCGACGACACCGCCCCCGACCACCTCGGCGCCCTCGGGCGGCGGCGGCAGCACCCCCAAGAAGAAGGCCAAGCCCGCCACGGCGGCGACCGCGGTGAAGAAGCTCGCCGAGGACGACCCGACCGGCCGGCACATCTGCTACCGCGTCTACGTCAGCGACAAGGGCTGGACCAAGCCGTCCTGCGACGGCGTCACCGCCGGGTCCACCGACGAAGACGCCAACGCCATCGAGGCGATCAACGTCTCCGTCTCCGGGGTCGGCGGCAGCTCGGCCAACGCCTTCCGCCAGGTCGGCGGTTGGAACAACATGCCGTGGAAGTCCGGGGACGACAAGGTCGACGTCTACGTCGGCACCACCGGCAAGGGGTTGCTGCTGTCCGGCTACGCGGTCGGCGCCTCCACCGGCGACATCTGCCAGAACACCTACCTGCACGTCGGCGGTTGGGGCGGCAAGTCCTGCAACGACCCGACGAAGACCAACCAGGACTGGATCTTCGGCGGCACCACCGACGCGTCGGGGATGGTCATGGCCATCCGCCTGACCGTCTGATCGCACGCGCGCTGAGCCGGCCCGCCCCGCCCGGGGCGGGCCGTTCGGCTACCAGGTGGTGTCGTCGGTCAGGACCAGCCGGCCGGCCTTGCGGTACTCGCGCTGGGCGCCCGCGATGAGGTCGTCGGTGCCGACGGGTTCGCCGCGGCCGGCCGCCGCGTACGCGGCGGTGACCACGGCACTGCGGATCGAGCCGCCCGCCAGCTCGAACTCCTTGGCCACACCGGCCGGTTCGATGTCGTCGGCGCAGGGCACGTGGGAGAGGCTGTGCCGCCACAGCGCCAGGCGCTGCGCGGGGTCGGGGAAGGGGAAGTCGACCACCAGGTCGAGCCGCCGGGTGAAGGCGTCGTCGACGTTGGCCCGCAGGTTGGTGGTCAGCAGCGCGATGCCGTCGAAGGACTCCAGCCGCTGGAGCAGGTAGGCGCTCTCCATGTTGGCGTAGCGGTCGTGCGCGTCCTTCACCTCCGAGCGCTTGCCGAAGATGGAGTCGGCCTCGTCGAAGAGGAGCACCGCGTCGGTCCGGTCGGCCTCGGTGAAGATGCGCTCCAGGTTCTTCTCGGTCTCGCCGACGTACTTGTCGACGATCGAGGAGAGCTGCACCACGTAGAGGTCCAGGCCGAGGTCGGCGGAGACCACCTCGGCCGACAGCGTCTTGCCGGTGCCGGAGTCGCCCGCGAAGAGCGCCAGCACCCCGCGGCCCCGGCCGCCGCCGGCGCTCAGCCGCCAGTCGCCGAGCACCCGGTCGCGGTGGCGGGCCCGCAGCGCGAGCTCGTGCAGCTGCGCGAGCGGGCCTTCGGGGAGCACCAGGTCGTCCCAGTCGACGGCGGGCCTGATCCGGCGGGCGTGCCGCTCCAGCCCGGACGCGGACTGCTGCCGCGCGGCGAGCCGCAGGTGCGCGGGGGTCAGCGGGGTGCCGTCGAAGGCGGCCAGGTCCTGGGCGACCTGGGCGACCCGGCGGATGCGGTCGCGGCCGAGCCGGTAGGGCGCGACGACCGGTGCCAGGTCGAACCCGAGGCCGCCTTCGGCCCCTTCGCCCCCCTCGGCTTCGTCGGCCGGTCCGCCGGCCGCGCCGAGCGCCTCGGTCCAGGTGGCGAGGTCGCCGGCCCGCTGCCGGGGCGCGTCGAGGACGAGCGGGTCGTGTTCCGACCATTGCGGATCGTACGGGCGGGTGCCGGCCATGACCACATGGACGTCGCCGACCGCCAGGGCGCGGACGAGTGCGGCGGCGGCCGCGGGCTGGACGGGCACCGGCGCCACCAGGATCGCGTGTCCGCGCAGGCGCGCCTCGCGCAGGAGATGGGGGAGCGCGGCAGTGGCCGCGGCGATCTGGTCGCGCTCGGCGACGGGCCCGCCGCCCTGGTCTCCGGTCGGGTCGGCGTCGGCTCCGCCGCCGCCGGGCAGGGCCGCCGGGGTGTAGTGCAGGGCGGGCAGCCCGGCCGCGCCGAACGCGGCCGCGGCGCAGGCGACGCCCTCGCCCTCGCGGTGCTCGCGCAGGTAGACGGTGGCCGGTCCGGCCGCCAGGCGGGCGGCGAGCCGGGCCACCAGCGGGTCGTCCGGCGCGGTGGACGCGGCGGCGGCCGGGGCGAGCGCGGTGACCTGCCCGGCGAGCGCGGGGTCCGGGGTGTCGTCGCCGACGAGGTGGGCGGCGACCCGGTCCGGGACCCGCAGCGACCGGCTGAGGAAGGGGCGTTCGGGCTCCTCGACGACCACCAGCCCGAGCGCGGCCAGCGGCGCCGACGGGTGGAAGCGGGCGCGGCCCTCGGCGTGGTGCGCGGGCACCC
This sequence comes from Actinacidiphila sp. bgisy144, assembly GCF_057708105.1. Taxonomy (NCBI): domain Bacteria; kingdom Bacillati; phylum Actinomycetota; class Actinomycetes; order Kitasatosporales; family Streptomycetaceae; genus Actinacidiphila; species Actinacidiphila sp. bgisy144. The sequence goes on along the minus strand of NZ_JBYIRM010000031.1, from coordinate 45,190 downwards.
CGCACAGGTCGAGGACGAGGCCGACGGTGGCCCGGCGGCGGCTGACGTCGTCGTTGAGGTAGCCGTAGAGCGGTTCGAAGGCGCGGTCGAGGTCGGGGGCGAGCGCGGCGAGCAGGATGCGCGCGTCCAGCCCGGACAGGCCGAGCCGGGCGGCGAGCCGGACCAGCCGGTCCTCCCCGCGCGCCTCGCCGACCGCCTCGTCGGGCGCGGCCTCCGGTCCGGGGCGGGCGTCCTCGGCCGCCGGCCGCAGCAGGTACTGGACCGCCTCGTCGGTGAGGTACAGCCCGCGCAGCGGATCGGCGGCGGTCGGGTCGGTGGCGCTGCGGTGCTCGACGAGCAGCGCGACCCGGTCGCGCAGCGCGCCGAGCCGGCCGATGAGGGCGTCGTCGGGCCCGAGCGCGGTGCCGGGTTCGGTGCCGGGCCCGGTGGCGGCGGTGGCCGCGCCGGCGGCCGTCGCGGTGGTCATTCCGCGCTGTCCCGCCGCACCCCGCGGGCGGCGTCGCGGGCCGCCTGCTTCCGCTCGGCGACGTGGTGCGGCCGGTGGTAGCGCTCGGCGGAGCCCTCGAGGGTTCCGTCGGTGCCGCGCACCCGCACGCCCGCGCCCTCGGTGACCGGCGGCCCGGCGTCGTACTCGGGGAAGGCCGGGAAGGGGGCGGTGACGGTGACGTCCAGGGACGGCTTCAGCTCGCCGCCGAGTGCCGACCAGATCTCGGCGAACGAGCGGGAGTCGGTCTGCTGGCCGGCGACGGTCAGCGGGATGGTCAGGCCGAGCGCGGCCAGCGCGCCGGTCAGCTCCTCGGGCGGCAGCACCTCGCGGGGCAGCAGCGTGGCCAGGACGGCCGACAGCAGGCGGTGTTCGTCCTGCGGCTGCTTGGTCCAGGCGGTGACCAGGTACGACAGCCGGTACCAGCGCGGCGGTTGGCGCCTGCGCACCACGATGCCCTGGTCGTCGTGGACGGCGATGGCGCCCCGCTCACGCCGGTGGATGTCCTCGCGGATGTCGTACAGGTAGACGTCGATGGTCGGCGCGTTGCGCCGGGCGGCCCAGTCCTTGGTCGGCGCCTCGAAGGCGATGTCGACGCCGGTGCCGGCCAGGGCGCCCCCGGTCAGCAGCCCCTTGAGGACTTCGTCCACCTCGTGTATCACGGTCGCGCCCTTCGCTGTGCCCGCTGGTTGGTCAACGCTCGGTGCGGCCGGCCCGGTCGGGCCGGCCGGTGGCCGTCAGATGTAGCCCTCGCGCAGCGCGTACGCCACGGCGTGGGCGCGGTTGCGCAGCCGCAGCCGGGTGGTGAGGCTGTGCATCACGTTCTTGACGGTCCGCTCCGAGTACGACAGCTTGCCCGCGATCTCCCCGGTCTCCATGCCTTCGGCGACCAGCCGCAGCACGTCGACCTCGCGCGGGGTGAGCCCCGACGCCGGATCGCCGGGCAGGTGCTTGGCGTTGCGGTGCATGATGCCGACCTGCGTCATCAGCCGGCCGAGCAGGTCGGAGGGCAGGTCGCCGTCGCCGCGCGAGGCGGCCAGCACGGCCTGGAGGATGCGCTGCCCGGTGGCTTCATGCCGCCAGACTATGGCGCCCACCCCGCAGTCGATCACCTGGAGCAGTTCGGCCTCGCGGATCAGGTTGGCGACCAGCACCGCGCGTACGCCGTCGGTGCGCACCAGTTGGCGCAGCCGGGACAGGGTGCTCTCGTCGAGGGCGACGGCGAGCAGCACCGCGACGGTGCCCGGCTGCCGGCTCTCCTCGTCGACCAGCCGGATCTCCGGCCGCTGGCTGAGCTGGCTGGTGACACCGGCCAGCGAGATCGGGTCGGGAGCGTGGACCGTGACGGGAATCCTGGTGATGGTGCCCGACAGTTCGGGGGGCGTGGTGAGAACCACGGACTCAGTCCTTTCGCCCGCGCGGAGGGTGGAGTTGCGCACTCCTGTGCTTGCTGTTGCCTGCGCCATCATGCTCCGCCATGTAAACCCCTACCAACCCGTGCTCGCCCTCGGCCGCCCCGTGCACACATCCGACATGATCGAGGTGAACCGTTTCAGGGTTCCGCCCCGATGCCGTATCCGGCCAGCCGCTCCGCGGGCGGCCCGGGCCGCGCGGTTGCCCGTTCCACCCGGTGCGGGTTGCCCCTGGGGACCTTCCGGGCCCGTCACTCGGCCGGTCCTGGGCGGCAGTTGGGTCATCCTCCGACCCGGCGGAGGGGCGCCGTGCTGCCCGGATCGGCCCGGCGGCGTGCCCGGTTGGCCGTTCGACAATGGCTGAATCCGATCGGTCGGATGAGGTTTGCGCTCGTGATCGTAGGTCCCTGGGGCCACGTCGAAGTGAGAGCAGAATCACCGTGGCGTGAAGTGCGGGTGATGCGCGCGGTGTTGCCGCGGACGCGCCGGAGCCGCCCCCCGGGCGCCGCGGGCGGCCGCGGACGGCGGCGGGCGGCGGCCGGGGGACGGCTGCGGGAACGGGGGCCGGGGACGGGCGGGCCTGCGGCGCTGCCCTTCGAGGGCGTCAGGCGGTGTACCGGTGGGAGGTGTAGGTGAGGTAGCCCTCGTCGCCGCCCTGGTAGTAGGCGGACTCGTCGACCTCGGTGAGCGGCAACCGGGCGCGCAGCCGCTCGACCAGATCGGGGTTGGTGAGGAAGGCCCGGCCGAAACTGATCAGGTCGGCGCCCAGGTCCAGCCAGCGGTCGGCGTCCTTGCGGCCGGTCTGCCGCGGGCCCATCGGCAGCACCGGGTTCATCACGAGCGGCCCGGCCCAGGCCCGGCGCAGCGCGAGCAGCACCTCGTCGTCGGAGGTGGCCTCCAGGTGCACATAGCCCACCCCGACCCGGGCCAGTTCGGTGAGCAACTGCGTGTACAGCTCGGTGACGTCGGTGTCGTGCACACCCCAGAAGTCGGCGCCGGGCGAGAGCCGGATACCGGTCCGGTCGCCGCCGACCGCGTCGACGGTCGCGGCCGCGGCCTCCACCGCGAAGCGGATGCGGTGCGCGACCGGGCCGCCGTACCGGTCGGTGCGCAGGTTGGCGTTGGAGGAGAGGAACTGGGAGATCAAGTACCCGTTCGCGCCATGGAGTTCGACCCCGTCGAAGCCCGCTTCCACCGCGCGGCGGGCCGCTTCGGCGTAGGAACGGGCCTGTTCGGGCACCTCGGCGGTCTCCAGGGCCCGCGGCACCGGCGCGGGCTGCGGGCCGGTCGGGGTGAACACGTCGCCGGCCGCGGCGACGGCCGACGGGCCGACCGGCACCGTGCCGATGGTGTCGGGGTGCGAGACGCGCCCGCCGTGCATGAGCTGCGCGAAGATCCGGCCGCCGTTGGTGTGCACCGCGTCGGTCACCTGCCGCCAGGAGTCCGTCTGCGCGTCGGTGTGCAGGCCGGGCGTGCCCGGGTTGGACTGCCCGACGGCGTTCGGCTGCACGCCCTCGGTCACGATCAGGCCGGCCGTGGCCCGCTGGGCGTAGTAGGCGGCCATCGACGGGGTGGCCAGCCCGCCCGCCCCGGCCCGCACCCTGGTCATCGGGGCCATCACCACGCGGTTGGGCAGCGTCAGCGCGCCGAGCCGATAGCTGCTGAAGAGGGTCGTCACGTCGGGCTCCTTCGGTCCGCGGGCCCGTCCCTCGGGCCCGTGGTCTACGCTAGAACCTGACACTGACGTCAGATGCAAGTTGTTGTTGCGCAGCCCACACGGGCGCGCACCGGGCCCATGGAGAACGCCCATGGAGAACGCGGGAAGGACGGGCGGATGCGGATCGGGGAACTCGCGGCCAAGGCGGGCGTCAGCGTCCGGTCGGTGCGCTACTACGAGGAGCAGGGACTGCTGGTCAGTACCCGCAGCTCAGGCGGCCACCGGCACTACACGGACGCCGACGTCGAACGGGTCGTCTTCATCCAGCGGCTGTACGCCGGCGGGCTGTCCAGCCGCACCATCCTGGAGCTGATGCCCTGCGTCGACGCGCCCAGCGCCGAGAACTCCGACGCCGCCTTGGAGCGGATGGCGCAGGAGCGCGACCGGCTCTCGGCCCACATCGACGAACTCGTGCGCACCCGGGAGTCGCTGGACGAGCTGATCGCCATCGCCCGCGCGTACCGCGAACAGCTCCGCACGCAGGAGCCCGCCGGTCGGCGGGCTCCTGACGGCCTGTCCGATGGTCCGATCGTCCACCTGGAAGTTGCCCGTTATTCCACTGCCGATTGCCCCCGCGTTCCCCAGTGAGGGTGCGGACGGCCTGTCGTACGAGGTGAGGGCCTCGTCGGCGGCCGGTCACCAGCCGTAGGGACCGCACCGCCCCCAGGCGACGAGCCCGCCCAGCAGCAGGACGACGGCGTTCACGGCCACCGCGGCCGGCTCCCGGGGCGACCAGCCACTCCCGAGACTGCGTCGTCTTCGCCGGCCCGGACGCGGCGAACGCGGCGGCGAGCACCGCCTGCACCACCCACAACAACACGCTCATCAAAGGCTCCCGGTGTGATTCGGTGTGCTTCCGCCCACCCGACGGCGCGGCCCCGCCGCCTGTGAGCCGCCGCCCCGGACCTCACACTCCGGGCCGCTGCCGCGTCGTACGGGTGCGCGCGGACGACGCGGGCGGCGGCGGACACGGACAGAAAGGTCGGGGAAGCATGAGCACCGAACCCGGACAGGGCGGCGGCGACGCGGCGCTCGACGAGGCCATGCGCGAGCGGCGGCGGCTCATCGGCGTCGCCTACCGGCTGCTGGGCTCACTCGCGGACGCCGAGGACGTCGTCCAGGAGACGTACGCCCGCTGGTACGCGCTGCCGCCGCGGCAGCAGGACGCGATCGAGAACGTCGGCGCCTGGCTGACGAAGGTCGCCGGCCGGATCTGCCTGGACCAGCTCCGCTCGGCGCGGGCCCGGCGCGAGCGCTACGTCGGCGAGTGGATTCCCGAGCCGGTGCCCGGCAGCGCGGAGCTGATCAGCGGCTGGTCCGGCGGCGCCGAGGTCGACCCGGCCGACCGCGTCACCCTCGACGAGTCGCTGTCCATGGCGTTCCTGGTGCTGCTGGAGGCGATGACCCCGGCCGAGCGGGTGGCGTTCATCCTGCACGACGTGTTCCGCTACCCCTTCCCCGAGGTCGCCGAGATCGTCGGGCGCACCCCCGCCGCCTGCCGCCAGCTCGCCACGTCCGCCCGCCGCCGGGTCCGCGCGGAGCGCGGCGCCCAGCCGCCGACCGACCGGCACACCCGGATCGTCCGGGAGTTCAAGCAGGCGTGGGAGGACCTCGACGTCAACGCCATGATCGGCCTGCTCGACCCGGACGCCACCGCGGTCGGCGACGGCGGCGGCATCGTCTCGGCCCTGCCCCACCCGCTGCACGGCAGCACCCCGATCGCCCGCTACTTCGTCGCCATCGCGCGCCGCGGCGGCGCGGGCGTGCAGATCCTGGAGGAGACCGTCAACGGCCGGCCCGGGCTGGTGCTGCGCCAGGACGGCGCGGCCCTGGCGGTGCTGGCGTTCGACATCGCCGAGGACCGGGTCACCCATGTGTGGGCGGTGCGCAACCCGCACAAGCTCGGGCCGTGGATGGACGACTGAGCCCCGCGGGGTCGATGCCCGCCCGCTGACCCCTGCCTGCCGGTTCCCGCCCGCCGGTTCCCGCCCGGCGCGGCCAGGCCCCCCTGGCCGCGCCGGAAGGTGCTGTTGTTGAATGAGGTACGGGCCGCGCCCGCACCTCGGGCCACGCCCCGGCTTTTCGGACGTACGTCGGCACGAGGGTGGGGATCAGCAGGTGAGCGCGCAGCCGGTGTCGCTGGGCCGCCTGATCCCCGCGGTGTTCCTGCCGGTGCTGGTCTTCGAGACCGGCATGGGCGCGCTCGCCCCCGTCCTGGCGCTCAGCGGCCGCGCACTCGGCGCGGGCGTCGGCGCCGCCGGGCTGGTGCTGGCGCTGCTGGGCGTCGGGCAGATCCTCGGCGACGTGCCGGCCGGGGCGCTGGCCGCGCGGCTGGGCGACCGCAAAGCGATGCTGGTCGCCTCGGCCGTCACCTCGGTCACCCTGTGCGGGTGCGCGCTGGCCCGCACCGTCTGGGAGCTCGCGCTCGCGGTCACCGTGACCGGCGCGTCCAACGCCGTGGTCATGCTCGCCCGGCAGTCCTACCTGACCGAGGCGGTGCCCGAGCACCTGCGGGCCCGCGCGCTGTCGACGCTCGGCGGGATGTCGCGGGTGGGCGCCTTCGCCGGGCCGTTCCTGGGCGCGGCCGTGCTCAGCGGCGGCCGCCCGGTGCACGACGTGTACTGGCTGGCGCTGGTGTGCACCGCGATCACCGTCGTCGTCCTGGTCGCGGTGCCCGACGTCGCCGAGCCCGTGGTGCGCGGCGGCGCGAAGCCCGTACCGGTCCGGGCGGTGCTGCGCGAGCACCGGAAGGTCTTCCTCACCCTGGGCCTCGCGGTGCTGCTGGTCGGCTCGGTCCGGGCCACCCGGCAGACGGTGCTGCCGCTGTGGTCGGAGCACCTGGGGCTGAGCGCGTCGTCGACCAGCGTCGTGTTCGGCATCGCCGGGCTGGTCGACACGCTGACCTTCTACCCCTCCGGCCAGGTGATGGACCGCGCCGGCCGGCTGTGGATCGCGGTGCCCTCCATGCTGGTGCTCGGCGCCTCGCAGGCGGTGCTGCCGCTGACCCACACGCTCACCGAGCTGACGGTGGCGGCGATGCTGATCGGCTTCGGCAACGGCATCGGCAGCGGTGTGCTGATGACGCTCGGCGCCGACGTGGCGCCCGCGGCCACCCGCTCGCAGTTCCTCGGGGTGTGGCGGCTGTGCGCGGACTCCGGCAGCGCGGGCGGGCCGCTGGTCGTGTCGGCGGCCGCCTCGCTCGGCAGCCTGGCGGCCGGGATCTCGGTGATGGGCGCGGTGGGCGTCGCGGCGGCGGGGGCGCTGCTGCGGTGGGTGCCGCGGTACTCGGCGTTCGCCACGACCGGGGCGCGGCGGGCGAGCACCGCGGTGGCGGGCGCGCGGGCCCGGCCGGCCGGGGCGGGGGACGCCCCGCAGGACGCGCCGCGCCGCTGAGCCCCTACCCCGTACGGGCGCGGCCGCGGTGAGGCGCGCCGGGCGGGCGGCGCCTTCGGGCCCGGCGTTCACCCGAACGACCTCCTCGGATGTCCGGTGCGGCCGGTTCGGCCGAGGCTGGACGTCATGCGGCTGCACCGGCCCAAGCTGGCGTGGTACCTGCCGGCCCTGGCCCTCCTCATGACCTGCTCGGCGCCGCAGCACCGGGCGAACGGACCCCGGCAGGGCGCTGCCGCGATCCGCCCGGCGTCGCTGCGGCCGGACGTGGTGCTGCGGGCGGCCTGGCACGCGGACGAGAAGGACGTACGGCCCGGGCTGGTCTACGACAAGGCGGTGAAGGCGGTCTTCGTGCACCACACGGACAACCCCAACACGTACGACTGCAAGAAGGACGTGCCGGGGATGCTGCTCGCCCTGGAGCAGCGGCACATCGCGCTGGGCTGGAACGACCTGGGCTACAACTTCGTCGTCGACCGGTGCGGCGGCATCTACGAGGGCCGGGCCGGGAGCGTGGACCGCGACGTGCGCGGCTCGCACACCGAGGGCTTCAACAACGACACCGTCGGGATAGCGGCCCTGGGCAACTTCGGCGCCGGGCAGCAGGTGCCGCGCCCGATGCTGGAGGCGATAGCCGAGATAGCCGCCTGGAAGCTCGACCCGGGGATCAGCCCGCTGGGCAAGGTGCGGCTGGTCTCCAGCAACAACGCGAGCCGGTACCCGAAGGGCACCGCCGCCGAGGTGAACACGATCTCCGGGCACCGCGACGTCTACCAGACCGACTGCCCGGGCCAGGCCCTCTACGACGCCCTGCCCTGGGTCCGCGCGGAGGCGGCCCGCCTCCGCGCGAACGCCGCACGCTACGGCTGACGTTCCGGGGTGCGGGCGATGGGGCCCGCACCCCGCCGGCGCGGGTTGGGTGCCGGTTCAGTGCCGGATCAGCTCAGGGGTCAGTGCATCCAGAGCAGGTAGAGGCCGTTGGTGCCGTACTCGCAGATGTAGACCGGGCCGTGGACGGGTGCGTCGGCCTGGGCCTGCGCGACGCAGCTGTCGTACGTCGGGAAGTAGCCGAGGAACATGAAGCCGCTGCCGGGCGGCGGGGACGCCTGCGCCGCCGTGGTGGCGATGCCGAGACCGAGGATCGCGGTGGCCGCGACGGTGGCCGCGCGGGCCAGGACCTTCGAGCGCATGGGGATCACAACTCCTTCGCGGGCAGGCGGAATCGCCTGCCATGGGGCCAGAGGTGTGGTGCGGGGGTGCGGCGCGCGCGGAACCAAGCCTGCCGGGCGCCCCCCGCTGTTATCAATAGGTCCAGACCAATTGGTGGGCGTGGGGCGAGTGGATACCCCCTGGTCGCCCGGGGCCCGCCGTGACCAGGGCACGCGTGGTGCCCCGGTGACGGGGACTACGGGTGGGACGGCTCCGCGCGGCGGCGCGCGGTGCGGCGGGCGTGGGACTCGGCGGGGTCGAGGACGGGGACGGCGGCCAGCAGGCGCCTTGTGTACGGGTCGCGCGGACTGGCGTAGACCTCGTCGGCCGAGCCCTCCTCGACGACCCGGCCCGACTGCATGACGGCGACCCGGTCGCTGACCTGGCGGACCACCGCGAGGTCGTGGGCGACGAAGACCAGCGCAAGCCCCAGGTCCCGCTGGAGCTCGCCGAGCAGGGCGACGACCTGGGCCTGGGTGCTGACGTCCAGGGCGGAGACGGGCTCGTCGCAGACGACCAGCCGCGGCTGGGGTGCCAACGCGCGGGCGATACCGACGCGTTGGCGCTGGCCACCGCTGAACTCGTGCGGGTAGCGGTGGTACCAGGACGCTTCGAGGCCGACCCGCTCCAGCAACTCGCCCACCCGGGAGGCGATCTGGCGATCGGTCAGGTCGCCGGCCGCCCGCAGCGGGTCGGCGATGGACTCGCCGATGCTGCGCCGCGGGTTCAGCGAGGAGACCGGGTCCTGGAAGACCATCTGCAACTCACGGCGCAACGGCCGCAGTTGGCGGTCGCCGAGCCGGGCGATGTCCTTGCCGCGGTAGCGGACCTCGCCCTCGGTGGGGTCGAGCAGCCGCACCAGCATCCGGCCGAGCGTGGTCTTGCCGCTGCCGCTCTCCCCGACGACGCCCAGCGTCTCACCGGCGTGCACCACCAGGTCCACGCCGTCCACCGCCGCGAACCGGCCCTGGCCGCGCCCGAACTCCTTGCGCAGCCCGACCGCTTCGAGCAGCACCTCGCCGGACGAGCCGCCGCCGGCCGCCGGGGCGGACGCGGGTGCGGGTGCGGGATCGGACCGGGGCGCGGGCTCGGACTCGGGCTCGGGCTCTCCCGCTTCCTCCGCCGTCTCCTCCTCCGGCGGAGCCGCCGCCGGCTCGATCCGGGGCACCGCGGCCAGCAGCGCCCGGGTGTAGGCGTGTTCCGGCCGCGCCAGCACCTCGGCGATCGCACCGGACTCCACGGCGGCGCCGTGCTGGAGGACCAGCAGCCGGTCCACCGTGCCCGCGGCCACCCCGAGGTCGTGGGTGACCATCAGCAGCGCCAGGCCCGACTCGGTCCGCAGTTCGTGCAGCAGGTCGAGCACCTGCGCCTGCACGGTGACGTCGAGCGCGGTGGTCGGCTCGTCGGCGACGATCAGCCGCGGTTCGCAGGCCAGCGCCATGGCGATCAGGGTCCGCTGCCGCATGCCGCCGCTGAACTCGTGCGGCCGGGACCGGGCCCGGCGGGCCGCGGTGGGGATGCCGACCCGGTCCAGCACCTCGACCGCCCGGGCCCGGGCCGCGGCGCGGGAGACCCGGCGGTGCACCCGGTAGACCTCGGCGATCTGGTCGCCGACCGCGAGGTAGGGGTCGAGCGCGCTCAGCGGGTCCTGGAAGACGACCGCCGCGACGCCGCCGCGCAGTCGCCGCAGCTCGGCCTCGGGCGCGGTGAGCACATCGGTGCCGGCCACCCGTACCGTGCCGCTCACCTCGGCGCCGGTGCCGCGGTGCAGCCCCAGCAGCGCGTACGCGGTGGCGGACTTGCCCGAGCCGGACTCGCCGACCAGGCCCAGCGCCTCGCCGGGCCGCAGCGTGAAGCCGATCCCGTCGACGGCCCGTACCGTGCCGGTCTCGGTGGGGAAGTCGATGCGCAGGTCCGCGACCTCGACCAGCGGCTCGCCGGCCGGTCCGGCCGCGGCGGCGCCGGGCGCGGCCGCGGACTTGGTGACGGACAGCGGAGTGTCGGCGGTCACGCCAGCACCACCCTTCGGTCGGCGAGGGCGTACAGCACGTCGGCGACCGCGTTCGCGACCACCACCGCCAGGCCCATCACCAGGACGATCCCCACCACCACGGGCAGGTCCTTCAACTGCACGGACTGCACCAGCTGCTGGCCGATCCCGGGGATGCCGAAGAGCGTCTCGGTGAGCAGCGCGCCGCCGAACATCGTGCCCAGGTCCAGCGCGGACAGCGCGATCACCGAGGCGAGCGCCCCGCGCAGCGCGTGCCGCCGGACGAGCGCGCCCTCGGAAACGCCGTACGCGCGGAAGGTCCTGATGTGGTCCTCCGCCAGCGTCTCCAGCAGCGAACTGCGGGTCAGCCGGGCGTACTTGGCGGCCTCCACCAGGGCGAGCGCCAGCCACGGCAGCAGCAGGTTCCACGCCCACTGCTCGGGGTCGGAGGTGAGCGGCACATACGTCGGGTACGGCAGCCAGCGCAGCCACGAGCAGCAGACCAGGAGCAGCAGGATGCCGGTGATGAACACCGGGGTGGCGGTGCCGACCAGCGTGAAGCCGGTCAGCAGCCGCTCGACGAGGGTGCCGCGGCGCAGCGCCGAGACCAGGCCGGTGCCGACCCCGATCACCAGCCACATCACCATGGCGCCGAGCGCCAGCGACGCGGTCGCGGGCAGCTTCTCGGCGATGACATGGGTGACGAGGTCGCCGGTGCGGTAGGACTGGCCCAGGCAGGGCGCCGGGCAGTGCACCGTACCGTTGCCGGAGCTGTAGTCGTGCCCGGCGAAGACGCCTTGCAGGAAGTGCCAGAACTGCACGTACACCGCGTCGTTCAGGCCCATCTGGTCGCGGACCTGGGCGACCTGCGCGGTGGAGCAGCGCGGCCCGCAGGCGAGTTGGGCGGCGTCGCCCGGGGCGAGGTAGAAGACGGCGTAGAGCACGGCGGCCAGCACCAGCAGCACGGCGGCCGCCTGGAGCAGGCGCCGCCCGGCGAAGCGGATCACGACGCGGCCCCCTTGCGGGTGCCGATCCGCAGCCGGCTGCGCGAGCGCGGGTCGAGCGCCACCCGGATGCCCTCGGCGAACACCGTGAAGGCGAGCACCGTGACGAGCAGCAGCAGCGCGGGCAGCAGGACGTACGCGGAGTCGGCCTGGTACCAGGTCGCGGCGGAGGAGAGCATCTGGCCCCAGGACGCGGTGGGCGGGTTGACGCCGATGCCGAGGAAGGACAGCCCCGCCTCGGAGACGATGTTGCTCGGCAGCAGGATCGCCGCGTAGGTGAGCACCGGCGCGACCAGCGCGGGCAGCAGCTCGCGGCGGGCGGTGCGCCAGCCGCTGGAGCCGGCCAGCCGGGACGCGGCGACGTAGTCCAGGGACTTCTGGGTGAGCACCTGCGCGCGGACGATCTTGGCCACCCCGCCCCAGGCGAGCAGGCCGAGCACCAGGGCCAGCAGCACCGGCCGCGGGAAGCTGCCGGGGACCACCGCGAGCAGTGCGATGGAGAAGACCAGCGCGGGCATCGTGACGAAGATGTCGGTGATCCGGCTCAGCAGCCCGTCGACGGCCCGGCTGCCCAGGCCCGCGGCCAGTCCGAAGGCGGTGCCGAGGACGACCTGGAGCAGCGTGGCGCCGAACGCCACCGCCAGCGAGGTGCGGGCGCCGTAGACGAGCCGGGCGAACAGGTCGCGGCCGGTGCCGGGTTCGACGCCGAGCCAGTGGGTGCCGCTGACGCCGCCGAAGTGGCCGAGCGGGACCGCGCCGGCCCGGGAGTCCAGCAGCGCCGCGTGGTAGCTGGTGGTGTCCTGGCCCTCGGCCGCGGCCAGCAGCGGGGCGGCGATGGCCACCACGATCAGCAGCACCACGACGGCGCCGCCGGCCAGGGCGGCGCGCTCGGTGCGCAGCCGGTGCCAGAACTGCCGTCCGCCGGGCGCCGGCCCGCCGCCCACCGGGCCGTCCGGCAACGCCTCGCCGAGCAGCGGCGGCACGGCCTTCGCCGTACCGCCGCCGACGGCGGCAGGGTGTTCGGTGCTCACGCGGTCACTTCACCGCGGCCTGGGAGACGTCCAGCACACCGGTCCAGTCGCTGATCACCACGTTGCGGATGTTCTTGCCGTACAGCCGCTTGTAGACGGGGTGGACCAGCGGCACGGTCAGCGCCTGCGCGCCGATCTTCGTGTCCAGCGCGCCCCAGCGCTTCGCCGCGGCGCTCAGGTCGGTGATCTTGTCGATCGCGTCGATCTCGTTGTTGACCGCGGGGTCGTTCAGCTGCGAGCTGTTGAAGTTGTAGCCGTCCTTGACGATCTGCCGGCCGTCGAAGATCGGGCCGAGGAACGGCCCGCCGGACGGCCAGTCGGCGCCCCAGCCGGCCAGGAACATGCCCGGCTCGGTCTTGACGCTGTAGACCTTGTCGTCGAACGCGTTGTGCTCCAGGCCCTCCAGCTTGACGGTGATGCCCGCCTTCTTCAGCGCCTCCTGGACCGCGGTGGCGACCTCGGGGCCTTCCTCGCCGCCCTTGTTGGTGTCGTGCGTGAGGGTGACGGTCAGCCCGTTGGGGTAGCCGGCCTCCTTCAGCAGCTCGCGCGCCTTCGCCGGGTCGCCGCTCTTGCCCGCCGGGAACGGGTCGGAGGTGGTGCCGCCGTTGAAGGCGGTCTGGTTCGGCAGGAAGGTGGTGGCGGGCTCGGCGAGCGAGGAGCCGCCGTCCGCGTCGACCACGGTGGTGCGGTCCACGGCGTACGCGACGGCCTCGCGCACCTTGATGTTGTCGAACGGCTTCACCTTCGGGTTGAAGGCGATGTAGTCGGTGTACCCGAAGTGGCCGGTGCCGACCCGGGAGGACAGCTCCTTGTCGCCGGTGGTCTTGGCGAGTTCGGCCGGGCCGAGGTTGGTGTCGGTGGTCACCGCGTTCGCGTCCTTGCCGACGCCCGCGGACAGCCGCTGGTTGATCACGGCCTGGTCCAGCCCGGACTGTACGTCGATCGTGTCGGGGTAGGCGCGCCGCTGGTCGTCGGTGGCCTGCGACCAGTTCGGGTTGCGCCGCAGCACGATGTGCTCGCCGTTGTTCTGGTTGCTGACCACCTCGTACGGGCCGGAGGAGACCGGGTGGTCGGCGTACTTGGTGCCGGTGTCCTTGGCCTTGGGCACCGGGGCGAACGACGTCTGCGTGGCGAGCAGCGGGAAGTCGCCCTCGGACTTGCGCAGGTGGAAGACGATCGTCTTCGCGTCGGGCGTCTCGATCGAGGCCAGGCCCTTCGGGTCCTTGTACGGGCCCTGGTAGTCCTGCGCGCCGACCAGCCAGTCCCGCAGGTAGGGGGCGCCGCCGGACAGCTCGGCGGCGAACGACCGCTCGATGTCGTACTTGATGTCGGCGGTGGTGATGGCCGTGCCGTCCTGGTACTTCAGGCCGTCCTTGAGGTGGTACGTCCACACGGTGGCGTCCTTGCTCGGCTCGCCGGTGGTCGTGGCGAGGTCGGGGACGACCTTGTTGCCGGCGGCGCCGTTCTCCCGGGCGCGGGTGGTGAGCGTGCGGTAGACCAGCGAGGGGATGTTGCCGCCGCCGGAGGTGTAGAGCCGGGCGGGGTCGAAGTTGTTCTGCGGCTGGTTGTTCAGCACGTACAGGGTGCCGCCGCGGTGCGGGGAGGCGTCGGAGCCCTTCGCGGCCGAGTCGGCGCTCTTGGGGCCGCAGGCGACGGCCCCCCCGGCGATGGCGAGGACAGCGGCTACGGCGCCCAACTGCCTTGGCGACAGGGACAAGCGAGACATGGCAGGGCCTTTCCCCGGGGCGTACCGGCACCGGGCGAGGGGAGGCGCGCGCCCGGGGCGCGCGGACAAACGGGGGAGAGGGGACGTGCGGGGTGGGCCCCGGGCGCGGCGGCGCCCCCGACGCGGTCGGGGGTGGCACGGCCAGGCGGGACCGGTGCGGGTGTCAGCGACAGTGCACGTCGGCGACGCTGTGCGCGGTCACGCCGATCAGCGCCAGCTCGATGCTGGCGCGGACCACGGGGCGGATGGGGCACAGGCACATGACAGAAGAGTGCGCTGGAGCACCACGAATTGTCAAAGTCGGACCATGATGATCACAAAGCGACACTTATGAACGTGCGGCGCGTGAGCCCGCCGGCCCGGCTCGCGGGCCGAGCGGGTCTTCGGATGCCCGGGGCTAGGACCGCGCGGCGCGGCGGATCTGCCACCAGGCCAGGCCGGCGGCGGCCGTGGCGGCCACGGCGACCGCGGCGCGCGGCCCGATCCGGCCGTCGGGGCCGTCCGTGCGGCGCGCCAGCACCGCCCCGCTCGACTGCCAGCTCAGCGCCGAGCCGTTCGACTGCCCCGACAGCCAGGACCCGAACGACTGGAACGACCCGAGCGACAGCGCCGACATCGCCGACCCGAGCGAGCCGAACGCCGCGAACGACGCCACCGACCCGACGGACAGCGCCGACCCGGCGGACCCGATGGAGAGCACCGACTCGGTGGAGGCGATGGACAGCAGGGAGTTGTGCGAACCGATCGACCAGCGTGACGTCATGCCGCCATTCTTCCCCGCGCGGCGTCAGCACGCCCCGTCGTCCTTCCACGCGGCCCAGGAAGCCGGGTCGTTCGGGGCGGCGCCGGTGGAGTAGGCGGTGGCGGTGTAGGAGTGGCCGGCGTAGGAGACGGTGTCGCCGGGCGCGTAGGAGGTGGCCGCGCTCCAGGCGGTGGCCGTGCAGCCCCCGCCCCCGCCTCCGCTGCCGGCGGTGGTGGTCGCCGTCACTGCCGCGGAGGTCGCGGAGACGGTGCCCGAGGAGCCGGTGGCGGTCACGGTGTAGGTGTGGGTGCTGCCCTCGGCCAGCCCGGTGTCGGTGAAGGTGGTGCCGGTGGCGGTCCCCGCCGCGGCGCCGTCGCGCCGCACGGTGTACGACGCGGCGCCGCTGACGCCGGTCCACGCCAGCGACACCGTGGTGCCGGTGGTGCCGGTCACCGTCAGCCCGGTCGGCGCCGCGAGCGGCGGCGGGGTGGTGGTGCCGCCGGAGGACACGAACTGCCAGGTGATGCCGGTGACGACCCCGGTCCCGGTCGGCGCGAACTCGGTGAACGCCGGCTCGCTCAGGTCGATGTGGCTCGCGTCGCAGGTCGGGCACTTGTCGGCGACCGGCACGGTGATCGTCTTGCCGCCGTAGCTGACCTGTACCGAGATCCCGCTGCACAGCGGGTCGTTGTTCGGGTTGGCCGCGGTCCACCACTGGTACGACACGGCGACCAGGTACTGCGTCGAGGCGTCGATCGAGGTGCCGCAGGCGCCGTAGCCGACGTCGTTGTAGTACGTCATCTCGCCGCTCATCGGCTGGCCGATCGGCACGTCGGCCGCGGCGGGCCCGGTCCCCAGCAGCACCAGCGCCGCGGCGCCCGCGATGCCGCCGGCCCACCGGCCGATCCGTCGCGCGATACGCAATGTCCTTCTCCCGTCCGTCGGTTCGGCGGTGCGGACCGAGCAGGGGCGCGACCCGGTCGACTTGACGGTACGCGAACAAGCGGGCTCTGGGTACCACGCGTCCCGGCCGCTCGTACGGTGCGGCTACTCGTGCGGGGCGGGGTCGGGGCGCAGGGCGGCGGACAGGGCGGTCGGGCCGTGGGCGGCGGCGCCGCGGGCGAACGCGGCCGCGTAACCCTCGTCGCCGAGCGCCGCGCGGGCGGTCTGCTCGCAGCGGTCCCGCACCGGCTGCAACTCCGGTGCCCCGCGCTGGGGGTGGCCCACGCTGCGCCAGTACGCCCCGCCGGTGCCGTAGACCGACGCGGCCTGCTCGGGGCGGCCGTCGGCGGCGAGCGCGGCGGCCAACAGGTCCAGGCCGAGCGCTATCCCGAAGGCGTCGCCCAGCAGGTGCTTGCTCTCCAGCATCGTCCGCGCGTAGGCGACCGCGTCCCTGGGCTCGGCGGAGAACAGGGCCACCACCGACAGCTGGTAGTCCAGGTAGGAGCGGGTCCACACCTCGCCGGTCTCCACGCAGTACCGGCGCAACTCCAGTGCCCGCGACCGCCCTTCGGCGAGCTCGCCGAGCGCGGTGAGCGACAGCACCTCCAGCAGGTGGCAGCGCAGCCGGTCGGGCGTGCCGAACCCGGCCCCGGCGGCCGGCAGGCCCGAGGTGGCGCCGAGCGCGTCCCGAACGGCGTCCAGGGCGGTGCGGGACTGCCCGGTGAGCATCCCCAGCAGGCCGGTCAGGCAGGCCGCGGCCATCCGGTCGGCGCTGTCGCCGCGCACGGTGACCGCGCGCACCTGCGCGTCCAGGGCGGCGGCGCGCTCGTACTCGCCCTGGAGGGTGAGCGCCGCGCCGAGGCCGATCAGGGCCCGGGTGCGGGCCGGGCCGGGGGCGGTGTGCTGGTCGAGGGCGCGCTCCAGGTAGGACCGGGCCTCCTTGAGGTGGCCGCAGCAGCTCCAGAAGTAGACCAGCAGGCCGGCGAGTTCGGCGGCCCGCGGGTCATCGTGGTCGAGCCAGTGGTCGAGGGCGGCGCGCAGGTCCGGGTGGGCGTCCTCGATCCGCCGGTAGCCGAGCAGTTGGTCGTGCCCGGACCAGGCGGCGTCCGCCCAGCGGGCCAGCCCGGTGAAGTACTCGGCGTGCTGCTGCTCGGTGACGGCGACCTCGCCCAACTCCTCCAGCCAGGCGTGGCCGTACTCCCGGATGGTGTCGAGCATGCGGTAGCGGGCCCCGGCACAGCCCCGCGCTGCGGTCACCGGCGGAGTCGCGGGTGCGGCCGCGGCGTCGCCGCCGCCGGATTCCGCGGGCGCCGGTACGGGCACGGGGGCCGGGGCGGGCTCGGGGTCCGCGCCGATCCCGCGCAGCACGGACTGCGCGACCAGCCGCTCCAGCATCGGCGCCACCGCCGCCGCCTCCAACGGCCCCCCGGTGGCGACCGCCTGGGCCGCGGCGAGGTCGAACGTGCCGCGGAAGACGCTCAGCCGCGCCCACAGCAGCCGCTCCAGCGGCGCGCACAGCTCGTGGCTCCAGCCGATGGTGGTGCGCAGCGTCTGGTGCCGCCGCGGCCACACCGCGCCGACCGCGGCGAGCGTGTCGAAGCGCGAGCCGAGCCGCTCGGCCACGTCGGCGACGGCGCCCGGGCCGACCGACGCCACCCGCGCGGCGGCCAGTTCGATCGCCAGCGGGATGCCCTCCAGGCGGTGGCAGATCGCCGCGGCGGCTTCGGCCGCGCCCGGCTCGGCGAGCGGGGCGCGGCCGAGCCGGTCGGTGACCCGGTCGGTGAACAGCGCGAGTGCGTCCGGCCCGTCGGCCGGCAGCGGCAGCACCTCCACCAGCTCCTCCACCACCGAGCCGAGCGGGCTGCGGCTGGTCGCCAGCACCGCGAGGCCGGGCGCCGCGGTCAGCAACTCCCCGACGAGGTGGGCGCACGCGTCGACCAGGTGCTCGCAGGAGTCCAGCACCAGCAGCGTCCGCCGGCCGGCGAGCCACTCGCTGAGCGCGTCCAGCGGCATCCGCAGCGAGTGGTCCGCGAGGTCCACCGCGTCGCTGACCGTCGTCAGCAGCAGCTCGGGGCCGGTCAGCGTGCTGAGGTCCGCCCACCACACGCCGTCGGGGAAGCGCGCGGCGGCCGCGTGCGCGGCCCCGGCGCCGTCGGCGCCGTCCGGTCCCGCGGCGCTGTCCGGTCCCGCGGCGCCGTCCGGTTCCGCGGCACTGTCCGGTCCCGCGGCGCGACCTGCCGCGACCGCCGCGAGCACGTCGCCGGCGGCGCGCTGCGCCAGCCGGGTCTTCCCGATGCCGCCGGGACCGGTCAGCGTCACCAGCCGGCATCGGGCCAACGCCCCCAGCAGCCAACCGAGTTCAGTGTCCCGGCCGACGAAGCTCGATGTCTCCGCAGGAACGTTGCCCGTCATGACGACAGCGTGCCACCAACCGCACACGGAGGGAAACCCGCCCTCCGCGCGCTGCGGTTCCCCCGACGACGGGAAGGCGTGACCGCCGGCTCCGCGGAAGGCGGCGCGCGAGGTGTGCAGGTGACCCGTCCCGGACGTCCTCTCAGGCGGTGTGGGCCGCCAAGGCGTCGATGAGCAGGGGCCACAGGGCGCGCGGGCGGTCGTGGCCCATGTCGGGCACCAGGAGGAGTTCGGCACCGGGCACCAGCTCCGCGGTGCGCCGGCCGCCGCTGGGGTCGATCAGCGTGTCGTCCAGCCCGTGGATCACCAGCGTCGGCACCCGCAGGTCGCGCAGTGCGTCCGCGCGCGAGCCGCCGAGGACCATCGCGCCGAGCTGCCGGGCGACACCGGCGGGGTAGTAGGCGCGGTCGTAGCTCGCGGCGGCCAGCTCGCGCAGCACCGCGGCGTCGCCGTAGCGCCGGGAGGCCCACACCAGCTCGCGGTCCGCCGCCGCGACGTACCCCGCGCGGTCCGCGGGCCGGGGGCCGAAGAGCACCGCCTGCGCCTGCGGGCTGGACCGCCCGTACTCCTGCTCGCCGGTGGAGGACATCATCGACGTCAGGGTCAGCACCCGTTCCGGGCGGGACAGGGCCATCGTCTGGGCGATCATGCCGCCCATCGAGGCGCCGACGACATGGGCGCGTTCGATGCCCAGCGCGGTGAGCAGCCCGAAGCCGTCCCCGGCCATGTCGGGGAGCCGGTAGGGCACCATCGCCAGGGCGGCGGGGATGTCGCCGGAGCTGACGGCTGCGATGAACTCCGCCATGTCCACCGGGTGGTCGTCGAACCTGGTGGACAGCCCGCAGTCGCGGTTGTCGTACCGGATCACGTAGCGGCCGCGGTCGGCCAGCGACCGGCAGAAGTCCTCGTGCCAGCCGAGCAGTTGCGCCCCGAAACCCATCACGAGCAGCACCGGGGGGTCGGCGGGGTCGCCGAAGGTCTCGTAGGCGAGACGGACATCCGCGGACACATCGGCGATCGGCATGGCGGGAGCCTGCCACGGCCGGTGCCGCGGCGCACCGGAATTTCGCCGTCCGACCTGATGCGCCCGGGGCCCGACCCGGTGGTCCCCGGGTCCGGGCGGGGCGGTCGGTAGGGTGCCGGGTATGCCCGATGCCGCGCCCGAGCCCGAGCCGTTCACGCTGTCGACCGACCCCGCGGTCCTGGCGGACCTGCGGGCCCGCCTGCGGGCGACGCGCTGGCCGGACGCGCCCGCCGACGCGGGCTGGGCGCTCGGCACGGACCTGGACTACCTGCGCGAACTCGTCACCTACTGGGCCGACGGCTTCGACTGGAGTGCGCAGGAGGCCGCGCTCGGCCGCTTCCCGCACTTCCGGACCACGCTCGGTGGACCCGGTGGACCCGGCACCCCGGGCGGACCCGGCACCCCCGGCGGGCCCCGCGGCCTCGGCGTGCACTTCGTCCACGCGCGGGCCGTCGCGCCCGCCGGCACCCGCGTGCTGCCGCTGGTGCTCAGCCACGGCTGGCCGGACTCCTTCTGGCGCTACGCCAAGGTCATCCCGCTGCTCACCGACCCCGGTGCGCACGGCGCCGACCCGGCCGACGCCTTCGACGTCGTCGTTCCCGACATGCCCGGCTACGGCTACTCCGACCGCCCCGCCGGCCCGCCGCTGAACTCCATCGCCGTCGCCGCGCTGTGGGCCGAACTCATGGAGCGGCTCGGCTACCGCGCGTACGGCGCCGCGGGCGGCGACATCGGCAGCCACGTCAGCCGCTACCTCGCGCTCGACCACCCGGACCGGGTCGTCGCCGTCCACCGCACCGACGCCGGCGTGCCGGTGCCGCCCGCCGACCCCGCGCAACTCGCCCCCGAGGAACGCGCCTGGTTCGACCGCGTCGCCGCCTGGGGCGCGGCCGAGGGCGGCTACGCCGCCATGCACCGTACGAAGCCGCAGACCGCCGCGTTCGGCCTCAACGACTCGCCCGCGGGGCTGGCCGCCTGGATCGTCGAGAAGCTCCGCGCGTGGAGCGACTGCGGCGGCGACATCGAGCGCAGCTACACCAAGGACGAGATCCTCACCAACGTCACGCTCTACTGGCTCACCGGCACCATCGGCTCCTCGATGCGCATGTACGCCGCCAACGGCGCGATCCCGCCCGCCCAGTTGGCCCGCCGCGTCGAGGTCCCCTCCGGCTTCTCCCTCTTCCCCGGCGACATCGTCCGCCCGCCGCGCGCCTGGCTCGAGCGCACCGCGAACGTCGCGTACGTCAACGAGCCGGCCCGCGGCGGCCACTTCGCCGCCTTCGAGGAACCCGAGATCTACGCGGCGGAGCTGCGCGCCTTCTTCCGCCCCTACCGCTCGGCGGCCGCCTGACCGGTCCGTCGGCCGGCGGCGGCCGGCAGCGGCCGACGGCGCCGCGACCAGGGTGGGTGCGGCGCCCTCGATGGGTGGGGCTACTTGAAGGACTGGGCGGTCGCGAAGGGGGACTGGTTGCCGACCGCGTCCACGGCGTAGACGCGGTAGTAGGACGCGCCGGTCGGCGGCGTGTCGATCCGGAAGGAACCGGAGGTGCCGGTGGGCACCAGCGGGTCCGTGGTGAGCGGGACGTAGGGGCCGGTGAGGGTCGTGGACCGGGTGACGATGTAGCCGACGGTGTCCGAGCCGGGGGCGATGGCGTTGTCCCACGTCAACACGACGTAGCCGCCGGGCGAGTAGGTGACCGCCGACAGGTGGGCCGGCGCCGGCGGGGGCTGCTCGTCGACGCTCTGCCGGACGGTGGCCGGGAGCGACCGGGTGCCGTCCGCGTCCACCGCCACGACCGCGTAGTACCAGCTCGGAGCGGTGCGGCCGGTCGGGTCGGTGAAGGTGGTCGCGGTCACCGGCTGCGGGGTGAGCAGGTCGTCGGCGACCGCGACACCGACCGCGCCGCGCGAGCGGTAGACGAGGTATCCGGCCACGTCGGAGGACGTGCTCGCGGTCCAGTCCAGCCGGACGCCCGCGTCGGCCAGGGCGGAGGCCACCGCGGTGGCGGGGGCGGGCGCGGTCACGCCGTCCGGGTAGGGGGGGATCGCCTCGGCGGGGGCGGAGCGCGCGGACTCGTTGCCCGAGTAGTCCACGGCGGTGACCGCGTACAGGGCGGTCAGGCCGGGCGTGGCGCCGTCGTCGGTCCAGCTCTGCTGGTCCTTGCCCACCTCGGCCACCAGCGCGTAGCCGTCGCTGCTGTCCACCGACCGGTAGACCCGGTAGCCGGCCACGTCGACGGTCGGCGAGGCGGTCCAGGTGACGGAGACGTCCTGGCCCTGGACGGTCGCCCGGGCGGCGGTGGGGACGGCCGGCGGCACCGTGTCCAGCGCGGTGGTGAGGACCGGCGCGGAGGGCGTGCTGAGGTGCCCGCCCTCGTCCTCGGCCTGCACCTCGTAGCCGAGCTCGACGTGGAGCGGCGGCGACGGGTCCAGCCAGGAGGTGGTGCCGGCCGGCAGCGTGGCGATCTGGGCGAACCCCTGGTCCGCGGCGTTGCGGCGCAGCACCCGGTAGTCCTTCAGGTCGGACTCGGTGTTGGCCGACCAGGTGAGGGCGACGCCCGACGTGGTGGGTGTCGCGGTCAGCCCGGCGGGGGCGGCCGGCGGGGCGTCGGAGTCCCACTGGACGAACACCGTGGTGTCACTGCGGTTGCCCGCCGCGTCGAACGCGCTGATCACGTAGGCGTTGACGGAGGCGGCCTGCGCGGTGGTGTCCAGGTAGTGCGGGTACAGCGGCGGGTCGAGCGGGATCTGCTGGGACGTGCCGTCGTCGAGGTAGCGGCGCAGCTCGAACCGCGCGGTGTCCGTGTCGGTGGGCGCGTTCCAGTACACCAGGATCTGCGTCTTGGCGTAGTCGAGGGTGGCCTTGGCGCCGCTGGGCGCCGGCGGCGGCGTGGTGTCCGGCGGCACCGGGCGGGTGGCCGAGGTCTGCGCGGGCGCCGACTCGTGGACGTCGCCGTAGATGTCCGCCTTGCTCACCGCGGTGACGCGGTAGGAGGAGGCGCTGCCGACGGGTGCCTGGCTGTCCTGGTACTGCGAGCCGGTGATCGGCGCCGCGGTGAGCTTGGTGTACGTCCCGGCCGCGCCGGCGCGGTAGACGTTGTAGCCGTGGGTGCCGCTGCCGTCGGGGTTGTCGGCCCAGTCGAGGCTGATGCCGTCGGTGCTCGCGGTGGCCTTCAGCCCGGTGGGCACCGGCGGTGTGACGCTGCCGTCGTCGGGGCGGACGGCGCTGGCGGAGGCGGGCGTGGACTGGTTGCCGGCCTCGTCCAGGGCGATCACCCGGTAGTACGCCCGGATGCCGATCGGCGCCTTCGGGTCGTGGTACACGTTGGTGGTCACCGGCGTGGTGGTGAGCCGGGTCCAGGGGCCGGCGGAGGCCGTCGCCCGGTAGACGTGGTACCCGACGACGTCGCCGAAGCCGAGATCGTCCAGGCTGGGCGCCCAGGTCAGGACGTTCTCGTCCGCGTAGGCGTCCACGCCCAGGTCGGTCGCCGGCCGCGGCGGCGTGGTGTCGGCGGGGATGACGCTGACCGCGGACGAGGCGTGCGACTGGTTGCCGCTGCGGTCGACGCCGGTGACCTCGAAGTAGTACTTGGTGCCGTTGTGCAGCCCGCTTGCCGTGTAGGAGGTGGTGGTGCGCAGCGTGCTGCCGCTGATCCGGTGGGCGGTGTCCAGCGGGACCGGCAGGGAGGTGTTGCGGTAGACGCGGTAGCCGGCGAGGTCGGCCTCGACGTTGCGGGCCCAGCTCAGCGTCGCCTTGCTGTCACCGCGGGTGGCCTTGACGGAGGTCGGCGCGGCGGGTGCGGTCCGGTCGCCGCTGGTGGCCGGGGTGAGCCCGACCTTCACGTTGGCCTTGCCGGTGGCGGCGCCGTAGTCGACCCGGACGGTGTGGGTGCCGGCGGGGACGGTGACCCGGACGGTCTTCGAGTGGGTCGAGGAGTAGTCGTGCCAGAGGTTGATGTACTCCTTGCTGTCGATCCAGACCCGCATCCCGTCCTGGCCCGCGATGGAGAGGTTGAACGGGCCGCCGCCGCCGAAGGCGCGCTTCATGGTCCAGCGGACGGAGAAGTTGTTGTTCGGCAGCGAGATGCCGGCGGGGTGGCCGCTGCCCCAGTTCTTGTTGATCGAGGTCTCGCAGAGCGACTTCTTCGGCGTGCCGCTGAACTTCAGGTTGGCGTAGTAGTCGCCCTTCCAGACCCCCGAGGCGCAGGTCACCGAGGCGACCGGCACGGCGGTGGGAGACGGCGCACCCTGGAGGGTGACGGCCAGCAGCGCGGCGGTGGCGGCCGCCGCGGGCCAGAGCAGTCTGTGTATGCCCATGTGGGCGAAAGTCCTTCCGTGGATGGGGCGGTGGCGGTCGGATTCTGGCAGGTATGACGATTCTGGGACGGTTCTATGGAGAAGTTGTGCACGATCTGAGACATGTCCCACTTCGCGGACGGTTCCCCTCCGGTTGCACGGCTGTTCGCCGCCTACTCGCCTACTCGCCTACTCGCCTACTCGCCTACTCGCCTACTCGCCTACTCGCCTACCGCTTGGCGGTCGCGGAGGCCCTGGCCGGGAAAACCGGTGGAGCCGCACCAGCAGGCGCTGTTAGCTTGTGGCCGACCGTGACACCGCCCGGAGGAGGTGAGACCCGTGAACGCTGTAGCGACGTGGGTGCTCCCCCTTCCCGTCACGGCCGGCGGCTGACACAGGCGCCGCCGGGAGCGCCTCCCCACCAAGGCACTCCCGGAAAGGCACCACCATGCATACGTTGCACTTCACCGCAGAGACGTCCGAAGACGGCGTCACCCAGCGGGACTTCGTCCTGACCGGCGTCCCCGCCGGCCCCGGTACTCCCGACGAGTCCGGTACCTCCGGCATCCCCGGCGTCCTGTGGTCGCCGGCCCCTGCCACCGGCCGCCCCGCCCCGCTGGTGCTGATCGGCCACGGCGGCGGCGCCCACAAGAAGCACCCGGCGATGCTGGGCCGGGCCCGGCTCCTCGTCACCGGCTGCGGCTACCACGTCGCCGTCATCGACGCGCCCGGCCACGGCGACCGGCCGCGCAGCGCGCAGGACCAGGAATCCGTCGCCGCGCTGCGCCGGGCACAGGCGGCGGGCGCGCCGGAGGCCCCGGTCGTCGTCCCGTACAACGCCCGCCTGGCGGTGCAGGCCGTACCCGAGTGGCAGGCGACCCTGGACGCCCTCCAGGAACTCCCGGAGATCGGCCCCGGCGGGCCGGTCGGGTACGTCGGCATCGGCCTCGGCACCGCGATCGGGATGCCGCTGGTGGCGGCCGAACCCCGCATCGCCGCCGCGGTCTTCAGCCCGCACTGGCCGGACGCCCTGATCGAGCACGCGCGGCGGATCACCGTCCCCGTCGAGTTCGGCATGCAGTGGGACAACGAGCGCATCTCGCGCGCGGGCAGCCTCGCGCTGTTCGACGCCTTCGCCTCGAAGGAGAAGTCGCTGCACGTCAACGCGGGTCGGCACCTCGAACTGCCCCGGTTCGAGATCGACAGCGCGGTGCGGTTCCTCGCCCGGCACCTCGGCGAGCCCGTCGGCGCGGCGGCTGCCGTGACGGCCTGACGCGGGCGGCGGCGCCCGGCCCGCTCCGGCCGGGCGCCGCCGCCTCGACACGGCGGGCCGGAGAGGCCTGACAGATGCGCGCGGCTGTGCCTATGATGCGCGGGATGAACACTTCCTCGTACGGATTGGGGGACTCGCTCGCTCAAGGTGACTGCTGATGACAGCTCACTTCGCGAACGGGATTCCGCCCCGCCTGCTGATGTGGCAGCGCGTACGCGAGTACGCCGTGCCGCCGTCCATGATCGAGACCGCGACCGCACGGCGTGCGGCCGGTGACTGGGCCGGGGCCTGCGCCGCCGCCCGCGTCGATGTCGACCTCGATCTGTGCGCCGTGCGCCACCGCCACGGCACCGATGTCCTCGCCCGGCTCCGGGCCGACCTGCGCCGCCTCGCGCCGGACCTGCTGCGCTGGCACCTGCCCAGGACCGCCCCCGACGGCCGGCTGCGGCCGGACCTGACCATTCTCCTTGCCCGCTACGGCAGTTCGGGCGTGCCCCTGGACCTGGTGGTCCGCACCCCTCCGGCGTGGGCCGACGCCGGCCAGCGGGTGTCGCTGGCGCTGTGGGAGGGCCCGAGCGGCGCCGCCGTACGGCCCGCACTGCGGCGGCACCCCAGCCGGTACCGCTACGGGCACCCGTACCCGTACCCGCATCCGCACCCGGACCGCCGGTTCCGGCTCGACCTGCACCGGCACCTGTGGGACGCCACCCGCAGCGGCGAACTCGCCCGGCGCAGCGGTGCCGACCGGCCGTACGACCCCGACTCGCCCTGGGCGGTACCGACCTGGGCCGATGAGGCGGAACTGCTGCTGCGCGCCGCGGGCCGCCCGCGCGGGCCCTTCACGGTACGGCTCGGCGCCCGCCGCCGGGCGGTGCTGGAACTCTTCGGCCCCGACGACAGCCATGCACCCCAATTCCGTGTGTTGCCCGCTGAGTTGGCCGCCCACGAGATCGCCGCACTGCCGGTGCTGCCGGAAGCGGCGGCGCGGGTGCTGCCCGATCTGGAGCTGCTGCGGGCGGAGTTGGTGCCAGCCGGCGCACTGCATCCGCTGGTCGGCGCGGCGCTGGCACCGTACGTCCCGCACCCGGCGGTCGCCGGCGACGCCCCACCCGTCGCGTCACCCGGTGATCCGCACCGGGTGGAATGCCGGGGCGAGGTGCACCGGATCGCGCTGCGCGACGGTGTGCTGACGGCCGTCGACCACGACCCGGGCGAAGTACGCCGGGAGGAACTGCTGGTGGCGCTCGGCGGGCCCGCCCTGCCGTGCCTCCGCGCGATCGACGCGGCGCACCGCGACCCGGAGGCGCTGCCAGCCGTCCGCGAGCGGCTCGGCCACGGCGACGTCGCCGGTGCGCTGGCCGTGGTCGAGGGGCTGCTCGGGCCCGGTGCGGTGCTGCGGGACGGGCCGCTACGGGCGGAGTTGGCGCGGGCCGCGGCCCGCCGGGTCGACCACGGGCTCTTCCGCGCGGGCCTGGTGGCCGGGCATCCCGGAGCCGAGGGCGACCGGCGGTTCCGGCTCGACCGTACGGCTCCTCCCCTCCTGCGCAGCAAGCGGATGCGGCGCGACCGGCCCCGGATCGGCCAGTTCGGCTGATTCGGGCTGCCGCGACCGCCTCGTACGCCCAATCACACGTTTTCCGGCGCGCGTTGTGCGCCGCCCTGCTCACGTCCACGACCGCCGGGACGGGCCGACCCGTCCCCGTACACGACCTCAGGTGATGCCCATGACGTCCAGCACCCTCATGCCCGTACCCGTACCCGTACCCGTACCCGTACCCGCGTCCGTACCCGTACCCGCGTCCGTACCCGGCGCGGCTGGCCACACCGACGCCCAACTCGACGTTGCCGAGCAGTTGTTGGGACTCCTGCGCACGACCACCACCGAGCCGCGGCCCGACGAGCAGCTGGAAGCGCTGATGCTGGCGGTCGCGGCCGACCTGCCGGTACTGCTGTGGGGCGAGCCCGGCATCGGGAAGACCGCGGCGCTGACGCAGCTCGCGGAGTGCCTCGACCTGCCGCTGACGACGGTGATCGCGAGTGTCCACGAGCCGTCCGACTTCGCGGGGCTGCCCATCGTGGGAGAGGACCCCGAGGCGCGCGGGGTCCCGATGGCGCCGCCGCGCTGGGCGGTCGACCTGGTGCGGGCCGGCCGGGGCCTGCTCTTCCTCGACGAACTGTCCACCGCCACCCCGGCCGTCCAGGCCGCCCTGCTGCGGGTCGTCCTGGAACGCCGGGTCGGCGCCCTCCGGCTGCCTCCGGGAGTGCGGATCGTGGCCGCCGCCAACCCGCGCGCGTCCGCCGCCGACGGCTGGGAGTTGAGCCCGCCGCTGGCCAACCGGTTCGTGCACCTGTACTGGGTGCACGACCGCGAGGTGGTGGTGCGCGGCCTCGGCGGCGTGTGGCCCCGGGCCGAGTTGCCCCGGCTGGCGCCCGAACGGCTGCCGGAAGCGGCGGAGTTCGCCCGCCGCGCGGTCTGCGGCTTCCTCCAGGCCCGGCCGACGCTGATCCACCGCCTGCCGAGCACCGAGACACGGCGCGGCGGCGCCTGGCCGTCGCCCCGCAGTTGGGAGGCCGCGCTGACGCTGCTCGCCTTCGGCACCGCCGCCGGGGTCTCCCGGGACGTGCTGGCGCTGCTGGTGCGCGGCGCGGTCGGCGACGGTCCCGGCCTCGAACTCCTCGCCCACCTGGACCGGATGGAACTGCCGGACCCCGAACTGCTGCTGGCCGACCCGCCGGGCGCCGACCTGCCCGAGCGGGGTGACCTGCGGCAGGCGGCCCTGGAGTCGGTGGTGGCCGCGGTCGGCGCGCGGCCGGAGCGGGCGCGGTGGGAGGCGGGTTGGGCGGTGCTGGCCCGGGCCCTGGAGACGGGCGCGCCCGACCTGCTGGTCGGCCCGGCGACGGCGCTGGCCGCGCTGCGCCACGACGACTGGGAGGTGCCCGAAGGGGTGGAGCGGCTGGCCGGGGTGGTCGGCCTCGCCCGCCGGGCGGACCGGTCGGTGCGGCGGCAGCGGGCGGAAGAGGCGAAGCGGGACGCCGGACCGGCGGGGGTGGGGTGGTGACGGGGGCCGGGAAGCGTACGGGGCCGGGGCCGGGGCCCAAGCCGACGCCCAAGCCGGGGCCGCGCCCGCATGCCGGCCCGGCGACGCGTTCGCGGCCCGCGCCCGGGCCCGTACTGCCCCTGGACCGGGAGAAGTTGCTCGCCGCGCGGCTGCACGCGGTGCGGGTCCGCCCGTATCTGGCCGACGCGCTGTTCGCGCTGCACATCGTCGAGGACCGGTCGGTGCCCACGATGGCGGTGGACGCGCACTGGCGCTGCTACGTCTCGCCCGGCTTCGTCGCGCGCATGCCGGTGGAGGAGTTGGCGGGCGTGTGGGTGCACGAGGTCGCGCACCTGCTGCGCGACCACCACGGGCGCGGCGAGCGGTACGCGCACGAGCACGAGGCGTACGGCCCGGGGGAGCGGCTGCGGCAGAACATCGCCGCCGACTTCGAGATCAACGACGACATCTACGGCGACGGCCTGCCGCGGCCCGCGGGCGCCGCGGTGCCCGCGATGCTGGGGCTGAGGGACGGCCTGCTCATGGAGGAGTACCTCGGCCTGGCGTCGTTGTCGGGCGCCGCCGACCTGTCCTGGCTGGACTGCGGCAGCGGCGCCGACGGGTACGCGCGGCCGTGGGAGCTCGGGTCCGGCGGGGCGGACGGTCTGAGCCGGCAGCAGCGGGACGCGGTCCGCTTCCGGGTCGCCGAGGCGATCAGGGGCCGGCCGGGCAGCGCGCCGCAGGGGTGGCGGCGCTGGGCGGAGCAGGCGTTCCACCCGCCGCAGCCCTGGCGGCAGTTGCTGGGGGCGGCGGTCCGCTCGGCCGTCAGCGTCCCCGGCACCGGTGGCGACCACACCTACCGCCGTCCGTCGCGGCGTTCGGCGAGCCTGCCGGGGGTGCTGCTGCCGAGCCTGCGCCGTACGCCGCCGCGGGTCTGCGTCGTCATCGACACCTCCGCTTCGGTCAGCGACGCCGAACTGGGCAGCGCGCTGCTGGAGGTGGCGGCGATCGTGCGGGCGGTGGGCGGGCTGCGGGACCTGGTGTCGGTGATCTCCTGTGACGCCGCGGCGCGGGTCGCGGTACCGATCTGCCGGGCGGAGGGCATCGAGCTGGTCGGCGGTGGCGGGACCGACCTGCGGGCGGGGTTCGCGCGGGCGCTGCGGACGGCGCCGCGGCCGGACGCGATCGTCGTCTTCACCGACGCGCAGACGCCGTGGCCGGCCGAAGCGCCGTCCTGCCGCACCGTGGTGGGCCTTTTCCCGCGGCCGCCGCGGGCCGACGACGAGGAGGACCCCGGGTACGTTCCGGCGCCTCCGGAGTGGGCCCGGGTCGTCACAATCGGGTGAGCGGCGGCACGTTCGAGCCCACTGGGTCACCCCGGTCCTGGCACGGACCCTGCAAAGATCACGCTTCGAGCCGCGGAGGCGAGGTGGCTCTGTGTAGCGAGGGAGAAGCCGAGACGGTTCCAGTGGAAGATCACATGGAGGCTGAGGATGCTTCGGAGGCCGCGGCCGAGTGTTCCGTGGTCGGCGGCCTGGCGCAGGCGACGCCCAGCGCTTTTGAAGGCTGCCACCCAGTCTTCGAACCGGCCCAGTGGGCCGCCGCGTCCGAAGAGCGCCTCGGTGTCGGCCAGGAGCAGTGTGCGGATCTGCTGAGCTCGATCGGTCAGGACCGTCGGGTCCAGGTCAGGGCGGGCGGTGCGGTGTTCGACCGTGATGACGCGGTTCCAGACGTCGCCGGTCTCGTACCACTCCAGGCCGGCGCTGCGCATCAAAGCGGTGCACAGGAGGACGGACAGCTCACGGAGGCCGATGGAAGGGCGGCTGCCTTGGCCGGAGAGCAACTGGATCTGGCGGCTGTCGGCCGCGAAGAGAGCGTGGGCGATCCGCATGCTCGTCTCGCCGCCGAAAGCAACGGTTTCGGGCTCGTACACGACGGTACGCCACTCCCGGACGCGTCCGTCGGTGACGAGTTGGTCCAAGGCCGCCTTCGTCCTCGATTTCGCTGACGGTCCGGCCAGGAGACGCACCCGGTAGCCAGGGTGCTTGCGCATGAACCACCAGTCAGCGGGGGCTGTGGCGTGCAAGAGGGGGAGGAGATAGGTGGCGAAGTCACCGTCGCCGGCAGCCGAGTCCGTGAAGGCGAGGTTGATCTGCCACCAGTTGTCGGCGGAAGCATGCTGCACCAGGGCTTCTCGGCCGGCAGCCATGAAGAGGGACACGGCCTGGGAGAGACGGTCGGGGGCGAGGCCGTGGCACCCGGCGGCCTCGTCCACCGGGTTTCCGGCAAGGACGTCGAGGACGGCACGTTCGGTCATGCTTGCGGGTGCGGTGTTCAGTCGATCAGCAGGCATGCGTCCCATCCGTTGGCTGGGGGTTCGCCGTCGACGAGGGTCGACAGGGCGAGAGCCGTGCCGGTAGCTCCGTCCAGGAGCCCGGTGCCGTTGCTGCTGTGGGGGCGGGCGTGGGTCACGAGGGAGGCGGCGACTTGGTGGCACAGGCGCGGCAGGCGGGGGTCATTGGCGTCCTGTGCGGCGCGGACGGCGGTTTGGTAGATCCCGGCCCATCCGTGGCAGATTCCCGCGTCGGTCACGGCGCGGAGCTGGTGCTGGTCGGTCAGTGCCCGGTACAGGGTGTCCTCGTAGAAGGCTTGGAGGCCGGTGTCATGGAGGGCGATTCCAGCGAGTTGTCCGGCACGGGCGATGCCGGTGGTGCCGTAGCACCAGCTCGGCCTGCCGGGACCTTCCTGCCCAGTGCGGCATGTCCGAAGGTCGTCATCAGACAGGTAGGTGGGCCACCAGGGGCCTTCGGGGGCTTCCTGGCGCCAGGTGCCCAAGAAGTCGCAGATGACGCGTTCGCGGTGCGGTGGCCTGCGACCTCGTTCCCGGCGCGGAGGGCTTTCGCCAGGAGGAGGAGCGGACCGGCGATTCCGTGGGCGGTTCCGAGATTGGCGTGCCCCCCGGGGAAGCGGTCGCTGTGGGTGCGGAGGGGATCGTGGCGGACCCACCAGCCGGGCCGGTCGGACCCGTGGAGGGTGTGAGGCTGCGTGAGGGCGACCAGATATTCCAGGACGTGGCCCAGCGCGCTGCTGCCCGGGTCGGTGCGCAGGAGATAGGCGCCGATGCCGGTGAGGCCGTAGAAGAGGTCGTAGTCGGCGAAGGCCAAGGGGAGGCCGCACCGAAGTCGTTGGTGGGCCGCATCGGCGCGGCGATGGGCGAGTGCGGTGACCCGGTGGTGGAGGGCGGTGCGGGCGTCGGCGTAGAGGTGGTCCCTGCCGGGTGGGGTCGTGCTCAGGAGAAACGCGACGGCGGTGGCCCCGAGGAACAGGCCGCCGGTGTCGCCTGCGTTGATCTCTCCGGCGGCGGCTTCACCGATCAACTGATGGGCGCGGCACCAGGATCGGTCGTGCCAGGCCCTTTCGACGAACAACAGGGCCCTTCCGGCGGCGCCAGCGGCGAGGGACTGTCCCGCATCGGAGGGGCTTGGCGGGTGCGATCCGCTCTCCTGTGCCAGGGCGGTGAACTGCCTGAACAGTGCAGTGGCGGAGGGGGAGGACGCAGGAAGCGTCATGGTGTCGTCTTCCAATTGTGCAGGGCCGCCGATCGCACCAGTCGGACCGTGACCGCCTCGCTCGCGGGGTCGGTGTTCAAGGCCCGCAGGTGGTGCTGGTGGATCAGGGACCGGGCGGTGGTGAACGGGTCCCGTTGTCTGGCCAGGGCCTGGCGGTAGGCGTCGGCGGCGTCGGCGCGCGACCGCCAGACTGCGACCAGCTGTGCCCCGCCGGAGAGTTCAGTGAGATTGCCTGTGGTGGTGGAACCGGCCAGGCGCATGGTCTGGTCGCGCAGCTTCCGGTCGAGAGGGCCGGTGGCGCGGGGCAGGGCGGCGACGAGGCGCGGGAAGCCGTCCTCCGGGGCGGGAGCAAGTCGACTGGCGAGATGGAGAGCGCTCACGGCGGCGAGGGCCTGAGGCAGGAGGTGATTGCGATCGGCGACGGCGAGTTGCGCGAGCGCGGCGGTGGAGTCCTTGGCGAACAGCCGGTGCGCGGCATCCATGGCCTCGCCGTGGCCCCACCGTCCCGTCTGGGGCTGGTAGGGGAGCAGGACGAATCCCGACGACAGGCCGAAGTCGTACAGCTCTGCGGCCCAGGCGCTGAAGGCTTCTGTGACCTCGCGGTGAGCACCGGGTCGGGCATGCAGGGTGAAGGCCAGATGTTGGTCGGCGTCGGCACGGGAGAGGTCGCGGTGGCGGCTGAACCACCACGTCGGGGCGCGGCCGTCGAGCGCGGTGAGAAGGCGCGGAACGTAGCGGGTGAGGATGTCTGCGAAACGCAGCGGGTCAGCGTGAACACGGGCGTGGAGCACTTCCCCGCCCGGTAGTCGGCGGTCGCTGGGGACGACCGTGCGCACGGGGACGGGCAGGCGGGGTGGCGGGGTATGAGGCAGCGCGAGGGAGATCCAGAACTCGGTGGCACGGCCTGTCCATCCGTGGGCGGCATCGCCGTCGGGGGTCTCCCGCAGCTCCAGCTCGTGAGCGCCGCCGAGTTGGGCGCGGACCAGTTGGCGGTGCACGGGGTGGGTCAGGTCGACGGGAAGGACCTGGTCGTGCTTGACGACGGCTACCTGGTCCGGGACAGCCATGCGTGCCCGCCACGAGTCGAAGGCCGTGTCCCACTGCGCTCCGGTGGCCTGACGGCGGCCGGCGAGGTCTGTAGTCGTGAGGAGCCAGCGGGCCGGTCTGAGGACGGTGCGGCCGTGGCGGACGCGTGGCAGGTAGGGCAACCGCGAGGCGGCGCCGAAGTCGAAGGGACCGTAGACGGCGCTGCGGGCCGTGCCGACTTCGGCGAGAAAGCGGGCCAGTACGGGGGTCTGGAGACCGGCTTCGAGGGCGTGCATCACGTGAAGGTGGATCGTCCGGCCGGTGGGGAGGTGGACCAGCCGGAGTGCGCGGGCATCGGCTGTCACACCGATCTCCGCAAGGGGAAGAGCCGACCCGCAGGGCCCCTCGGAGCTGTCGTCTGCGTGCTTCCATCCGGAGACCTCCAGTACGTGGGGCAGCAGGCGCGGGGTGCGGGCCACGTTGGTGCTGCGGGCTCGCCGAGGGGTGAACGCCAGTTGTGCGTCGAGCCCTTCCGGGGCGCTCGGGTATGTGGTGGAGAGTGCCTCGCGCACGTCCGGGGGCAGGGCGTGGGCGAATCGCCCTGCCAGACTGCTGGCCGGCCGTGGCATTGCGGTAAGCACCGCTCGGAAGTCGCCGTGTGCAAGGGCAGCGGTGCTGGGGGCGTGGACTTCGAAGCCGACTTCCACGCGGGGAACCGGTATCCGCTCGTCATGACCGGCTGCGGTCTCCAGTGCGGCGACCGTCTCCTTGGTGAGCAGCAGTTCGCCCCGGGCTTCCATGAGAGTCCGCTGTACCAGGGCGAGTAGGACGTCGTCGCGTGCTGTGCGCGCCTTCGGGACGTTCCCGCGCGCCACACCGTCGTATCCGGTCGGTAAGCCGAGCCCGCTGTCGGCGACCAGGTCTTCCACCGGCACGACGGCGCCGGGGCCGTAGCGCTCGCGGAAGCGGTTGTGGTAGTCGAGCCAGGCCCAGCGGCCGTACGGCTGTGGGGTGGTCCGGTAGACGGCGGTGACGGCAGCCGTGACATCCTCGATCACGGCGGGTGGGATCTGCACGTCGCAGTCCAGGGCCGTGTTTACGTACAGAGGCCGGTTGGTGACGTCGGTGACCGCCGTCATGCGGGAGGCGATGGAGGCCAGCCCTTCCGTCACGAGGGTCGACCGGCACCCAGACAGGTCCTCGCGGATCGCGTGCAGGGCTCGGACGGTCTCCTGGACATCGGCCACTTCGTCGGCGTGCACGGTGTCCAGCGCCCGGCACAGATGACCGAGGGCGTCGGTCGTGGTCATCGGTGCCGGCAGCGAGGTCAGCAGGAACTGCTGCTCGACCAGGTCGGCGAGCAGGGCGTGGATCTGCTCGCTCTGCGCCATCGGGAACCGGGCTCGCAGATGGGCGTGCAGAGCGGCATAGAAGATCGGGGTGCGGGCGGCTTCCATCGCAGTCGCCACCGGCGGCCTGTTCCGGGTCGACACCTCGATTGGGCCGAGCACGCGGTCGAATGCAAGGGAAGGCTGCCCCGGGGCGATGAGACGGTCCCCTCGCAGACGGGCCGCGTCGTTGGCGTACAGCGGGAGGCGTCGCAGAAGTTCCGGGCTGCGGTGAAGGCGCTTGATCACCGCGGCGGTCCACTCGCCGTCGGCCCGGACAGTCACGGAGTGCTGGTCCCGCCACCGCGCGCCGGGTTGCGGCCCGACAGCCGCCGGGGCCACACCGGAGAAGAGACCGAGCGGTGTGGACCGGTGGTGCCAGCGCAGGAGGTATGCGGTCGTGGACAAGGCGGCCCGCCGGACCTCCCTCGCACTGCGGGTCGGATCACCGAGCAGCTCGCGGACGGCGGTGCTCAGCCCAGGGGATGCGAGGCCCAGCGCGCGGCGGAACCCGGGATTCCCCCAGATACGCTCCAACCAGCGGCGGGTGCCCGTCGGGTCGTCGAGGTCCAGAGATCGGGGCACGTCAGCCACGCCCGGCATGGTGCTTGCACGCAGGAGAGCGAGACCTTGCCAGGTGTATGCGCTCGCTCGGGATCTCATGGGCGGCTCCTTCGGTGAACGGCGGCGGTGCCGGTGGGCCGGGCCGACGGCACGAGCGGCCCACCGGCTGAGCGCCCGGATCAGGCGGGGTCGCCCACGGCGGAGTCGCATGCGGACGCGCCGTCCGCGCAGGTGCTGCCGCAGCCGTCGCCGGTGTCGCACATCAGCGCGCCGTTGAGCTTCGTGCTGACGACGACCGTGATGTCCAGGGGCGCGAAGTCGTCATCCTCGTCCAGCAGTGGTGGGGCCATCGGCAGCAGGGTGGCAGGGGGCATGGTTGTTGTCCTTCCTTGTCGGTGGGTGCTGTGACGACCTGGCCGTTGAGGCATCGCGGCGGAACTCCGGCAGTGCGCGCAGAGCGCCCGCTGACTACGCCGGGGGCCAGGAGAGGGAGATCCGGCTGTGCCGCTTCCCGATGACGCGGTCACCCGGAACCGCCTCGTCGGGCGTGTCGGCCGGGTAGACCCTGATGAGGGGGTCGGGGCCGCAACGGTGCTCGCGGTCCCACGCGCGGACGCTGCCGGCGACGGTGTCCGCGAAGGTAGGGGCGTCCGGACCGAGGGCGTGTACGCCGAACTCGAAGCGTTCACCGTCGGGGGTGCGGCGCGTGGTGACGTAGGCGAAGGTGCCGCCGCTTACGGCGGCGGCCGAGAAGCCCTTGTGGCGGGGGGAGACGGTCCCGGTGTCGAGCTGCGGATCGACGGACATGACGCAGAACCCGGGCAGGTCGATGGCCAGATGCATCTGGAGGCCGGAGAACGGCTCGCCGAGCGCGACGGTGACACCGGTCCACTGCTCGACGCGCGGCGTCCGCACGGCGTTGTCGAGCAGATGCGGGTCGGCGGGGGCTCCGTCGTCGAAGCGGAGGGCGATCTCGGGGGTGCCGTTGACGAGGATCTGTGTCTCGTCGTGCTGGTCCGAGCCCTGCATGGCAACGAAGCCGCAGACCAGTGCGGAGGTGCTTTCGAGGTGGCCCCCGTGGGAGTCGGGGACCCGCCGGAACGCGACGGAGCGGGTCAGGCCGCGCAGGCGGAGCGGCACTACCAGTCGGCCATCGGGTGTGAGTCGGTCGATCCACGCGGGCGGGATGTCCCAGGCGCCGACGGTCACCATGATGACGTCGACCTCGCCGAGGCCGGGGATGGGCTCGGCGGCGTCGGCGGTGACCACGCGGACCCGGGCGTAGCCGTGGGCGTCGAGGAGCCGGCGGGCGCGGCTGGTGACATCAGGGTCGATGTCGACGCTGGTGACATTCCCTTCCTCGCCCACAAGTTCGGCCAGGTAGGCGGAGTTCAGGCCTCCGGAACCGATCTCCAGGACCCGGTCGCCGACCTCGATCCGGGCCTGCTCCAGCATCATGGCCTGGATCTGCGGCGCGGAGACCGAACTGAGCTGCACGCCGTTTTCACCGACTTTGGTGATCACGGCGGCGTAGGGGGAGTACGCGTCGTCCAGCGAGGCGTGCGGCGCGAACACGTGCCGGGGCACACGTCGCATTACTTTCTCGACGCCAGGCGACACGATCACCCCGTCAGCCATTAACTGGTCCACGCAGTTGTCACGCAGACGCGTTGCCTCGGGCGGCTCGGTGGCCGTGCTGGTGTTCATCGTTCGTTCCTTCCGGGCGCTGTGATCGCCACAGACGACGGCTGTGTCCAGTGAACGGGGGGCTGACGCACGGGCGGCAGGAAGGACGCGCTGACCTTGAGTGCGCCCTGCCGGAAAACTTTGCGGTCCCGTTACCCGTGCGCTGGTGCGGAACGCAATGGTGTCGTTACTTTCGGCGCATGGCAGCGAACGCCACCCTGAAGAAGCGCATGGCCGATCTGGGCCTGACGCAGGAAGAGCTCGCGAACCGGATGAACGACGCCATCCTGAAGATCACAGGGCGTCCGGGAGAGGTGTCCGACCGTACGATCCGCAACCTGTTGAGCGGCAGTACGGTGCGCCCGATCGCCCGCACATGCGCAGCGCTGGAGGCGGTTTTCGGTTGCCCCGTCGAGGACTTAGGGTTCGAGCCACCACGCTCCGCAGCACGGCAGGAGGACCCTGTGAGGCGTCGCACGTTCATCGCCTCGGCCGCCGGTACGGCAACCGCCGGGCTCGCTCCTTCGCTCGGCGCCCCCAAGAGGGTCGGTGCCGGCGATGTCGCCCGGCTGGAAGCGAAGTTCGCGTCGATCATTGCCGAAGACCACAAGTACGGCGGCCTGGTGAGCACCGAAACGCGCGCTTGCGCGCTGGCTGGTGAAGCCCTGTCGCTCCTCCAACGCGGCTCGGCCGGCCAGCGGGTCCGCAACAACCTCTATGCCTCCGCGGCGGGCTTCATGTCCAGTGCGATGTGGGCGGCGATCGACGGCCGCCGCTTCAATGAGGCGCAGCGCTACCTGGACCGCGCCTCCACTTTGGCCGCGATGTCCGGGGACACGACGATCACGTTCCGGATCTGGTCCCACGCCGGGACCCTCTACCGCCACCTCGGACGCCCCGTCGATGCATTGGCGGCGAACGATGTGGCCAGGGGACTGCCCATCGCGCGCCGCGACCCGATGTTCACCTCCCTCGGGCATGCGCGGCACGCGGCGATCCTCGGACTCACGAAGGACGCGGTGGCCGTCGAGCGCGCCATTGGCTGTGCGCAGAGTGCGTACAGCCGCGCCGACCCGGAGGCCCAGCGGCCGACGTGGATCACAGCGTTCTACGACCAGGCGGAGATCGAAAGCCTCGCTCTCACCGCGTGCCTGGCACTCGGCGACTTCGAGCAAGCCGAGGCCCACGCCCACCGCGGGATCGCCCGTCTCCGCCCGCACATGAGACGCAGCCGTGCCATTGCGACCGCCCGCCTCGCGCACGCCCAACTGGGCCAGGGCGACATCGACGCAGCCGTTGCCACTGCCGTCAGCACACCGAGCACACACCCGCGCGTCGCGCGCATGCTCCAAGAGTTCGGCAACAAGTTGTCCGTCCAGGCACCGCACAGCCGGGCGGCGAAGGACTGGAACGACCGCACCTCGACGCGAAGGGACACCTCGTGACGGCAAGGACTTTTGAACTGCGCCACTTCCACGACATCGAACCGGCCTGGGACACATTGATCGAGCTCTACGCCGACGTGCGGGCGGACCGGTTGCACGACCCGCACTACTCGGTGGAGCGCTACGCCGAACGCCTTGCCCGTCACGCGCACGAGCCGGGCTGGGAGGCCGTCATCGGATACGACGGGGACGAAGCCGTCGGATACGCGTACGCCAACACCGTCGAGCAGGACGACCGGTACTGGAAGAGGATCACCTCGCCCCTCGCCGAGTCGGTCACCTCCGTTCCGACGCTGGCCCTCAAGGAACTAGGCGTACGCGTCCCCTGGCGCAAGACCGGGGTGTCCAAGGCGATTCACGACAGCCTCCTGTCCGCACGCGGTGAGCCGCAGGCGACCTTGATGGTCAACCCCGAGGCGGGGGACGGCAAGGTCCACGACCTGTACGTCTCCTGGGGGTACCAGGACCTCGGGGTGAGCCGGCCATCGCCCGACTCGCCGGTCCTGACCGCCATGGTGCGGGCCCTTCCCTGACGTGGGCGGCGGCCCCCGCCCCGCCCCCGGGCACGGCACCCCCGCCCCGCCCCGCCCCCGGGCACGGCACCCCCGCCCCGCCCCCGGGGACCGCACCCCCGCGCACCGTCCACCGCACCCGGCCCAGCAAACCCACCGGGCC
The DNA here is from genome assembly GCF_057708105.1 of Actinacidiphila sp. bgisy144. Lineage (NCBI taxonomy): Bacteria > Bacillati > Actinomycetota > Actinomycetes > Kitasatosporales > Streptomycetaceae > Actinacidiphila > Actinacidiphila sp. bgisy144. The sequence goes on along the minus strand of NZ_JBYIRM010000031.1, from coordinate 7,147 downwards.
CACCCCCTCACCGCCCCGACAGCAAAAGATGAGGTCACAGCGTTGTGCGAAACCGCTTGTGCGGATTCCGTTTAGACGCTGTACTCCTGCCGGGTGTGTGATGACACACGTCCACAACCGTGCGGGGCGCTCCCGCACGTCCCTATCCGTCTCGTTCCGCACGCCCCGGAGTTGGTGGCTGACAACGATGTCTGCTGTCCCCGCCGTCGCCGGGGCATGCGGACGGGCCGCACTCCGGAGAGGCGACATGCACGCCAGATCCCAACCACCCTTGCCCGCGGTGGCGTTCGCGAGAAGCGACCGCCGCGGCAGACGGCCGATACGCGCGGCCCTCGCCGCGCTGGTCGCCGGCACGCTCGGCGTCGCCGCCCTCGCGGGCGCCGGCACCGCCGCGGCGTCCCCCGCGGCCTCCACCACGTCGACCGGCTCGTCCGGCACGGACTACACCAAGCTCGTCGACCCGTTCGTGTCGACCGCCGGCGACGACGGCAACGACCTGCCGGGCGCGGAGGCGCCGCACAGCCTCGCCAAGGTCAACCCGATGACCACGCCGGACCGCAACCACTCCGGCTACGACTACAACCAGAGCCACATCGCCGGGTTCACCGCGACGGACCTCGACGGCGTCGGCGGCTCGGGCGGCGGCGGCGACCTGCTGGTCGTCCCCACGTCCGTGCAGTACAGCAAGCGCCCGGCGACCAGCACGTACGCGCACCCGTTCAGCCATGACGACGAGACCGCGACGCCCGGCTACTACCAGGTCGGGCTGGGCTCGGTGTCGGGCACCGACTCCTCGGTGACGCAGGACAGCGGGACGATCGACGCGGAGATGACCGCGACGACGCGCACCGCGCTGGAGCGCTACAGCTTCCCGGCCGGGTCGAAGCCCGAACTCGTCCTGGACCTGGCGAACAACTACACCAGCCGCACCCGCGCGACGATGAAGGCGACCACCCTCGCCGACGGCACCACCCGCATCACCGGGCTGATCGCCGGCTCCTTCAACGGCGCCGCCTACCAGATGTACTACGCGGCCACCACGAACGTGCCCGTCACCTCGCTGAAGAGCTGGGGTGGCGACGGCACGCTGGGCGACGCGACGACGCAGGACGGCACCGACACCGGCGCCGTGCTCGGCTTCGACCCGTCCGCGGGCGGCGACGTCGAACTGCGCATCACGCTCTCGCCGATCAGCACCGACCAGGCCGTCACCGACCAGCAGAACGAGGTCGGCGGCCTCACCTTCGACCAGGCCCGCGCGCAGACCAAGGCGGACTGGAACAGCACCCTCGGCGCGGTCGACGTGCACGCCTCGGCGGCGTCGGACCCCAAGTCGACGCTGACGAAGGAGTTCTACACGCACCTGTACCGGATGTACGGGCTGCCGGTGAACGCCACCAGCACCAGCGGCACCTACCGCGGCGTGGACGGCGCGGTGCACAAGACGAACGGCTTCACGTACTACGACGGCTGGTCCACCTGGGACGACTTCCGGAAGTACTCCGTGGAGGCGTACGTCGACCCGGCCACCTACCGGGACATGGTGCAGTCGCTGATCGAGCTGTTCGCCGACGCGCACACCTCCGGCAAGAGCCTGAGCAGCCTCACCCAGTCGGTGCCGTCGGTGCGCTGGGAGCGCTCGGAGGTGGTGATCGCCGACGCGCTGTCGAAGGGCTACAAGAACTTCGACCGGCTCGACGAGGCGTACCCCGCGCTGGAGTCGCTCGCCGGCTACTACACCGGCGCGCAGCTGCGCCAGGGGTACATCAGCGGTGACCCCGGCAGCACTGTGCAGCGCGGCTACGACCAGTGGGCGCTGTCCATCATCGCCACCGCGCTCGGCAAGGACGCGGACGCGAAGAAGCTGCGGACCCAGTCCACGATGGCGATCGACAACCTCATGAAGTCCGACGCCTGGACCGCCTCCGACGGCACGAAGGTGGGCCTGCTCACCCCGCGTGCCACCGGCGGCGACTGGCAGAGCACGGACTACGAGAAGTTCGAGGACGCCGGGCTCTACCAGGGCACGCTGTGGCAGTACAACTGGTACGACGCCTACGACATGGGCGGCCTGATCAAGGCGATGGGCGGCAGCAAGGCCGGCAAGGCCGCGGTGGAGCACATGTTCGGCGAGGACTCCAGCGCCGACGACGGCTCCACGATGCTGCACTCCAACGCCAACGAGATCGACCTCCAGGCCCCGTACCTGTTCAACTACGTCGGCGAGCCGAGCCTGACGCAGAAGTGGGTGCGCGCGATCTACACCGGCACCACCTGGAACCGGTACATCGCGACGGGCTCCACCAACGAAGCGCCCAGCGCGGGCGGTGAGTTCACCCCGCCGATCGACACGCAGGTGTACAAGCTGTCCCCGAACGGCTTCCTGCCGACCATGGACAACGACGCCGGCACCATGTCGACGATGTTCGTGGCCGCCGCGCTCGGCCTGTTCCCGGTGACCGCGGGCTCCAGCCAGTTCCAGATCGGCAGCCCGTTCTTCGACTCCACCACGATCACCTACGCCAACGGCAGCAAGTTCACCGTGAAGGCCGACGGCGTCTCGTCGAGCAACTACTACGTGCAGTCCGCCAAGCTCAACGGCGCGAAGTTCGACAACACGTGGCTGGACTACTCGCAGATCATCGCGGGCGGCACGCTGGACTTCACGATGGGCGCCAAGCCGTCCAAGTGGGGCACCGACACCAAGCCCGCGTACTCGCTGGACACCGACACCGGCAGCACCGGCACCCAGCTGGGCGGCACCACCGTCTCGGCGAAGCCGGCGACCGTGGCCACCGCCGCGGACGGCAGCGTCAAGGGCAGCGTGCAGTTGACCCTGTCCGGGCCGGCGGTCTTCGCCGCCCGCAAGGGGACCAGCCTGACGAAGTCCGGCGCGGCCACCGTCACCGGGCTGCCCAAGGGCGTCACCGCCGACCTGACCGTCAGCGGCAACCGGACGGCGACGGTGACGCTGAACGGCACCGCGACCGTCGACGCCCGCTACAGCATCTCCTTCGCCGACGCGGCCTTCGCCCACGGCACCTCGGCCTCGACGGTCACCGGCACCGGGGTCTCCCCGACCGACCCGCTGATCATCTCCGCCGCCGCGGTGTACCGCACCTCGCTCGCCGCGCTCATCGACCAGGCGTCCCTGGTCCGCACCGGCAACTACGCGGAGGGCGCCTGGAACCAGTTCCAGACCGCGCTGGAGCACGCCCGCTCGGTGCTGGCGGACACCTCCTCGGGCACCGGCACGCTGATGGCCGCGCAGGACGCCCTGAACTCCGCGGCCTCCTCGCTCACCATCGACGAGGGCGGCTACGCCGTCCTCCAGGCCGAGAGCCCCGACAGCAAGGACGGGCCCAGCCTCAAGGCCGAGGCGTACTACTCCGACGGCGACCTCGGCGGTGTCACCGACGGCGCCTGGGAGCAGTACGGCAAGCTGGACTTCGGCGGCGTCGCGCCGCAGAGCATCTCGGTCCGGTACGCCAACTCGCAGGCCACCGACGCCGCGCCGAGCAGCGTCGACATCCACGCCGGCGACGCCGACGGGCCGGTCGTCGGCACCGTCTCGCTGCCGGGTACCGGCGGCTGGCAGTACTACTCCACCGTCCAGGCCACGATCACCGCCCCCGACGTGCTGCTCAGCGCGGCGAAGGCGACGTTCGTCTTCCACGCCCCGGCCGGCCAGGACTGGGTGTCGAACTTCGACTGGTACCAGTTCTCGCCGAACCCGGTCACCTCCTCGCCCACCACCACGGTCGCCTCGCTGACCGCGCCGACCGCCACCGCCACCGGTGACGGCTCGCTCGCGCTGAAGCTGTCGGACGGCATCTTCGAGAACGTGTCGAACGGCGCGTGGGCGGAGTGGAAGGGCACGGACCTCGGCGACGGCGCCGACACCGTGACCGTCAGCTACGACAAGCCCCAGTCGCGGGCCGCGTCGGACTCCCACATCGAACTGCACCTCGCCGCGAAGGACGGCGAGAAGAAGGTCGACATCCCGCTGGCCTACACCGGTTCGGGCTGGGGCACCGTGGCCACCACGTCCGTGCAGCTCGACCCGAGCGTCTTCACCGGCGTCCAGGACGTGTACGCGGACTTCGTCTCCAGCACCCAGACCTCCGACCAGCCGTACGTCGCCAACGTCTACGGGCTGACCCTGACCCGCAGCGCCGACACCCCGGTGGGCTTCGACGCGACCGCGTTCACCACCAGCAGCGGCGGCACCCTCAAGAGCGAGGCGGCCGGCTGGAGCGACGCGGGTTCGGCCACCGACCTCGGCGGCACCTACGACGGCGCCTGGCTCGCGTACGGGGACATCGACTTCGGTACCTCCGAGAAGAACACCGTCACCCTCACCTACGTCAACAACTCCGCGCGCTGCGGCACCGGTTCGGCCGTCGAGCTCTACCTCGACTCCTTCGACTCCGCCGACCCGGGCACGCCGTACGCGACCATCGCGCTGCCGGTCACCGGAAGCGCGTGGTCCTCGGGCGGCACCACCAGCGTCACGCTGCCGAAGTCCCTCACCGGCAAGCACGCGGTGTACCTGCGGCTGACCACGACCCCGGACTCCTCGCACCCCTACGTCGCGAACCTGGGCCGGGTCACCTTCAGCCATACGGACACCCCGGCGGCGACGGACACCTCCGCGCTGAGCAAGGCGGTCGACCAGTACGCCGGGCTGGCGGACGACACGTCGCGCTACGACGCGATCGACTTCGCCGTGTACCAGCGTGAACTGGCCGCCGCCCGGGCCCTGCTGGCCGCCGACGGCGCGACCCAGCTCGAAGTCGACACGCAGACGCGTACGTTGACGCTCGCCGCCGACCAGCTGGTGCCGCTGCCGCGGCTGAAGCTGGAGGCCCTGGTCACGACCGCGTCGGCGCTCACCGACGCGCGCTACACCGACGCGTCGTGGCAGGCGTTCACCACGGCCCTGACCGCGGCCAAGACCGCGGTCGCGGACGGCCAGGCCACCGACGCGACGCTCACCGCCCGCTACACGGCACTGCAAAAGGCTCAGGCCGCGCTCGTCACCAAGCCGAAGACGGTGCCGGCGGTGCCCGGCGCGGTGTCGGCGACGGCGTCCGGCACGAGCGTGACCGTCGTGTGGTCCGCACCCGAGGACGACGGCGGTTCGCCGGTCACCGGGTACCGGATCAGCCTCGACGACGGCCACGAGGCCACCGTCAAGGACGCGGACAGCCGCAGCACCACCTTCACCTGGCTGACGGCCGACCGGTCGTACCGGGCGCAGGTCCAGGCGGTGAACGCGGTCGGCGCCTCGGCCAAGAGCGCCGCCACAGCGCCGGTGGTCACCGGCACCGCCAAGCCGCAGCAGCCGACCGTCACGAGCGTCGTCACCCACGGCAAGCAGGTCCGCGTGAGCTGGCTGCCGGCCGGCGACGGCGGGTTCCCCGTCCTCGGCTACGTCGTGACCCTGGACGACGGCACCACGGCGCACGTGCCCGGCACGGCGACGACGGCGCTGCTGACCACCAAGAAGGCGGCCAAGGCCCACACGGCGACGGTGACCGCGGTCACCCTGGCCGGGACCTCCGCGGACAGCGCGGCCACCTCGGCCACGTCCACCTCCGCCACCGCGACGCCGGCTGCCTCCTCGGCCGCGGACGCCGCGACCACGGACGACGACGGCTCCGACCCGTCGTCGTACACGCCCTCGCCCTTCCCCTCCGACACCCTGAACGCCGACTACGCGTCCGACGCGTGGCCCAAGACCGACGACGGGAGCGACTACTTCAACGACCTGCTCAGCGGCATCAAGGACCTGGGCACCGGCACCCTCGGCGCCAACTCCACCGTGGCGAACGGCACCACGCTGACCGCGGAGAACGACAAGATCGCGGTCGGCATCAACAACGCCGCCACGCAGGCCCAGGTGGACCGGGCCGAGATCGACGCGAACAACAGCGCCACCGTCACGATGGCCGACGGACTCGGCTCCAGGCTCGGCAAGATCTACAGCGACGCCCTGAGCAGCGGCGACCTGCCGAAGACCAACGCCCTGTTCGGCCGGGTCACCCAGGACATCGACACCCACGACGCGGCGAAGAACTACTACGACTACCTGCGCCCGTACGTGCGGCTCGGGTTCGTCGGTGACGGCGGCGACATCTACGAGTCGCAGGACGGCTCGTACAGCAGCCTCGCCACCAGCGGCTCGTACCCCAGCGGCCACACCTACGGCGGCTACGAGGCGGGCACCATCCTCGCCACGCTGCTGCCGGAGCTGGCGCCGTCGATCCTGGCGCGGACCTCGGAGTACGGCAACAACCGCATCGTGCTCGGGTTCCACTACCCGCTCGACGTGATGGGCGGCCGCATCACCGGCCAGGCCACCGTGGCGCACCGGTGGGCGGACCCCGACTTCGCGGCCCTGCTGACGCAGGCCCACACCGAGATCGAGAACGTGCTGCTCGCGCAGTGCCAGAAGGAGGGGTACGACACGCTCGCAGCCTGCGAGGGCGACACCTACGACGGGCTGACCACCGCGCAGGACGTCGACCTGTACACGCAGCGGCTCAGCTACGGGTTCTCCCGCACCGGCAAGGCCGGCCAGACCCTGCAGGTGCCGTCCGACGCGGCGGCGCTGCTGGTCACGGCGTTCCCGAACCTCACCACCGAACAGCGCACGCAGGTCCTGGAGCAGACCGCGACGGACTCCGGCTACCCGCTGGACCTCACCGCGGACGGCCAGGCGAGCTGGGAGCGGATCAACCTGGCGGCGGCGATGACGGCGGACGTCGTGGTCAACGCCGACGGGTCGGTCACCGTGACGAACGTCGCGGACGCCACCAAGGCGAGCGTCGCGGACGCCACCGGCATCAAGGTCGGCGGCACCGCGATCGACGGGTTCGACAAGGACACCGCGACCTACGTCGTCGACTGGCCGAAGAACGCCAAGATCCCGACCGTCACCGCGGTGCCCGCGGAGGCCGGCGAGCGGGTGAAGGTCACCGACGGGAGCCAGGTGCTCAGTTCGACCGGGTCCAAGCTCACCACGCGGACGATCACGGTGACGTCGGCGAACGGCTCGGTCACCCGGATGTACACGGTCGGGTTCGCCCTGACGGCCAAGGACCACCGGCCGTCGGCGGCGGGCGGAAAGGGGCACTGACCC
>NZ_JBYIRM010000030.1:0-108858 GCF_057708105.1 Actinacidiphila sp. bgisy144 | reverse complement strand
CCCCCCCCCTCCCCCCCCCCCCGTCCGGGCGCAGCAGGAGCAGCCGGCCGTGCGGGGGCGCCCAGGTGTTCCGCGCCCACGGTGACGTAGCGGCGGGGCAGCGCGCGCCTCAGCGGGGTCAGCCGTTGATCGGTGCGGCGTAGTGCCGGAAGCCGTCGCGCCGTTCGTGCAGTGTCCACAGTGTGCGGGCGAGTCGGTCGGGGTCGGCGTGCTCGTCACCGGGGGTGATGGCGCCGGGGATGATCAGCTGGGCCACGTGGATGTGCTCGCCGGCCAGGGCGTCGTGGAGCATGTGCGCGTAGGCGCTCTCGGCGGCGAAGGCGATGGAGGTGCCGGCGCGCTGCGGGTGTGGTTGGACCGCGCTGCCGCCGTTGACGAACAGAAGGGTGCCCCGGCCCCGTTCACGCATGCCGGGCAGCACGTGCTCCACGGCGGTCATGGGCCCGAACAGGGAGAACGCCAGGGGTCCTGCCAGGTCCTGGGGGCGGGTGTCCTGGACGGGCTTCATGAAGTCCTTGTGCGGGACGGGGCTGTACTGGAGGACCTGGATGGGGCCGAGCGCGGCGGTCGCGGCGTCCAGGGCGGCGATCAGGGCCTGCTGGTCGCGGACGTCGGCGGCGAACCCGCGGGCGTGCACGGCTTCCTGGTTCAGTGCGGTGGCCAGGGCATCCAGGTGCTGCTGGTTGCGCGAGATCAGGGCGATGTCGAAGCCTTCCCGGCCGAAGCGGCGGGCGACGGCGGCGCCCAGGCCGGGGCCGGCGCCGATGATGGCGAGGGTGGGCATGGGGACTCTCCTGAGCGGTGGTCGGATGCGGGCGGCGGTGTCCGGCGGGACGGCAAGCGCGGGTCGGCAAGCGGTGACCGGCGGGCCGGCGGAGGCCGGATCGGGCTACGGCTGCGGGGTCAGGCGCAGGGTAGTGGCCCGGGCCTGGTCGGCGACCATCGGCTCGACGTAGCCGGTGTAGCGGCCGTACTTGGCCCGGTAGGCGGCATCGACCTGTGCGTTGACCGTGTCGTCGGTGGTCGGGGTGAAGGCGACGTCGGCCTCCTCGCCCCCGGCGGCGATGTGCCCGGTGCCGCTTTCCCGGGCGGTGTTCCACCAGGAGCCGGCCGCACCGCGCCAGGAGCGGACGTACAGGTCGTCGCCGTCCCGTACGACCCAGATGGTGGTGGCTTTGCGCAGGGAGCCGTCGCCGCGGCGGGGTGCGACGCGCAGTTCGTCGGCTGCGGCGATCCGCTCCAGCGTCCGGGGGTTCCAGGTGCTCACGGGCTGCTCTCCTTCACGGCGCGGGGCGTGGTGGGGCTACGACCGTCATCATCCCGTCCACCCGGTCGCGGGCGTGGGAAGCGGTGCGGGTCCGCTCAGGTGACGGTCGGCGGGGTCACCCGTTTCCTCCGGTGCGTCTTCAGCGCAGCAGCAGGTCGATCGCGATCCCCATCCGTTCGCGGTAGAAGTCCCGTGCCGCGGCCTGGTGCTTGAGGCCGATCGACACGCTGATCATCGTCCGGGCGATACGGCGGGCCGCCGCCCGCCCCGCGGTGGCGGCGATCGCGTCGGTGATCAGTTGCTCGAAACGGCGCGGTGCGGTCTCGGCGATCTCCCCCAGCAGGCCGGGGTTGGCCTCGATGACCCCCGCCACGTCGCGTGCCAGCGGGCCGACGTAGCGGCCCGCCCAGTGGTCGAACGCGTCGAGGAGGCGCTCCGCAAGGGGCCGGCCGGTGGCGGCCAGGGCATGGTCGACGGCCGCGATGTCGCGTTCCAGCGCCTGGGTGGCGGCGGCGCGGAACAGGCTCTCCTTGGAGGAGAAGAGGAAGTACAGCCCGGGCCGGGAGATGTCGGCGGCACGCGCCACCTCCTCCATCGAGGTCTTCCGGTAGCCGAATCGCGCGAACGTGGCCATGGCGGAGTCCAGGACCTTCGTTCGCCGGTCGGTGTCGGCGGCCGACGGCGAGGGGTGGCCGCCGGCGGTGGGGCTGTTCATGGGCCGAGCATACGAGTGTGCGCCGCACTATACAAATAAAGGCTAGTGCGTATAGTCGCCGCCATGACGACACGCGAACCCCTGTCCACGCCCTTCACCGCCACCAGCACCGCGGACGATGTCCTGCGGGGCATCGACCTCGCCGGCGTCCGCGCGATCGTGACGGGAGCGTCATCCGGGATCGGGATCGAGACAGCCCGCGCGCTGACCGCTGCCGGGGCGGAAGTGACGCTCGCCGTCCGGAACACGGCGGCGGGGGAAGCCGTCGCCGAGGCGATCGCGAAATCGACCGCGGAAAGCGGAGGAAGCGGGGAAAGCGGCGGAAGCGGCGGCGCAACCGGGGGGCCACGGCCCCGGGTCGTCCGGCTCGACCTCGCCGACCGGACGTCCGTCGCACGCTGCGTCGACGCGTGGGACGGCCCGCTCCACCTGCTGATCAACAACGCGGGCGTGGTCACCGGCGGCCTCGAACGCACCCGCGAGGGCTGGGAGTTGCAGTTCGCGACGAACCACCTGGGCCATCTCGCCCTCTCGACCGGTCTCCACGACGCCCTGGCGCTGGGCGCGGCCGACCGCGGCGGAGCACGGATCGTCGCGGTCAGTTCGACCGCCCACATGCGTGCCGGCATCGACTTCGACGACCTGCACTTCGAGCGCCGCGGCTACGATCCGCAGATCGCCTACGCCCAGTCGAAGACGGCGAACTCCCTCTTCGCGGTCGAGGCGAGCCGGCGCTGGGCCTCCGACGGCATCGTGGCCAACGCGGTGAACCCCGGCGGCGTCGCGACCGGACTGCAACGGAACTTCACAGCGCGGCAGCGGGAGTCCCTCGACGCGGCCGAGGCCGCCGGGGTCTTCACCTACAAAACGGTCGAGCAGGGCGCAGCCACCACCATCGTCGCGGCCGTCGCCCCGCAGTTCGCCCACTCCGGCGGCCACTACCTCGACGACTGCCGCGAGGCGTACACCGTGCCGAACGACGCCGACCTGGCGCAACACCCGCACGGCGTCAAAGAATGGGCCCTCGACCCCGCCACCGCCCACCACCTCTGGACCATCTCGACCACCCTGCTCCACCTCTGACCGCAAGGGCCCGCGCTTCTGCACCGCGTCGGCCTGCCCGGTCGGCGGGCTCACACTCCGGGGGTTCCGGACGTCGCCGTGGCGCGCGCCGCGTCCGTCCGCTCCGTGGGCGGGTGGGGGCGGGGGTGCATGCGGAGGCTGATCAGCGCGGTGAGGGCGAAGACGGCGGCCTCGTAGATCATGGCGTGGCGGAACGCGGTGCCCGGGGAGGCCGCGGGGGCGAAGTAGACGAGGCCCGCCACCGCCACCCCGATCGAGCCGCCCAGTTGCTGGGCGGTGGGCAGCAGCCCGGAGACCGAACCGGCGGCGGAGCCGTCCACCCGTGCCAGCACCAGCGCGAATACCGAGGCGGTGAACGCGCCGAACGCGGCGCCTCCGAACGCCAGGACCGGCAGCGCGGCCCAGCGCCCGGCCGCTGTGCCGATGAGCGGCGCGAGAGCCAGGGACGTGGCGGCCAGCACCAGCGCCGACGCCGTGAGCACGGCCGACCCGTGCCTGCGGGCCATAGCGGGTGCGGCACGGCTGCCCAGTACGGCCGCGGCCGCGAAGGGCGCCGACGTCAGTGCGGCGGTGAGCGCGGAGTACCCGATGGCCGACTGGAGGTGCAGGGACAGCAGATACGTGAAGGACGGCACCCCGGCGTTGAACACGAACACCAGCAGCACCCCCGCACGCGCCCCGCGGTCGCGGAAGAGCGACGGCTGCACCAGGGGGTCCGGCCGGTGCGGGAGCGTCAGGGCGAAGCAGCCCAGTACGGCGACGGACAGGGCCAGCAGGGCCCAGGTCCACCAGGGCCAGCCGACTTGCCCGCCCAGCGCCAGCGGCAGCACCAGCGCGCCGAAGCCCACGGTGGTCAGCAACACGCCCGCGGTGTCGACGCGTTGCCCGGCCGCGCCGCGCGTACGGGGCAGTACGGTCGCCCCCGCGAGCGAGACGAGCGCCACCGGCACCGTGACCAGGAACACCGAGCGCCAGCCGAGGCCGAAGAGGTCGGCGCCGACGAGGAGTCCGCCGATCAGCGGCCCGGCCAGCGACGCCAGACCCATCGTGGCACCGAACAGGCCGAGAGCCCGCGGGCGCCGGGCAGCGGGGACGGCGACCTGGATGATCGACAGCACCTGCGGGGCGACCAGGCCGCTGCCCGCGCCCTGGACCAGCCGGGCCGCGATGAGGGTCGCGGCGTCGGGAGCGCACGCGGCGGCGACCGAGCCGGCCATGAAGACGATCGTGCCCAGCACGAACAGCCGGTGGTAGCCGTACCGGTCGCCGAGGCGCGCGGACGTGATGAGCAGGCAGGCGTAGGTCAGGGTGTACCCGGCCAGGATCAGCTGCACGGCGCCCGAGCCGGCGCCCAGGTCGGTCCGGATCGCCGGGGCGGCGATCTGCGCGATGGTGACGTTGAGCAGCTGCACGAAGGTCGCGCTCAGCACGACCGGCAGGACGAGCCGCGAGCCGCCACCGGCCGCCGGCCGTCCCCTGCTCAGCGACGGGACAACCGCCGCGGGCCGCCGCGGGCTCACGAACCGCTGCCGGCTCACGACGCCAGGGCCGCGGCGAGCTCGCTCGGCCGGGCGGCGAACGGGCTGTGGCTGCCGGGCAGGGTGCTCACCGTGAACGGGTTGTCGGGGAAGGCCCGGTCGGCCTCCGCGATCATCAGGTCCTGCGCGGCCGGTGCCAGTGCCTGGTCCTCGGCGCAGCGCAGGAACGTCCGTGGGATGCGCCCCCACCGTGCCACGGTCAGGGTGACCGGCGCCGTCGGGATCGCCAGGGGCAGGTCGGGGCTCAGCGCGGTCCGCCACCGGTCGAAGCGGTCCGGCGGGGTGTCGTGGTAGTGGGTCTGCCGCAGCTCGTCGACGTACGCGGGGTCCGTCGAGAGCGGGTTGATCCGTACGGCACCCAGGGCCGCGGCGTCGCCGAGGTTGAGGTGCTGGCCCAGCGCGGTGGCGTTCTCGGGTGCGCCCAGGTAGTCGAAGAACCGCGGCCGCCCGCCCGGGACGAAGGCGGACAGGTACACGATCCGGTCCACCAGCTCGGGCGCCCGCTCCGCGGCCAGGGACGCGGGACCGCCGCCCGCGCTGTGCGCGACGAGCACGGTGGTGCGGTGGTGGCGCACCTGGCGCAGGACGTTCAGTACGGCCTCGGCGCAGTCGTCCATCGTCACGGCGGCGAGCGGGGACTTCTCGGTGAGCAGGCCCGGCTGGCCGGGCAGCAGGTATCCGGCGGGCAGGGGCGCGTCGAAGCCGTGCCCCGGCAGGTCGACTGCCACGCTCGCGGTGCCCGGTCCCGCCAGCGCGCGCTGCGTCGCCGCCCACTGCGCGGAGCTGTGCCAGGCGCCGTGCACGAGGACGAAGACGGTGTCGGTCGCAGATGCGTTCTTCATGGCTCCATTCCAGGCGGGAACCGGGGCGCCATCCATGCGTAGATCTGGCAAGTGGCGTGGCGATACCTTCGAGGTATGGTCGGCAGTGGGATGGGGTCGAGGGAACGGAGGGCGGGACGTGGAGGCGCGGCACCTGCGGTACGCGGTCGCTCTGGCCGAGCACGCGCACTTCGGCCGGGCGGCCGGCGAGTTGGGCATCGCCCAGCCGCCGCTGTCCAAGCAGATCGCCGACCTGGAGCGCGAGGTCGGGGTCCGGCTGTTCGACCGCACACGCCAGGGCGTGTTCCCGACCGCCGCCGGCGAGGCGTTCCTCGCGCGGGCCCGCCGGGCGCTCGACGAGATCGCGGCGGCCACCGTCGACGCCGGCCGGGCCGCGCGCGGCGAGACGGGGCGGCTGCGCCTGGGGTTCGTCGCCTCGGCGCTGCTCGACCCGCTGCCGGGCGTGCTGAGCCGGTTCGGCCGCGACCGGCCCGACGTGAGACTGGAACTGCACGAGATGGCGACCAGCCGCAGCAGCCCCGCCCTCGTCGCCGGGGAGTTGGACGTGGCCTTCACCCTCGGCCCGCCCCGCGGTGCCGGAGCGGAGCATCTCGTGTCCGTCCCGGTCGGACGCGACCATGTGATCGCCGTGGTCAGTACGGCGCACCCGTACGCGGGTCAACGGGCGGTCACCGCCGACCAGTTGCGGCGGCAGCCGCTGATCGTGTCGGCCGGCGAGGACGAGCCCGCGGTGGTCGCCGGGCTGCGCGCCCTGCTGGGTGCGGACTCCCCTGCGCTCGGCGGCGCGACCGTCGCGCGGGACGTGCACACGATCATCGGCCTGGCCGCCTCCGGTGTGGGCGTCGGGCTGGGGCCGTCCCGCATGAGGGCGGTCCCGCGGCCTGGAGTGCGGTTCTGCGAGGTGACCCCGCGCACTGGCCTGCCCGACCTCGTCCTGTCCTTCGCGGCCCGCGACCACTCCCCGGTGCTGCGCGCCTTCCTCGACACGATCCGGTCGAACTGCCCCGAGGTCGGGGCCGCGCTGGACGACCGGCTCCGGCCGTCCGGCCCGGCCTCCCCCGGGTCGCCGCCGGTCGGACCCCGCTGATAGACAGACACGATGGCCGATGACGAGGCGCAAGGACCCCGGGCACCCCGGGCAGGACAGTCAGGGCTGATCGTGCGGGTTCCGGAGGCGGAGCCCCTGGTAGGCGCGTGGCGGGACCGGCTCGACCCCTCGGCCCGCGCCGGAGTTCCCGCGCACGTCACCGTGCTCTTCCCGTTTCTCGACGCGAGCCGCATCGATGGGGGTGTCCGCGCCGCCATCGGCGAGGTGCTCGGCCGACAGGAGTCCTTCGAGGCCCGGTTCGGCCACTGCGGCCGGTTCCCCGGAGTGCTGTATCTCGCCCCTGAACCGGACACCGGATTCAGGCGCCTCACCGGGGCGATCGTGCGGCGGTGGCCGGAACACCCGCCGTTCGGCGGGCAGTTCGAGGATGCCGTGCCGCATCTGACCGTCGCCCAGGGCCAGGACGAGGCGGTCGTGGAGCACGTCGAGGCCGACCTGCGCACCGGCCTTCCCGTCGTCGCCCGGGTCTCGGCCGTCGACCTGCTGGTTTACGACGGGACGCGGTGGCGGCAGCGGGCCTCCTTCCCGCTGGGGTAGCCGCGCACGCTCGTCTGTCGTCGGAAGTGGACCGGGTCAGAGGCGGATCACGATCTTTCCCCGGGTGTGGCCGCCCTCGGAGGAGGTGTGTGCTTCCGCGATCTGTTCGAGCGGGTAGGTCTGCTCGATGTGCGGTGCGTAGCGGCCCCGGCGGCCGAGTTCGGCTGCTTCGGCGAGGAGCGCGGAGTCGTTCGTCGCGTGTGCCACCACGACGCCCAGGCCCTGCGCGTTGGTGTGGTCGGCGACCGTCGACACGCGCGCGGGGTCGCCGACGATCGCGACGAGGTCGGCCAGCGACCCGGAACCCGCGGTGTCGAGCGCGACGTCGACGCCGTCGGGCGCCAGGTCGGCGAGGCGCTCCGCGAGGCCGGCACCGTAGGTGGTCGCCACGGCTCCCAGGGAGGTGAGGAACTCGTGGTTGCGCTCACTGGCCGTCCCGATCACCTTCGCTCCCCTGGCCACCGCGATCTCGACCGCGGCACTGCCCACGCCACCGGCGGCGCCCTCGATGAGCAGGGTCCGGCCCGACAGGGGGCCGAGCGCGTTGAGCCCGCCGAGCGCGGTCACGGACGCCAGTGCGGCACCTGCGGCCTGCTCATCGCTCCACGAGATGGGCGCGAGGGTCCAGGCGGAGAGCACGGCCAGCTCCGCCGTCGTGCCCGTGAGGCCGCCCAGCCCGAAGACGCGGTCGCCGACGGCCACCCCCTCCACGCCCGCACCGATCTCGTCGACCACACCGGCGGCCTCACGCCCGGGAATCGCGGGCAGGTCCAGGGGGAACACCTCGCGCACCGCACCCGAGTGCAGTTTCCAGTCCACCGGGTTGACGCCGGCTGCCGCAACGCGGATACGGATCTCGCCCGGCCCGGGATGCGGGTCCGGCACCTCCTCGACCACGAGGGTGTCCACGCCGCCGTACTCGTGATAGCGGGCTGCACGCATGATGTTCTGCCTTTCCACACGGCCGCGGCGGGCCGCTGCTCAAGATCGCCGCGATAACTGCCGGCGAACGCCGACACCACTACGCTAGAACCTCACATCAGTGTCAGATGCAAGTCGGGCGGACCGCGACCCCGGCTCAGGGGCGGTGGCGGGGTGCCCGGGGGCGTGTCCGCGGCGGTACGGTCCCGCCGCCGGCGTTACGCCAACCGGGCGAGCACGGCGGCCACGTTCTCCTCGTGCGGCCCCGTGGTGTCGACGGTCAGCGTGCCCTCGGGCCAGGGCGGAAAGAGCGCCATGCGCTGCTCGACGTTCGGCCAGAGCCCGGCATCATGCCACCCGGGGATGCCGCGCGTACGCCCTTCCAGCCGGGCCCGGTGGACGACCGGATCGGAGCACACGCAGTGCACCGCGACGAACTCCGCTCCCGCGCGGCCCGCCAGACTCGCCCAGCGCTCACGGTCGGCGACGCTCTCCGCGGGGTGGTCCAGCACCGCAGACCGGCCCGACGCCAACTGCCGTACGGCGAGCGTGGTGAGCAGTTCGCCGCCGATGCCCAGCAGGTCGTCGACGTGACGGCCGCCGAACGGCGTCAAGGCACCCAGCAGCCAGTCCACCGCGAACACGGGAACGCCCAGGCGCGCCCCGACGGCGTCGGCCAGCGTGCTCTTGCCGACCCCCGGCACCCCCGAGAACACGATCAGCCGAGCCCCCGGCGCCCGGTCCAGCGGATAGCGGGAGAAGTCCGCCGGGAGCCGCGGCGTCACATGGTCGGGTACCAGGGCCGTGGTGTATGCCGCGACGATGCGGTGCGGCTCGTCGGGCTCGATCGTGCAGGTGACGACATCGACGGAAGGGCCCGCCGTCCCGTCGGCGTGCCGCCGCACGCGCGCCCGGGCGGTGGTGGCACCGCCCTCCAACGCGACGACGGTCAAAGGGGCGTACGTGGCCGCGCGGCCGCGGAACCGTTCGACGAAGACGTCCGGCGCCACCCGAGCCGTGAAAGCCGGGGCCAGGACCTCGGCCGCGTCCTTCCCCCAGTCCGCCCGACCGGCGAGACCGTCGAGCAACCACTCCAGCCGGGCCATCGCCGGACCGCCGATGCGGTGCTGCGCGCTGCCGTCGCGTGCCATGGTGCGGGGGTGGCGGTCAGGCGAGCGGGAACTCGCCGGATTTCACGGCCGCGACGAATGACGCGAACGCGTCGGCCGGGAAGTCCAGCACGGGCCCGGACGGGTCCTTGGAGTCGCGGACCGGGACGATGCCGCGCGAGGCGACGAGGTTGGCGGCGACCTCGACGCACTGGCCGCCGTTGCCGCTGTAGGAGGACGTGAACCAGCGGGGGGACTCGGTCGTCATGGGGTGCCCTTTCGCAACCGGTTGAGCACGGCCACCGACGCCGCCTACGACCGCGCGTCGGCCTGGAGTCGATGGTAGGCCGTCAAATCGGTTGGAGGGGGAAGCACGTGGCGGTTATAGAAGTCGTATGAGCGCATGGCAGCTGGCCCCCGAGGCCGTCGGCACGGCGGACGCGACCCGTCTGCGGCGGGACTACTACGACGAGGTCGCCAGCCGCTACTGGAAGCGCCCCGCCACCTCCGCGGAGATCGACCAGGGCTTGGCGGACGACGGCGCGGAACTGCTCACCCCGCCCACCGGGCAGTTCGTCGTGGGCCGCTTCGACGGCGAGGCGGCCGCGTGCGGCGGACTGCTGATGCTGGACACGGAGCTCGCCGAGCTCACGCGCATCTACCTGGCCCCCGCCTTCCGCGGCAAGAAGGGCGCCGATCTCCTGCTGGAGCTGCTGGAGAGCGAGGCACGGCTGCTCGGCGCCTCCTGTACGGTCCTCAACACCCGCCTCGACCTGGTCGAGGCCCGCGGGCTGTACGTCCGCCACGGCTACCGCGAGATTCCGGCTTACTGCACGGGGCCGTACATGGAGATCTGGTACGGCAAGGACCTCAGCCGCGCCGACTGACGGTGCCGAACTCCCCTGCCTTCACAGCCGCGACGAACGACGTGAACGCGTCGGCCGGGAAGTCCAGCACGGGCCCGGACGGGTCCTTGGAGTCACGCACCGGAACCACGCCGCACAAGGCAACGAGGTTGGCGGCCACCTCGACGCACGCGCCGCCGTTGTTGCTGTAGGAGGACGTGAACCAACGCGGAGTTTCGGTCGTCACGGGGTGCCCTTTCGCGGTTGGCTGCCTGTGCCGCCGCCGTGGACGGCACAGGACATACCTACCCGGGTCAGACGGTGCCGAACTCGCCCGACTTCACACCTGCAATGAAGGAAGCGAACGCGGCCGACGGGAAGTCCAGCACCGGGCCGGACGGGTCCTTGGAGTCACGGACGGGGACCACGCCGCGCGAGGCGACGAGGTTCGCCGCGACCTCAACACACTGGCCGCCGTTGCCGCTGTAAGAAGACTTGAACCAACGCGGAGTTTGGGTCGTCACGGGGTGCCCTTTCGCAACTGATTGATCAAGGCGACAGACTCCGCCTGTGACAGCGCTTCTGTCTGTAGCTGATGGTAGGCCGTCAGCATGGGCACCACTAACGTGCTTTCGCGCTCAAGATGTCCCCTGTATGCCGATTCGGCGTACAACATGAGCGAGCGGTCCGGCATCGTGAGCACAGTGACGGGCAGGCTGAACGGCCGACGCTCCCCCACGGTGAAGGGGGCCACTTGGAGCACGGTGTTGGGCAGGTCCGCGAACTCGACAAGGCGTTCCAGCTGGGCGTCCATGATCGCGGGAGTTCCCATCGGCCGGTGGATGCACCCTTCGTCCAGCACCACGATGATCAACGGCGACGGTGACCGCGCGAGGCCCGCCTGCCGTCTCGCAACGAGCGCAACTCGCTCGTCCGCCTGCTCGGGAGTGATCGCCTCCCTCCGCACCGCGTCCGCTTCCAGAACGGCGGCATAGTCGGGCGTCTGAAGGAGACCGGGTATGACACCGACCTCGTACAGCCGGATCTCGGCTGCTCGAGCCTCGTGGGTCACATACTCCGGGAAGCCTTCGATGAGTGCGGTGTGCCGGACCGCTCGACACTCACGCTGTAGTTGCTCACCGGTACCCAACGCCCGGTCAGCACTTGCCGCGAACCGCTGAGTTGGAGAGCGGCGACCGGTTTCCACTGCCGATACGTGCGAGCCGGAGCACCCCGTGCGCTGGCCCAGCTCATCCTGCGTCCATCCCCGTGCATCCCGCAGCCTGCGCAGACGCTCGCCGAATGCCGCGGCCGGAGAACTGTCGGGCTCCAGATCTTTGCGGTTCAACGGCTACGTCAACTCCTCATCCAAATTCCGCAAGTTGAACACGCCCGGACTCTAGGCCACGCTGGCCTTCCCGGTGGTGATCCGCCAAGGAAAGGAACGGGGCACGGATACGACGCTTGCCAAGCACCGGAAGCGCTACAACGTTGCCCCCGGAAGAGTTCCGGACTACACGCGTGGGGCGTTGCCGCCGTGCACGTGCAAGCGGTGTCACAATACCGCACGCATCGGGGCCAGTTAGCCGCGGGGGCTTTCTCGTCGGACGGCTTTCGGCGAATTCGAAAGCGCCACGGAATTTCCGCTACGCACAACTACGCGTCAGCCGTAATGGGTGGCCGGGGGAAAGGGAAATCGTATGTCCGACAGGGTCGGGGTCAACGAGGCAGTGATCGCCTCGGACCCGCATTCGGCGCGGGCGTTGTACGCACGTCAGCTCGGGGCACTCCGCGAGAAGGCGGGGATGAGCTACATGCAGTTGGGCGCGTTGTGCATGTACGAGCAGTCGTATCTGCACCGGTTGGAGCGCGGGCAGCGCCTGGGCACGCTGGAGGTGGCCCGGATGCTGGACAAGGTGTACGGGACCGGGGACCTGCTGGAGCGGCTGTGGCGCCTGGCGAAGCGGGAGACGAAGGACCAGTTGGTGCGGAGTCCGGCGCCGTTCGAGGTGAACGCGGCCCGCATCCGCGAGTACGCCGGCCACACGATTCCCGACCTGCTCCAGATCCGGGCGTATGCGCGAGAGCTGTTGGAGGGGGCGCAGTTGGCCGAGGAGCAGGTGGCGGCCGAAGTGGCGGAGCGGTTGGAGCGCCAGACGGCTTTGGCCGGGCCGGAGCCGGTGTATTACCGGGCGTTGATCGACGAGGCGGCGCTGCGGCGCAAGGCGCGGGACCCGCAGACGTGGACGGCCCAGCTGGAGCACCTGATCGAGGCCGCGCAGTGGCCGGGGATCGCGCTGCACGTCGTACCGTTCGCGGCCGGACCGCACCACCTGCGCGGCTCGTTGGAGCTGATCTCCCTGCGCGACGGCTCCACCGTGGCCTACACCCAGGGCAGTTGGAGCGGCCACCTCACCGACGACCCGGAAGACGTCGAAGCCCTACGCGTCGCCTTCGACGCCCTGCGCGACACCGCCCTCCTCCCCGCCGAATCCCTCACCTTCCTCCGCACCCTGCTGGAGGAGCACATGGGGAACGGGCCGCAGCATTGACCGCCGATACGCCTCTACGCGCCGAGCTGCTGGTGGACGGCGCCGTGCCGCACTCCCCCGCGGTCTCGCCGGACGGGCGCCTGGTCGCGTACTGCGTGGAGGCGTTCGACGCGGACGGCGGGCGTACGAGCAGGTTGTGGGTGGGCCCGAGCGACGGTTCCGCTCCTCCCGCGCCGGTCGTTGCCGGGTTCACGGCCTGCGAACGCCCGTGCTGGGGCCCCGACTCGGCCTCGCTGGTCTTCCGTTCGGGCGGCCAGCTGCACCAGGTGCCGGTGAACGGTACGGCGGTGGGCGCCCCGCGACCGCTGACCGACCGTCCGGGCGGCATCGTGGACCACTGGCCGTCGGCCGACGGCGCCACCGTCGCCGTATCGGCGCTGGACGAGCCGGGCGGGGCCGGGGAGGACAGCGCGGGTGACCCGATCCTGTGGGGCGCGGCCCCAGCGCCCGGCTCCGGCTGCTCGACCTCGGCACGCGCACGCTGCGGACCGTGGACGGGCTGGGCGACCGGCATGTGGTCGACGTGTCCCAACGGCCGGACGGCGGACCCCTCGCCGTCCTCAGCTGGGCCCAACCCGAGACCGATCCGGGCGTCTTCACCGCCGAACTGCACCTGGTCGATCCCGGCAGCGGCGCGGTACGCGGCCTCGGGCGCGTCGCCGCGCTGGTCAGCACCGCGCCGCACCCCATGGACGTCTTCGCCGGGGCGGCGCGGGGACCGTTGACCCGGCTCACGGACACCAGGCCCGAGCTGCGCCGGATCGCCTGGGGCACCCAGGAGCGCCTGTCCTACCGGGCCGGTGACGGGCTCGGGCTCGACGGCCTGCTGATCCTCCCGCCCGGCCGGACGCGCGGGGACGGCCCGTTCCCGCTGGTCACCTTCGTGCACGGCGGCCCGTACCACCGCTGGGCCGACGAGCTGACCAGCGGCTGGTTCGATCCGGGCCAGTGGCTCGCGGCGGCCGGCCTCGCCGTGTTCCTGCCCAACCCGCGCGGCGGCCAGGGTCACGGCCACGCGTTCGCGGCGGCCGTCGCGGGCCGGCTGGGCGCGGAGGAGTTCACGGACATCCTGGCGGGGATCGACCTGCTGGTGGAGGCGGGCGTCGCGGACCCGGGCCGGCTGGGGATCGGCGGGTGGAGCCACGGCGGGTTCATGGCGGCCTGGGCCGTCGGGCAGACCGACCGGTTCGGGGCCGCCATGATGGGCGCCGGGATCAGCGACTGGGGCATGCAGGCCGCGATCGGCGAGGAAGGCGCCTTGGAGGGCGCGCTCAGCGGCAGCCGCGGCTGGGAGGGCCCGGGGCCGCACCGCCACGACGCGCACAGCCCGATCAGCTTCGCCGCCCGCGTCCGCACTCCCGTCCTCATCCTCCACGGCCAGGACGACACCAACGTGCCGCTGGGGCAGTCGCTCTCCTTCCACCGCGCCCTGCGCCACTTCGGCGTCCCGCACGAGTTCGCCGTCTACCCCCGCGAGGGGCACGGCCTCACCGAACGCGCCCACCAGCTCGACGCCCTCCACCGCATCCGCGCCTGGTTCACCCACCACCTCGCCGCGCCCGCACCCCACACCTCCTGACCGGCAGCAGACGGTTGCGGGCCCTCCGGTCCACGCGGCAAGACCGCGCTCCTGCCGTGCCAGGACCACCGCGGTCGGCGGCCGGGTACTTCGCCATGGAACCCGAAGCCGTCTGACCGATCGACGGGCACGGGCCCCGGACCGGAGGCCCGACCCCTTCTGCTCGACCACGGTTTCCGGCCCCGGCGGCGGGCGCACGCCCGGCGGTGAGACAGGTTGTTCCGCATGGCGAGACGACGGTTTGACATTAGGAGACCTTATGGCCGATAAAGTACTTGCTTTGGCCATCCCCTCACGGTCCGTGACGGGCGTCACGTTCACCACCCTCTAGCCGAATGAGTACGCCGTGTCCCAGCTCCCCGCCTCGCCCTCGCCCTCCGCCGGCCCCGAGGAGCAGTGGAACACCTGGCGTGCCGAGCGCGTGCGCGCCCTCACCGCGCCCACCGGGAACCTCGCCCTCGTCGAGACCCGCTGGCTGCCCGCCGGTGAGGAGGCGGACGCCGACGCCGTCCGCGCGGGACTTCCCGACACGGTGACGGTCACCACCCTCCGCCGCACCGACCTGGTCACCGGCGCCCCCGAGCACGGCCTGCGCCTGTGGGACGCGGACTCGCCGGCCATCGCGCACTTCGAGGGCGTCGAGACCTTCCCGTACGACCCCTCCTGGGTCCTGGAAGCCGACTACACGCCCGTCCCCGGCGCCCGCCGCGTCGCCTTCGAGCACCTGCGCGACAACGGCGGCACCCGCGACCTGGTCGTCCCCGGCGACATCACGCTCACCGTGGACGGCCGCGCCTACACCCTCAGCGCCTTCGATGACGACGGCACCCTCCTGCTCGTCTTCGGCGACCCCACCAACGGGGACACCACCTACGGCGCGGGCCGCTTCCTGTTCGTCCAGCGCACCGACGACGACAGCCGTGTCGTCCTCGACTTCAACCGGGCCTTCGTGCCGCCCTGCGGATTCTCCGATCAGTACAACTGTCCGATGCCGCCGCGGCAGAACCGCTTCCACCTGCCGGTCCACGCCGGCGAGAAGCGCCCTGTCTTCCGCGACGGCTTCGCCGCACAGCACTGATCGACCCCCTCCGCAGCACCCCTCGCACCTTCCGCACGAAAGCGCTCTGGACACCATGAGAATCCACAAGACCGCCCGCTACGCCGTCGCCGCCTCCGCCGTCCTCGGGATCACCCTCACCGCCTGCGGCGGCTCCGGTGGCAGCAGCGCCTCCTCGTCCGGCGGCTGGAACAAGGACGCCACCGTCAACATCGGCTCCCTGTACGAACCGCAGAACCTCGACAACACCGCGGGCGGCGGCCAGGGCGTCACCGAGGCCCTCAACGGCAACGTCTACGAGGGCCTGTTCAAGCTCACCGACGACGGCAAGGTCGAGAACCTCCTCGCCAGGAGCTACACCAAGAGCGCCGACGGCCTCACCTACACCTTCACCCTGCGCGACGGCGTGAAGTTCCACAGCGGCAGGGAACTCACCAGCGCCGACGTCAAGTACAGCCTGCGCAAGGTCCTCGCCGACGACTCGCAGTCCGCCCGCAAGAGCAACCTCGAAGTCGTCAAGGACATCGCCACCCCCGATGCGCACACCGTCAAGGTCACGCTGTCGCAGAAGTCGATCTCCTTCGTCTACAACCTCTCCTACGTCTGGATCATCGACTCCCAGGCGAAGAACCTGAAGACGACCGAGGACGGCACCGGCCCGTACGAGCTCGGCAAGTGGACCCGCGGCTCCGCACTGAGCCTGAAGCGGTTCGCCGGCTACTGGGGCACCCCGGCCACCAACGCGCAGGTCGTCTTCCACTACTTCAAGGACGCCACCGCCCTCAACAACGCCCTGCTGACCAACGCCGTGGACGTGGTCACCAGCGAGCAGTCCCCCGACGCCCTCGACCAGTTCAAGAGCAACCAGAACTACAAGGTCAACGACGGCAACTCCACCACCAAGCTGCTGCTGGCCTTCAACGACAAGGCGAAGCCCTTCACCGACGTCAAGGTCCGCAAGGCCGTCTCCGAGGCCATCGACGACAAGAAGCTCCTGGAGTCCATCTGGGGCGGCTACGGCAAGCTCATCGGCTCGATGGTGCCGCCCACCGACCCCTGGTACGAGGACCTCACCGGCGTCAACGCCTACAACGTCGCCGACGCCAAGAAGCTCCTCGCCGCCGCCGGCTACGCCAAGGGCTTCAGCTTCACCCTCGACACACCCAACTACGACCCGCACCCCACCGTCGCGACCTTCGTCAAGTCGCAACTGGCCAAGGTCGGCATCACCGTCAAGATCAACACGGTCACGCCCGACGAGTGGTACACGAAGGTCTACAAGAACCACGACTTCACCGCCACCCTCCAGGAGCACGTCAACGACCGCGACCTGACCTGGTACGGCAACCCGGACTTCTACTGGGGCTACGACAACAAGCAGGTCACCGCGTGGGTCAAGGAGGCCGAGGAAGCCTCCACCACCGGCGAGCAAACCGCGCTGCTGAAGAAGGTCAACGAGCAGACCGCGAAGGACGCGGCCAGCGACTGGCTCTACCTCTACCCGCAGATCGTCGTGGCCAGCACCAAGGTGTCCGGCTACCCGCTCAACGGCCTCAACTCCCAGTTCTACGCCTACGCCATCAAGAAGGGCTGATGGGGCGCTACCTGCTGCGCCGCCTGGCGTTCCTGCTGGTGTCGCTGGCGCTGGCGAGCGTGGTGCTGTTCGTCCTGCTGCGCCTGCTGCCCGGCGACCCGGCCAACGCGCTCACCTCGGTGGGCGCCAGCCCGGAGCAGATCGCCGCGGCCCGCCACTCCATCGGCTCCGACCGGCCGCTGCTCGGACAGTTCACCCACTGGATCGGGCAGCTGGCCCGCGGCGACCTCGGCACGTCCTTCGTCAGCTCGCTGCCGGTCCGCCCCGAGGTCACCTCCCGCCTGGACGTCACGCTGCCGCTGACGCTGGCCGCGTTCGTGCTGGCCGTCGTCATCGCGGTGCCCGTCGGCTTCGTCGCCGCCCACAAACGCCACCGCTGGTACGGCGCACTGCTCAGCGGGATATCCCAACTGGGCATCGCCGTCCCGGTGTTCTGGCTCGGCATGATCCTCATCTCGGTGTTCGCGCTCAACGCGCGCTGGCTGCCCGCCGGCGGGTTCCCCCCGGACGGCTGGTCCGCGCCGGGCGACGCCGTCCGCTCACTCGTCCTGCCGGTGCTCACCATCGCCCTGGTGATGAGCGCCTCCCTGACCCGCTACGTCCGCTCCGCCGTCCTCGACGTCCTCGGCAGCGACCACCTGCGCACCGCGCGGGCCCTCGGCGAGTCCTTCGCCGGCGCGATGTGGCGCCACGGGCTGCGCAGCGCTTCCGTGCCGGTGATCTCCGTCCTCGGCATCGAACTGGCCTCCACCCTGCTGGGCGCCGTCGTCGTCGAGTCGGTCTACGCGCTGCCCGGCCTCGGCTCCCTGCTCGCCACCGGCATCTCGGAGCACGACTACCCGGTCATCCAGGGCGTCCTGTTCGTCTCCACCCTCGCCGTGCTGCTGATCGGCTTCGCCGCCGACCTGGTGCAGCGGCTCATCGACCCACGGCTACGCGGACGGCTCTCCGGAGGTGCCCGATGACCGCCGCCCCCGACCTGCTCACCGAGGAGGTCGAGCCCGTCCCCGCCGGGCGGCGCCGCTCTGCCACCCTGGTGTCCGGTGTGACCCTGACCGGCCTGATCGTGCTGCTCGCCCTGGTCTCCGCGTTCTGGACGCCCTACGCCACCGACGACACCTCCGGCGGACGGCTCGCCGGGCCCGGCGGCGGGCATCTGCTGGGCACCGACAAGCTCGGCCGCGACCTGTTCACCCAGCTGATGACCGGCTCCCGTATCGCCGTCGAGGCCGGACTCGGCTCGGTGGCCATCGCCGCGCTCATCGGCGTCACCCTCGGGGTGCTCGCCGCGTTCGCCCAGGGCTGGCTCGACGACACGCTCGCCGCGTTCCTCGACATCCTCATCGCGTTCCCGACGCTGCTGCTGGCGATGCTCGTCGTCACCGCCCGCTCCGCCACCCTCAGCTCCGCGATCATCGCCATCGGCCTCGCGCAGAGCGCCGTGGTCGCCCGGCTGGTCCGCATCCTGGTCAAGCGGGTCCTCACCCAGGACTACATCACCGCGGCACGGACCTCCGGCACCTCCTGGCCGCGTACGGTGCTCGGGCACGTCCTGCCGAACATCTGGCCCACCCTCGTGGTGAACCTCGCCCTCCAGTTCGGCCTCGCGGTCCTCGCCGAAGCCGGACTGTCCTACCTCGGCCTCGGCGCTCCCCCGCCCAACGCCTCGTGGGGGCGGATGCTCCAGGAGGCCCAGGCCACCTTCACCACGGCCCCCGCGGGCGCGCTCGCCCCCGGCATCCTGCTCGTCGTGCTCGTCGTGGGCGTCAACCTCGTCGCCGACGGGCTGCGCGACACCCTCGACCCGGCCGGCCGCGGGAGGCGGGCATGACCCTCCTCGACGTACGCGACCTGACCATCCGCACCGCCGCGGGACGTACCCTCGTCGACGGCCTGACCTTCTCCGTCGACCGGGGCGGGCGGCTCGGCCTGATCGGCGAGTCCGGCTCCGGCAAGTCGCTGACCACGCTTGCCGTCCTCGGTCTGCTGCCCGAGGGCATGACCGCCTCCGGCAGCGTGGAGCTCGCCGGCACCCAGATCGTCGGCGCCCCCGAAAGGCGCCTCAACGCCGTACGCGGCAAGGACGCGGCCGTCGTCTTCCAGGAACCGCTGACCGCCCTGGACCCGCTGATGCGGCTGGGCCGCCAGATCGCCGGTCCGCTCGGTCGCCGCACCGGCCTGAAGGGCGCCGCCCTGCGCGCCGCCGTGCTCGAAGGGCTCGACCGCGTCCGGCTGCCCGAACCCCGGCGCATCGCGCGCGCCTTCCCGCACGAGATCTCCGGCGGCCAGCGCCAGCGCGTCGCCCTCGCCATGGCACTGGCCTGCGAACCGAGCCTGCTCATCGCCGACGAGCCCACCACCGCGCTCGACGTGTCCGTGCAGGCCGAGATGCTCGACCTCCTCGACACCCTCGTCCGGGAACGCGACATGGCCGTCCTGTTCGTCAGCCACGACCTCGCCGTGGTCTCCCGCATCACCGACCGCGCCCTCGTCCTCAAGGACGGCCGCGCCGTCGAGGAGGGCGCCGTGCTCGACGTCGTCACCGCGCCCCGCGCGCAGTACACCCGGGAACTCATCGCGGGCGCACGGAAGTTGCAGGACGCGCTGGACCGAAGGAGCGCACGATGACCCCGGTCCGGGCCCACGCGAAGACGGCGGAGCGGCCGGGGACGCCGCTCCTGGAACTCGACGACGTGGCAGTGCGCTACCGGGGAGGCGCCGCCGACGTGGTCCGGGACGTCTCCTTCGCCGTCCAACCCGGCCGCTCCCTCGCCCTCGTCGGCGAGTCCGGCGCCGGCAAGACGACCCTGCTGCGGCTCCTGTCGGGGCTGCTGCGGCCCACCGCGGGCACCGTCCGCTTCGACGGCGACCCCTTCACCGCGCGCGACCGGCAGCAGCTGCGCCGCTTCCGCCGCAGCGTCCAGGTGGTCTTCCAGGACCCCTACTCCTCCCTCGACCCCCGGCGCCGCGTCGCCGCGATCGTCGCCGAACCGCTGCGCTCCCTCGGCATCGACAGCCGGAGCACCGCCGCCCCCAAGGTCGCCGCCGCCCTCGAACGGGTCGGGCTGCCCGCGGATGCCGCGAGCCGCTACCCGCACGAGTTCTCCGGCGGCCAGCGCCAGCGCATCGCGATCGCGCGGGCCGTGGTCTGCGACCCGCGCGTCCTGCTCGCCGACGAACCGGTCAGCGCGCTCGACGTCACCACCCGCGTCAAGGTCGTCGACCTCCTCGCCGAACTGAAGGAGGAGTACGACCTGACGATCGTGATGGTCTCCCACGACCTGTCCGTCGTCGCGTCCCTCTGCGAGCACACCGCGGTCCTCGAACGGGGCCGTGTCGTCGAACAGGGCGACACCGGCCAGGTGCTGGGCGCCCCTGCCCACCCCTACACCCGCCGGCTGCTGGACAGCGTCCCGCGCCTGCCGGCGTAGCAGGAAGCGAAGGCCGCACCGCGGCCGGCTAGTAGCCCGGGACCGTGTAGGTGGGCACCGTCAGGCCGGAGCAGGAGGCGGGGGCGGTGCCGCCGGAGACGACGTCGGCCGTCAGCCCGGCGGGCACGGTCACCGGCACCGACTGGCCGGTGTCGCCGTAGGTGTTGGTGGTGGAGACCGCGATGCCGTCGAGGATGCGGCCCTCGGCCGTGGCGCGTTGGCGGTGCCGCAGTTCCAGTACGGCGCTCGGCATTTCGGCGGTGCTGGTGGCGAACGCCGTGAGCCGCAGGCCGTCGGCGTCGGCGATCCGCGGCCGGGTCACACGGACGAAGCACCCGGCCGCACCCGATTCGGCACCGCGCGAGATCTGGACGCCGTCCGCACCCGCTTGTAGCCTCAAGCCGCACTGCGTCATTGAATCGTTTCATATGACCAACCCCCGTCTGGAGCCGCCCCATGCCCCACTCCCCCGCCGACTCCCCCGCCGGCGAACCCCGCCCCCACGGACCCCAGCGCCGCACCGTGATGAGAGCCGGACTCGGCGGCGCCGCCCTCGCGGCCGCCGGGCTCACCTTCGGCGCCGCCGGAACCGCCGCCGCCGACCCCGCCCGCACCGGCAGCACGCCAGACCCGGCGGCGCCCCAAAGCCCCGGAGCCGACTGGCACCGCTACCTCCAGGGCCCCACCGACCGCACCGTCCGCCCGGTGGGCATCCTGCGCAGCAGCGGCGCCGTCACCGACCCCGACGCGCTGCTCACCCCCGGCGGCGGCAGCACCAAGCTGAGCCGCCCGCAGCCCCCGCAGCCGCCGCGCTGGCCGGACGGCACCACCGCCACCGCCTCCTCCGCCCACGCCCCCAACAACGGCGACGACGGCCGGCCGCGCACCTATGACGCGGCCAACGCGATCGACGGCGACCCGGGTACCTTCTGGAACGACGACACCCTCGCGGCGTATCCGGACACCCTCACCGTCACCACGACCGCGCCCCTGTCGCTGCCGGGCATCACCCTGCTGTCCAACGCCGACGGCGTACCGAGCGACTTCACCGTGGAGACGTGGGACGGCGCCGCCTGGCAGCCGGCCGCCACCGTCAGCGGCAACACCCAGGTCCAGCGGGCCGTGCCGTTCGCCGCCACCGTGTCCACCACCCAGGTACGGATCAGCGTCACCGCCGACCAGAGCACGCCCCAGGGCGAGTTCACCCGGATCAACGAGGTCTATCCCGGCCTGCTGCCTGACAACGATGTCCCCCGCGTCGTGGTGGACTTCGGCAAGGTCGTGGTGGGCTACCCGCACATCAGGTTCAGCTCCGCGTCGGACAACTCCCCCGGCGTGCGGCTGGCGTTCTCCGAGACCGTCGAATACCTCACCGAGCGCAGCGACTTCACCCGGGCCGACCAGTCCGGGGTGGCCTCCCAGGGCACCGACCAGGTCGCGGTGCCGGCCGGCGGCACGGACTGGAAGGACACCAAGGGCTACCAGAGCGGCGACCAGGTCTACGCCGACGGCCTGCACGGCTTCCGCTACCTCCAGATCAGCCTGGACGCCCTCGCCTCCGACGCCCCGGCCGCCCAGCCGTGGGGCGAGGTGTCCATCGACGAGGTGTGGCTGGAGTTCACCGCCTACCTGGGCACGCCCGAGTCGTACAGCGGCTGGTTCCTCAGCTCCGACGACGACCTCAACCGCTACTGGTACGGGGCCGCGTACACCAACGAGCTGGTCACCGACACCTTCCGGTCCGACGACATCGACCCGCGCGGCGCCGACAGCCCGTCCCTGGACGGCAAGTCGGTCCTCCAGGACGGCGCCAAGCGCGACCGGGACCCGTACGTCGGGGACCTCGCGGTCTCCGCCCGCACGCTGTACCTCACCCACGACGACGCGGCCGAGGCCGCCCGCAACGTGCTCGCCGACCTCGCCGACCACCAGCGCTCCGACGGCTGGATACCGCCCGCGTCGATCAACGGCTACACCCTCCCGCTCTTCGACTACCCGCTGTGGTGGGTCACTTGCAGCTGGGACTACGTCCTGCACACCGGCGACCGCGGCTACGCCACCGGCTACTACCCGCAGCTGACGAAGGTGCTCGACTCCTGGTACCCGTCGGTGACCGACGGGGACGGGCTGCTCAGCAAGGGCCTCAACGGCACGTCCGGGTACGGCGACTACGCCTTCCTCGGCCGCTCCGGGCAGATCACGTACTACAACGCCAACTACGTCCAGGCGCTCAACGACGCCGCCTCGCTCGCCGGCTGGCTCGGCAACTCCGCCGACGCGGCGCGCTGGACGGCCCGCGCGGCCACCGTCGCCAACGCGGTCAACGCCCACCTGTGGGACGCGGCCGCCGGCGCCTACCTGGACTCCGCCACCGGCCCGGCCCGGCACGCCCAGGACGGCAACGCCATCGCGATCACCGCCGGGGTCGCCGACGCGAGCCGCGCCGCCTCCGCGCTGGCCCACCTGGACGCCACCACGGTGCTGCCCTACGGCAACGCGTTCATGGACAACGACACGCTCTTCGACGGCGCCTCGCAGCGGGTCTACGCCTTCACCTCCTACCCGGAGCTGGTCGCGCGCTTCCGCACCGGCCGCGCGGACTCCGCGCTGGACCAGATCCGCCGCACCTACGGCTGGATGGACCGCCACGACCCGGGCATCACCAACTGGGAGGGCATCGGCCCGGACGGCTCGCTGTACGAGGGCGCCTACACGAGCATGGCGCACGGCTGGTCCACCGGCGTCGTCCCGGCGCTCACCAACGAACTGCTCGGCGCCCGGCCGACCGCTCCGGGCTTCACCACCTGGTCAGTACGGCCCCGGCCCGGCTCGGTGGCCTGGGCGCGCGGCCAACTGCCCACCCCGCACGGACCGTTGGGCGTGGACTGGCGCCACCCCGGCCAGGGTGCGTTCGCGCTGACACTGCGGGTGCCGGGCGGCACCCGGGGCAGCGTCGCGGTGCCCACCGACGGGAAGGCGGTCAGTGTGCGGGTGGACGGCAAGCTGGCCTGGAACGGGAAGAAGGCCAAGGCGTACGACGCCGCGGCCGAGGAGGGGTATGTGGTGCTCGACGGGCTGACCGCGGGCACCCGCGCGGTGTCGGTCCGCCCGGCGGACTGATCCGGCGGACTGATCCGGCGGCGCGCGAACAGCCGCGGGCGGCCGCCCCGGGCAGGAGAGCCCGGGGACGGCCGCCCGCGGTGTGCGTTACGCCGTCGCCACTGCGAAGACGTGCATGTCGCCACCCGAGGTGGTGGCCGGCAGCGTCACCGAGGCGAGTTGCTTGCCCGCCTGGAGGGCGATGGGCGCGGTCGCGAACACGTCCGTGCCCACCGGGTCGGTGGTGGGACTGCCCATCACGTCGCGGTACGTGGTGTGCACCGCGGTGATGTTGCCGAAGGAGGGCTGGTCGCCGCCCCCGCCGAGGGTCCAGTCGCTGAAGCCGATGTCGGCCTGCTGGGTGGTGCCGTCGGTGTAGGTGAGGGTGGCGGTGCCGCTGGTCGGCCCGTCGTCCGCGCTGCCCAGCAGGCTGAGCCGGGTGGCGCCCGCCGACGTCTTGGAGACGTCCAGCACCTGATCACCGCCGCCGACCTGGATGTTGTCCGGGGCGCCCGCGGTCACCTGCGGCCAGGTGAAGTCGAAGCCGTTCACGGAGACGGTGCTGCCGGGGGTGGCCCCGGCCGCGGCCAGTGCCTTCGCCGAGTAACTCCAGCCGCCGCCGTCGAAGTTGGCGGCCGGGTTGGTGTCGTCGGCGGAGATGCCGCGGTTGTTGACGTACCAGCTGATGCTGCCCTTGACCCCGACCGTCACCGACAGCCACGCCTTGGGGGCGGGGGTGCTGCCGGCCGCGGCGGCCGAGGAGGTCAGGGTGATCGGCACCTCGTAGACGCCGGACTTGGTGTCCTTGGCGACGGAGACCGACAGCTTCGCGCTGGCCGTGCCGCCTGCGGGCAGGCTGATCCGGCCGCTCGCCGGGCTGAGCGTGATCCCGTCGGGCGCGGACGCCGACCAGCGCACGTCCTGGCGGCTGTCCTGGATCGTCGAGAGGTTCAGCGTGCTGTCCGCCGACGTGCCGGGCTCGGCCTTGACCGCGTCGGGCGCGGTGCTGGCGAAGAACGGCGCCTCACCGTCGCGGAAGGACGGCGGCGCGTCCTTGGCGGCGCTGCCCCACTTGGTGTTCGGGGTGCTGCCCAGGGTGTAGTCCAGGGTGCCGCCGTGGGTGACGAAGGAGGCGGGCACCCAGGGCTGGTCGGAGCTCTTGCCGTTGGTGCGCAGGCTCTGGATGTAGACGTTCTTCGCCGAGGTCTGCGGCGCGTTGACCGTGATGGACTTGCCGTGGCCGGTGTGGATCACCGCGTGCGGGAAGACCGGCGCGGTGAGCACCAGGTCGGCGCGGCTGGGCACCTGCGGGTACATGCCGAGCGCGGAGAAGACGTACCAGGACGACATGGTGCCCGCGTCGTCGTTGCCGGGGATGCCGCCGGGGGTGTTGGTCCACAGCGTGTCGGTCTCGGCGCGGGTGGTCTCCTGCGTCTTGTACGGAGCGCCGAAGTAGTCGTACAGGTAGGCCGCGTTGATGTCGGGCTCGTTGGTCGGGTCGTTCTTCGTCGGGTCGTCGGCGGTGAAGTCGAAGCTGCCGTCGGCGTCGTGGAAGAAGGCGTCGAGGCGGTCGATGGCCGCCTTGTTCCCGCCCATCGCCTGGGCGAGGCCGGCGATGTCGGAGTAGACCATCCAGCTGTACTGCGAGCTGGTGCCCTCCACGAAGCCGTCACCGGTGGCGGGGCTGAAGTTGGTGCCGGCCCAGGAGCCGTCGGAGTTGCGGTTGCGCATCCAACCGCCCTGTGCGGTGGCGTTCGGGTCGAAGACGTTGCTCCAACTGCCGCTGCGCTGCGAGAACTTCTGCGCGTCGGAGCGGTCGCCGAGCTGGCCGGCCAGCTGCGAGATGCCGAAGTCGGCCGCGGCGTCCTCCAGCGTCTCGGCGGCGCCGCCCCAGCAGTGGCAGTTGTCGGCGGGCACGTAGCCGAGCGCCTGGTACTGGTCGAGCGCGGGGCGCTGGCCGACGCACTCGACGTTGCAGCCCGAGCTGTCGGAGTCGTTGGCGGTCGGCACCGTGGCGGCCTTGACGAGCGAGGCGAGGGCGCCCTTGGCGTCGAAGTCGGTGCCGCCGAAAGCGTAGATCCCGGCGAGCGCGGCGTCGGAGGGGTCGCCGGACATCACGCTGGTCTTGCCGTTCTCCAGCAGCCAGCGGTCCCACTCACCGCCGCGCTGCTGCGCGTAGTTGTACAGCGACTGGGCATAGTCGCTGCCGACCTTCGGCTGGAGCAGCGTCAGCAGCTGCACCTGAGCGCGGTACTGGTCCCAGCCGGAGAAGGTGCCGTACTGCGCTTTTTGGCCCTTGGCGAGCCGGTGCACCTTGCGGTCGCCGCCCAGGTACTGGCCGTTGACGTCGTTGGTGAGCGTCGGCTCCAGCATCGAGTGGTAGAGCGCGGTGTAGAAGGTGCTGGTCTGATCGTCGCTGCCGCCGGAGACCTGGACCTTGCGCAGCGCGGTGTTCCAGGCTGCGACGGCCTGCGTGTGTACCGCGGCGAACGTCTTCTTCGGCGGGTTCTCCGCGCGCAGGTTCGCCTCGGCGTTGGCGGCGCTGACGTACGAGATCGCGACCTTGGCCTGAACGTGGGTGGTGCCCTTGGCGAAGGTGACGTAGGCGCCGGAGCCCTTGCCCGCGGCCGCGTTGCCGCTGGAGTTGTAGCCGGTGCCGCCCGAGGCCGAGGTGGAGCCGGGGTTCAGCGTCCCGTCGGTCCAAGTGCCGACCTTCGCGAACGGCTGGTCGAAGTGCGCGGTGAAGTACAGGGTGTACAGGTCGTGCCGGTTGTTCGCGCTCTGCGGGCCGCAGAAGTTGCCCGCGCTGACCGAGCCGGTGACGGTCTGCGTCGCCTCGTCCACGTGGACGTCGGCGGCGCTGCTGCCGCTCTCGGAGTTGGAGGTGCGCAGCAGCATGCTGGCGGGCTTGTCCGCCGGGAAGCCGAACTCGCCGGTGCCGGTGCGCTCGGTGGTGGTCAGCTCGGCGCTGGCGCCGCTGTCCAGGCCGACCTTGTAGTAGCCGGGCGAGGCCGTCTCGTTGGCGTGGCTGAAGGTGCTCGCGTACGTGGCGTCCTTGGTGTCCGCGCTCGGCGAGGAGTCCACGTCGCCGACGTACGGCATGATCGGGATGTCGCCGTTCGCGCCGGAGCAGCCCACGCCGTTGAGGTGGGTGAGGCTGAAGCCGCGGATCTTCGTGGCGTCGTACCGGTAGCCGCCGGGGGCGGGCGTGGAGAACTGGTTGCCCGTCGAGTTCTGCGGGCTCCAGGCGAGCATGCCGAACGGGACCACCGAACCCGGGTACGTGTTGCCCGCGTTGGACGATCCGATCAGCGGGTTGACGGTGGCGGCCGGGTCGGCGGGCGCGCCCTTCGCCGCGGAGGTGTTCGCCGAGGCGGCGTTCGCGGTCCCGGCGCCGAGGCCGAGTCCGAGGAGTGCGGAGGCCGCGGCCAGCGCGCAGGCGGCTCTGCGCCTGCGGCGGCCGGCGACCGTCCGGTGCGGGGTTGAGTCGTGCACCAATCCTGCCCTTCGTGAAGTACGTGGCGTACGAGGCGTACAAGGTGATCGGCAGGGGAACGGCCGCTGCGCCCGGCTGGGCGGGCGACAGGGCCGAACCCGACAACGTTGTCAGGAGATTGACAGATGATGTTCCTCCGGGGGTTGGAGGGGTGTCAAGGAAAGGGGTGGGGGTGGGGTGGGCAAAGGGGGGCAAGTGGGGGGTTTGAGGGCAGGGTTGGGGGCGGGGCCGGGGGTTTTCGGTGGGCACCGGCCCTCTTTGACGGGTGCCCGCTCCGCTCCGAAATCCCGTGGTCGGGGGGCGGGGCGCGCCGGTATCGTCCGGGAGCCCGGGGGGCGTTGCGGTGGCGGCCCGCTTACGGAGAGGGCGGTGGGGACGTGAACGGCGGGACGACGACCTTGTGGCGCCCCACCGGCCCGGAGGAGTTGGCGCTCGTCCGGGCGCTCGGGTGGCGGGCGTGGCCGCCGCGGCTGCCCGAGCAGCCGATCTTCTACCCGGTGCTCGACGAGGAGTACGCGATCCGGATCGCCCGGGACTGGAACGTGCCGCACAGCGGCGCCGGCTTCGTGACGCGCTTCGAGGTCTCCTCGGACTTCCTCACCCGCTACCCCGTACGGCAGGTCGGGGGCCGGACGATCCTCGAACTGTGGGTGCCGGCGGAGGAGTTGGATGAGTTCAACGCCCATATCGTGGGGCGGATCGAGGTGGTCCACACCTTCCGCTGACCGCGGGGGCCGCGGCCGGGTCGGGGGCGTCGGGAACTGGTGCGCGCCCTCGTGGGTTGCCGCGGAGATCCCGTCAGGCTCCCTCCTCATGGACAGGGGTGACGATCTCGTCGACGAGCCAGCGGGCGGCATGGTCCGGGTACGGTCGGGGCAGCGCGAGCGCGACGTGCTGGATTCCAGCGGCCGCGAGCGCGTGGACGTGGGTGCGGGTGGCGGCGGGGTCGGCGTAGTCGACGATGATCTGGGCGGAGCGGGTGATCTCGGCGGGGTCGCGGCCGATCGCCTCGCAGTGCGCGTTCAGGACGCGGACGCGCTCGGCGATCCAGTCGGTGCCGTTGTGGGGCGGGCCGGGCACGTTCCAGATGTCGGCGTGTTCGGCGATGATGCGCAGCGTGCGGTTGCCCCATCCACCGAGCAGCAGCGGCGGGCCGCCGGGCCGGACCGGACCGGGACCGTTGCGGGTGGCGCGCAGCGTGGTGAAGGGCCCGTCGTGGTCGAAGACCTCCTCGGTCCACATCCGGCGCAGGATGGTGATCGTCTCGGTGAGCCGGGCCAGGCCCTCGCCGGGGCTCGGGAGCGGGAGGCCGTAGGCGGCGTACTCGGCGACGGCCGGGTTGGGGCCGTCGGGCTGTCGCGTGCCGCCGACGCCCAGGCCCATGATCAGGCGCCCACGGGAGATCACGTCCACGGTCGTGGCGATCTTTCCGAGGTGGGCCGGGGCGCGCAGCATGTTGCTGGTGACGAGAAGGCCGAGGCGGAGCCGGGTGGTCCGAGCGGCCAGTGCGGCCAGCAGCGTCCAACCTTCCAGGACGGCGCCGCCGGGCGGTCCGGCCAGCGGCATCAGGTGGTCCCACAGCCAGGCGTCGTCGAGTGCGGGCAGTTCGTCGGCCTCCTCCCAGACGCGGAGGATGTCGTCGTAGGCCAAGTGCATGGGCGTCGTCTTGACTCCGAACCGGAGCACGCGCTGGGGTGCGTCAAGAGGCATGACCGTCACCCTAGTTGATCGTCAGTCTCGCTGACCATCAGCCCGGTGGTTAAGATGCCGGGATGGCGGAGAACGACGACGACGGAGCGGCGGTCGAGGATCTGCTCGGCATACGGCTGGGCTACCTGCTCAAGCACGCGCAGCTTCGGCTGGCCGAGCGTGCCGGGCCCGCCCTGGCCCCGTTCGGACTGGACGCGCGGGAGTTGGCGGTGCTCGCCGTGCTGGCAGCGGGCCACCCGCTGTCGCAAGTGGAGGCCGCGCGGCGGCTGGGCGTGGACCGCACGACGATGGTCGCGC
This sequence comes from Actinacidiphila sp. bgisy144, assembly GCF_057708105.1. Classification (NCBI taxonomy): domain Bacteria; kingdom Bacillati; phylum Actinomycetota; class Actinomycetes; order Kitasatosporales; family Streptomycetaceae; genus Actinacidiphila; species Actinacidiphila sp. bgisy144. The sequence goes on along the minus strand of NZ_JBYIRM010000030.1, from coordinate 80,078 downwards.
TCGTCGACGTCCTGGAGGGCCAGGAGTTGGTGGAGCGGCGCCGCAGCAAGGAGGACCGCCGCCGCAATGTCGTCGAGTTGACGGAGCTGGGCAAGCGGGTGCTGGCCGATGCGGAAGACGCTCGCGAGTCGGCGGAACGCGAGTTCCTCGCCCCGCTCGGCGCGAAGGACGCGGCGCGGCTGGTCGAGGCGCTGCGGATGCTGATCAGGACTCCGAACAGTCCCTGAGGGCCCTCATGCGAACGGAATGCCCCCGGCGGAGGTCGCGGACCCGTCCGCCGGCAACGGCGGACTGATGAGCCGACAGCGCGGACGCGCTTCGGGGCGTCAGGGGCGGTCGCGGGCGAACGCGGAGGCGTGGTCGGGCGTCAGGGGCGGTCGCGCGTGAACGCGGCAGCGTGGTCGGCGGCCCACTGGCCGAACGTACGGGGCGGCGTTCCGAGGAGGTCGGCCACCGTGGTGGTGACGTACGCGGGCGGACCGACTGCCGCGCGCCACGCGGCGAGCAGCATCTCGACGACGGGCGCGGGCGCCGTACCCTCCGACAGGCGCCGGAACTCGTCCGGCGTCATCTCCTCGAAGGTCAGGCGGCGCCCCAACGCCGCGCCGATGGCCTGCACTTGGGCGGCGTGCGTGAGCGCGTCGGGGCCGGTGAGGACGTAGTCGCCCCCGGCGTGCGCCTCCTGGCAGAGCGTACGGGCCACGACGTCCGCGACGTCGCGGTCGTCGACCGGCGCGGTCTCGGCGGCGGCGTACGGCCACCGTACGGTCTCGCCGGCCCGGAGCGCGGGCGCCCACCAGGCCAGCGCGTTCGAGGCAAGCATGCCCGGGCGGACGATGGTCGCGGCCAGTCCCGCAGCCGCGATGTGCCGCTCGATGTCCGCGTGCAACTCGCCCATGGGGTTGGGCTGTTGGAAGAACGGGTGCGGGGTGCGGTGCGGGGACGAGAGGAAGACCACCCGCCGTACGCGGGCCGCCAGCTTCTCGACGACGGCGCCGACGGTCTGCGGTGGGGCGGTCCAGACGAGGAGGGCGGTGCCCGCGCCGTCCAACGCGGCGTCCAGCGAGGCCGGTTCGGTCAGGTCGCCGGTGAATACCTGGACCTGCGGCGGTAGTTGTTCCGCGGCTTCCGGTCGGCGTACGAGGGCGCGTACCGGCACGCGCGCGGCCAGGAGCCGGTCGACCACGGCGCGGCCGATCCGGCCGGTCGCGCCGGTCACGAGTACGGGGAGGGTGTCCGTCGTCTGCACCCGGCCATGAAACCGTTACCCGGTCACAAAAGCAACTCATACACAAAAGCAACCTGGTCACAAATGCTACGGTGTGCGCGTGACCGACGAGCCGACGGGGCTGCGTGCCCGCAAGAAGGCCCGCACGCGCGACACCATCGCCGACGCGGCCATCTCCCTCTTCCTGGCGCACGGCTTCGACGCCGTGTCCGTCAACGACGTCGCCGCCGCGGCCGAGGTCTCCAAGCCGACCCTCTTCCGCTACTTCCCCACGAAGGAGGACCTCGTCCTCCACCGCTTCGCCGACCACCAGGGCGAGGCCGCCCGCGTCGTCCGCGACCGCGGCCCCGGGGTCTCCCCCGCCGCCGCCCTCCACGCCCACTTCCGCGCCGGCCTCGACCGCCGCGACCCCGTCACCGGCCTCAACGACCACCCGGCCGTCGTCGCCTTCCACCGCCTCGTCTTCGACACGCCTGCCCTGGCGGGCCGCCTCACCCGCTACCAACTCGACGACGAAGCGGCCCTGGCCGACGCCCTCGGGGCCGATCTCGGTGCTCACCTTCTCGCGGCCCAACTCCTCGCGACCCAGCGCGTCCTCGCGCGCACTACCTGGCACAAGATCGCGGCCGGCCGCACCGCGGACGACGTCCACCCCGAGGCTGTCGCCGACGCGACCCAGGCGTTCGCCTTCTTCTCCAACCCCTGACCCGCCCGTCTCTTCGTGCAGAGCCGCACTTCCGGGGTGCCGGGCACCCCACCCGGGAAGCAGCCCCGCGGGCGCGGAGAGCACAAGGGCCTGACCGACTGCGTCATGGCCCTGTGGGGACCAACCCCGCACGCGCGGGGAGCACGGTCCGGTGCAACGCTGCTGCGGAGGACGGCCGGGACCAACCCCGCACGCGCGGGGAGCGCCACGCCGCCAAGCTGCGTGACGACCTCGCCCCGGGACCAACCCCGCACGCGCGGGGAGCACGCCTCGGCGAGCGCCGGGGACTGCCGGAGCAGGGGATAAACCCCGCATGCGCGGGGAGCACTTGGGGCGTGTCGCACCAAGTTTCTTGGGCGAGGGACCAACCCCGCATGCGCGGGGAGCACAGACCCGGTACGCCCCGCTTGAGGGCATGACGGGGACCAACCCCGCACGCGCGGGGAGCACTCCTTGATGTAGGACTGGAGCGCCCAGTACGGGGGACCAACCCCGCACGCGCGGGGAGCACTCCGAACCGGTCGGCGTGCCGGCGCGGTCGAGGGGACCAACCCCGCACGCGCGGGGAGCACCGCGCATCAGGGCGGCGACGGTGATGCGGAGCGGGACCAACCCCGCACGCGCGGGGAGCACCCGGCCGCGCAGAACGGAGCAGCCGGCACCAGGGGACCAACCCCGCACGCGCGGGGAGCACTGGTTGACACCTTCGAGGCCGAGATCGAAGCCGGGACCAACCCCGCACGCGCGGGGAGCACCCTTCGCGACCTGGCCCTTTACGCAGCCGGGACCAGCTTTCCCATCACCTCCAAAGTTTCGGACATTTCAGACCTCCCTATGCAACCGCCCTGCCGAACGCCCAGCAGCGAGTGAACCATGTGGGCCGCATGCCGACCGGCTCGGAAACAAAAGTCCGGCACCGTATCTGCCAGCCTAAGCATCTTGGCGCTGTACGCACGCACCGCAACCGGCTGCGCGAGCCACGCACCGCACTCCACGTTCGGCCCTGACAACCGGTGTGCTGCACGGGCCAGACCCCCATCAGTCGACGTCCCGAGCCCCCGCGAATGGCACACCCCTACCTCCAACCCGAGCGCCCCTACAGAGCCCTCCGCACGACTGAGTCGCCATCGACCCACACCCCACCCCGAAAGAACTGGCTCCCCCGCAACACCCGCGTAACCGCCGGCCCCGAACCGGCGACCCCCTCAATCCGCCGCTTCCGAGCGGCTCGTCCCGATCGCTTCGCCGCCGGTCCACCCCCGCCTCACTGGCACCGGAGACCCAGTCCTCGCTGCTGACGACGGCGCACCTACGCCCCCAACCCGTCCCGCCCAAACCGATACATCCACGCGGCCGCCGCAACGCCTGCACGATGAAGCCGAACTGCCCTGTCCCCCGACTGGCATCGCCACATGTGCGGGGAGCACAGACCTTGACGGACTCAGCGAGTACGACCTCGGGGACCAGCCCCGCGTGCGCGGAGAGCACGAGATTCGTACCCCGAACGGCACCGAACCCCTGGGGACCATCCCCGCGGGCGCGGGGAGCACATCCCGAGCACGGGCGCGGGCGACGCGAGCCGGGGACCATCCCCGCGGGCGCGGGGAGCACCGGGTGGTTGACCACATCTCCCCCCGTAGCAAGGGACCATCCCCGCGGGCGCGGGGAGCACATGCGCAGGAGTTCCTCGGCGCCCATTCCGAAGGGACCATCCCCGCGTGCGCGGGGAGCACTCAACGCACTGAAGCAACCTCGCGTTGATCACGGGACCATCCCGCGGGCGCGGGGAGCACATGGCCTGCTTCACCTCGGTGTGGTCCCGCACGGGACCATCCCCGCGGGCGCGGGGAGCACAGCGTCCGTGCAGGTGCCATGCGGCGGGGTGGGGGGACCAGCCCCGCGTGCGCGGGGAGCACAGCCGGGTGGTGAGTCCCGTGGCTGACGTGATGGGACCAGCCCCGCGTGCGCGGGGAGCACTTCGCGGCGTAGGTCTTGCCGAAGTTGAAGTCGGGACCAGCCCCGCGTGCGCGGGGAGCACTCGATGGAAGGCTTCCGGCGCGTCAAGGCGCTGGGACCAGCCCCGCGTGCGCGGGGAGCACCCTTTTTGACCTGGGCCTTTACGACGCCAGGGCCGGGTTTTCCGTCACTTCCGCACATTCCGGCATTCCGGACACCCACGCGCGGCGGCTCCGCCGAATGTACCGGAGACGGGTGCACCACGGTGGCCCGGCACCGGACCGCCCGAGACCGAGAACACGCGGACCCACCCGCCGGCCGGGGGCCGTGGAGACGTACGAGCAAGCGTTGTCGGTGCCCGAGCAGCCCGCACCGCACGACACGTACGGCCCCGACGGCCAAGGCGCCGTCGTACAGTCACCGCACCGCCGACCTCTGTCGAAGCCCCCACCGAAGCGCCCCCACTCCCACCCGGACACGACCGCGGCCGCACCCAACTCCCGTACGGTCCGCCCGCCCCATACGAAATGCGCGTCAGTCGTGGTCCTGCCAGGTCCCGGTGAGCGCCGAGGCGAAGAAGCCCGGGCCGAACGCGGCCACCAGACCGCGGGCGCCGTGCGGGGGCGGGGCTTCGTGGATACGGCGGAGGACATCCAGGACGGCCGGCCCGCCGGTGTTGCCGTGTTCGCGCAGGCTGTCCCAGGAGTGCCGCAGGTCGACCGGGACCGGCAGGCCGTCGGCCACGGAATCGATGATCTTCGGGCCTCCGGGGTGGGCCGCAACCCACTGGGGCACCCCGGACTCCTTGAGCCAGTCGACCAGGAGCGGCATGCACTCGGCGACCGCGGTCACAGCCGCGGACGTGGAGTCGAAATGCTGGCCCACGCGGTCCCGCACCGTCATCCAGTAGTACCGGGCGCTGTCGGGCAGCAGGTGTGACCAGGTGCGCTCTACGCGCAGTCCCGGCCCGTGCCATTCTGCGGTGACGACGGCAGCGGCCCCGCTGTCGCCGAACAGCGCGCGGTACATCGCCGCGACCGTGCCGGGCTCGGCTGGCCGGTACGAGGTGGTGAGGGATTCAGCGACGACGACCAGGACGCGCCGGTCGGGCTGCGCGGCGACGAGGTCCGCGGCCAGCGCCAGGCTCCATGCGCCGCCGGTGCATCCCACCTGCGTGACGGGGATGTGCAGCGTGTCCGGCCGCAGGCCCAGGGTGGCGGCGAGGTGCACCCCGAGGCCGGGCATGGCGATGCCGCTGGAGTGGACGGCGATCACGGCGTCGATCTCGTCGGCGTCCAGGCGCGCGGCATGGAGCGCGGCGGCCGCGGCCCGCGCGCCGAGGTGGTTGACGGCGGCCACCGTCGCGGTGTTCCGGGCCTCGACGCCCTCGGGCTCGGCGAGTTCGGCGAGGGTACGACTCGTGTACCGGTGCTCGACGCCGAGGTTCCGCACGATGCGGAGTACGGCGCCGCTCGCCCCGTACCGCTCCAGATCCGCGATCACGGCGGAAGTCGGGACCCGGTGCTCGGGCAGGGCCACCGCTGGGCGGCTCACATGTACAGCCATATCGGCTCCTCGGGCGTCATTCCGGGCGTACCGTGCGACGGCAGTCTCCCGCCGTGACGCGGCCTACGTCCGCCGGGCGCCCCGGTTTCCTCCGAAAGAGGGGCGCCCGGGAGTCCGCCTCTTTTCCCTGCGCACGTCGTGGGCGAGGCGCCACGTGTTCGCGGTGCCGTGGGGAAAGTTCGGGTGGAGGCCGGCCGACAGCACGTCGTCTAGTGCTTTGACCGGGAAGGTTCGCCGGGTTGGTCGCTCCCGCGATTGGATGTGCAGTGACGTCCGTCTGATCGTTGGGGGTGTGGAGGCTGAGCCTGTCCGCGCGCGTAGGTTGACCGACCAGGAGGGGCAGAAACTGCAGCAGATCGTTTGCCGGGGCAGCACCAGCTCGGTGCACTACCGGCACGCGATGATGCTGCTGGCCGGCCGGCGGGAACCGCGTCCCGGTGATCGCCCAGTTGGTGCAGGCCGACGAGGACACCGTCCGCGATGTGATCCACCGGTTCAACGAGATCGACCTGGCCGCTCTGGACCCTCGGTGGGCGGGAGGACGTCCCCGCCTGCTCAGTCCTGATGACGAGGACTTCGTCGTCACGGCATCCAGCGACCTACCACCGCACCCACGGAGTCCGCTACTTCCACGGCTGCTACTCGATCGGCGACGACACCCTCTGGGGAGTCAACCGCCGCAAGAAGTGCGCCGACAACACCCTGGCCGCGCTCAGGTCGATCCGCACCGCGCGTCCGGACGGCGCCCCGATCTACGTCATTTTGGACAACCTCTCCGCCCACAAGGGCGAGCAGATCCGGGCTGGGCAAAGAAGAACCGGGTCGAGCTGTGCTTCACCCCGACCTACGCCTCGGGGGACAACCCGATCGAGGCTCACTTCGGGCCGCTGCGGCAGTTCACCGTCGCCAACTCCAACCACCGCAACCACACCGTGCATACCCGGGCCCTGCACGCCTACCTCCGGTGGCGGAACATCAACGCCCGCCACCCCGATGTTCTGGCCGCAACGCAGGGAACGCGCCCGCATCCGCGGCGAGAAGGGAATCCGCTGGGGCGGACGCCCACTGACCCGAGCTGCTTGATCGTGCCGGTGAATCCGACCTGGACCAGTACCGTGCGGACATGGCAAGCAAGCGGCAGCCGTACTGGCGCACCATCGGGACCCCGAGGACCCTCGTGCTCTACCGAACCGTCGACAGATGGCGGTACGCGATCTACTTCACCGAACCGTCGGGTGTCGCCGACGGTGCTCTCGACGATCCCGCGCCAACGTCCGAGCCCGATACCGCGCAGACGGCATGCCGCCTGAAGACCGAAGAACTCACGCACAGACTCCTGGAAGTCCAGTGGCGCGAATCGGATCAACCGGACTGGTGGACCGGCACCGTCACCAGCGCCGGCCCACGTCCACCCGCCTAACCGACGCGTCACCCAACCCGGCGAACCTTCCCGGTCAGAGCACTAGGAAGGCGCCCTCTCGCCGCCGCATGTCCCCCGAACTGGTCCACGTACCGCTGGATACGGCAATTGGCGGCCCCCATCGGCACGTCGTACCAACCCCGCACGCGCGGGGAGCACACACCCCCGGGAATGCGGCGGGGTCCATCCTGAGTACCAACCCCGCACGCGCGGGGAGCGCTCTTCGTGGCCTGCGACTTTACGGCGGCGAGGCCCGGGGTTCCGTCACTTCTGCACATTCCGGCATTCAGGAAATCCTTGGCGATACGGAACAACCGGGGCTATTTCCAGGCGAGTTAATCATGCGGACCGTTGACCGGGGCTGGCTTCGAGCGCGGAGACCGACGCAGGGGCTGGTAACCGAGCCGGTGCAGCAAAGCGAGTGGCTAGCCCGGCAGGCGGCGACGGCGACGGCGCGACCGCGATGTGGGTTGCGGAAGGCCCGACTTGGCGGCGGCGGCGGTGGTGCGGATCGAGGGGACGGATGCCGGTCAGTTCGTCCGAGGAGCGGCGCGGCCTCCCCCCACCCGCGGCCGCTGAACACCCGGTTCTCTCGTAACTTGCCTTTCAGTTTCTGATCACACGGAAGAGGAGAGCTGTCCGCGCACCCATGCGGGGTCGGGGTTGGTGTGCGGCTGGCCGGCCACCATGACGGTCGGGACGGTCTCGTTGCCGTCGTTGACCGCTTTCACCGCCGCGGCTCCTGCCGGGTCGCGCCAGATGTTGACCCAGTGCAACTGGCGGGCGCTGCGGCCCAGCCGGATGCGCAGCCGTATGCAGTACATGCAGCCCGGCCGCCAGAAGACGACCGGTCGGCCGTCGGCCGCGCTGCGGCGTTGTGCTTCCTGCGCAGCGATCGACCTCGGGAAGATCAAGGGAGAGGTCGCGCCGGCCAGCGCCAGGAACGCCAGCAGGAGTGCTGCGGCTGTGGCGGGGCTCCCTTGGAAGAGCTCCCCGGCCGCGACGGCTGAGCCGCTGAGCGCAAGCAGCATCGGCGGGACCCAGGCACGCATCACGGTGATGCAGGTTATCGGTTCACGGAGGACGGCACGTACGGTGTGCTCCACCGGGAACGGCACGTACGGCGTGCCCACGGAGACGCCGTGCCGGCGGCCTTCACCGGCAAAACCCCGCCGTCCTCGGCGAACTGCACCGCGCGCTACGGACTGCCGGTGCGGAACAAGGACCCGGGCGGAGGGCTCGTCAGTCGGGAGCCGGGCCGAGCATGCGCCGCGAGATCTCGGAGAACCGCTGGAGTTCGGGCATCGTGCGGTGCTCCATATAGGCAAGGGCGACCATGCGCGGGGCCACGCCGTCGAGCGTGAGGTACTCGACATCCGGCCGGCGGTAGAAGTCGGCCATTCCCGCCGGCATGACGTGGAAACCGGCGCCGGACGCGACCGCCTCCAGGCACTCCTCGATCGTCACCGGGAGGCTGCTGAGGTCTCTCCCCGGCGCGGCCGGGCTGGAGAAAGCACTTCCCCGCCACTCGGGAACGTCCTCGGGGGCCTGGAGCAGCGGTACGTCCCGCAGGTCGTCGATACCCACCGCCTTGCGCCGCGCAAGGGGGTGCTCGCGCGACAGGGCCGCGACCCGGGGCTCGGGAAAGAGCGGAACCACCTTGAACGTTCCCGGAGGCAGCGGCAGCCGGACGAAGCACACGTCGACCCGCCCGTCGAGCAGGTAGTCGACCTGATCGGTGATCGAGGTGTGGACGACGTCGACCCGCAGATCCGGCGCCATCCGGGAGAACTCCCGCACGATGGGTGTGACCACGACACCGGGCATGAACCCGACGGTGAACTGGTTCTCCGCACGGGCCGCGGTGCGCACCCGCTGTTCCAGCGCCACCGACGCGGCAAGCATCGGCCGGGCGTCCTCGAGCAGTTGGCGTCCCGCACGGGTCAGCACCGTCCCCTGCCGGTCACGGGCGAAGAGCGCGACGCCGAGGTCGTCCTCCAGCGCTCGGATCTGACGGCTCAGGGCCGGCTGCGTCATGTACAGCCGCGCCGCAGCCCGCACGAAGCTGCTCTCTTCGGCTACGGCGACAAAGTAGCGCAGCCGCCGGATGTCGAGATCCATGGCAGGCATGGTAGCCACCCCGTCCCGCTGGCCTGCCCCCATGCCGGATCGGCATGACACGGGCGCGGATCGGCATTGGCCGGCGGGCCGGGCGCGGGCCCACGATGTGGAACAGCGGACGGAACGCCCTGACGCATGGTCGAACTTGAGGTGATGATGTCGAAGAACCAGTTGCCGACGTGGCTCGCGGACTACGTCGAGGCGGTCAACAAGCACGCCCCGGCCGATGTCGTCGCGATGATGAGCGAGGACGTCGTCGTGGTCGACACGGCCTTCGGCGGCTCGTACACCGGCCGGGCGGCCGTGGAACAGCTGCTGTCGGGCATGGACGCCGGCCTCTCCAGCGACTACCGGTTCACGGTGCGGAAGTACCTCGTCTCCGGCAGCTCCTACGCGTTCGAGTGGGACCTCTCCGGAACGAACGACCGGGCGAACCCGGCCATGGGCCTGCCCGGAACCGGACAGGCGTTCACCGTTCCGGGTCTGACCATCGGCGAGCGACGCGACGGCCTGATCTCGGAGAACCGGGACTACTGGAACGTGGCGGCGCTCCTGACGCAGCTCGGCGTGGTGCCCGCGCCGGCCGGTGCCCCGAAGTGACCTGTCCGACCGTTCCCGTGCCGTTCCGGGCCGCACCCCCACGGCGGGGCACGGAGAGTCAGCGCGGGCCCTCGGAGTGGGCGGCGGCCGCGTCGATCTGGGCCATGTGGCACTCGGCCCATGCGCGGAGCGCCGCGAGGGGGACCTCGAGGGACAGGCCGAGGTCGGTGAGGCGGTAGTGGACGCGGGGCGGGACGGTGGGTTCGACACGGCGGGAGACGAGGCCGTCCTGGAGGAGGTTGCGGAGCGTGACGGAGAGCATCTTCTGCGAGACCCCCGGCATGCGGCGTTGAAGTTCGGCGAAGCGCACCTCGCCGGGATGGGCCTCGGCGAGCACCTTGACGGCCATGGAGGTCCACTTGGTGCCGATCCGGTCGAGCAGGCGCCGGGTCGGGCAGAGCGGGTCGAACAGGTCGCCGCGGCGCGGGGGCGCCGGGGAAGCGGGGGAGGCGGTCACCTCGAGCTCACCACCTGTGGCAGAAGTACGGTCTTGGCCGGTCCAGCATAGTTTCCTACGGTGGGGTTGTCACCATTGGTAACCACCCCTGGGAGGACCCCCACCATGCCCACCGACATCGCCCTGCACAGCGTCGAAGCCAACGGCGTCACCCTGAACGTGGCCACCGCCGGCGAAGGCCCCGCCGTACTGCTCCTGCACGGCTTCCCCCACACCTGGCGGCTGTGGACCGACGTGATCGGCGACCTCGCCCGCGACCACCGGGTGATCGCCCCCGACCTGCGGTGGCTGGGCGCGCGGAGCCCCGAGGGCGGACCCGGGGAAAGCCCTGAGAGCGGATACGACGTCGGCACGCTCGCCACCGACGCCGAAGCACTGCTCGCCGCCCTCGGCGAGACCTCCGCCGCCGTGGTCGGCATCGACGCGGGCACCCCGCCCGCCTTCCTGCTGGCGATGCGCCGCCCCGACCTGGTGCGCCGCCTGGTGGTGATGGAAGCGCTGCTGGGTACGCTCCCGGGCGCCGAGGACTTCCTCGCCGTCCCGCCGTGGTGGTTCGGCTTCCACGCCGTGCCGGGCCTCGCGGAGGAGGTGCTGACCGGCCACGAGGCGCGCTACATCGGCTGGTTCCTCGACGCGGGCACCCTCGGCCAGGGGCTGCGGGCCGAGGTGCGGGACGCGTTCACGGCCGCGTACACCGGCGGGCCGGCCCTGCGCCGCGCGTTCGGCTTCTACCGGGCGCTGCCGGACACCGCCCGGCAGATCCGGCAGGTCACCGCGCGGACCCGGCTGACCGTACCGACGCTGGCGATCGGCGCACACCCTGTCGGCGCGGCGCTGGAACGGCAGTTGCGGCCGATCGCCGACGACCTCGCCGGCCACGTGATCGAGGACTGCGGCCACATCATCCCGCTGCACCGGCCGCAGGCGCTGCTCGCGCTGCTGCGGCCGTTCCTCGGCTGAACGCGGGCCCCGCCGCGGGGAGTTCGACGCCGCGGGGAGTTCGACGCCGCGGGGAGTTCGACGCCGCGGCGCGAGGGCGCCGCACCCCTCCCGGACGCCGCTATGCCGGTTGCGGTGTGTGGCTGTCGAGCAGTTTCGCGAGCAGGAAGTGGAGTTGCTCGCGTTCCGCGGGGTCGAGCCCGGCGAGGAGTTCGTCCTGGACCGCGTCGGCGTGCCGCTGGAGTTCCTCGAGGCGCTGCCGGCCGGCGGCGGTCAGGGTGACGACGTTGCGGCGCCGGTTGCCGGGGTCAGGGTGGCGGTCGGCCTGGTGCTGGCTTTCGAGGCGGTCGAGGACGCCGCTGACGTCATTGCGGTCGAGGCCGAGGCGGCGGCCGATATCGGCCTGGCTGAGCGGCCCGTACTCCTCCAGAGCCGCCAGTACGGCGAAGTCCGAGCGGGCCCTCAGCGGCATGCGTTGGGCGGTCAGCCGCGCGCCGAGCGTGGACGCCTTGTTCGCCTGCCAGCTGGCGAGCCCGCGGAGCCGGGCCGGGGGCCGCGGTGCGGTGTCCGTGTCCGTCATCCGGCCATCCTAACCGTTGGACTTCCCAACGCTCCCGAGCTATGTTGGCCTAACCAACGTTGGCCAGGCCAACATGCCCGTACGTCGGCGCAGGGACCAGCGGCAGGCTGTCCCGCGCCGCTCCAAGGAGCGATCTCATGAACAGCAGCACCCCAGCCGACCTCTCCGGCCGCAAGGTGGCCGTTCCAGGCGGCACCGGCGCCGTGGGGGAGGGCATCGTCCGCCGATACCTCACCGCCGGTGCGGACGTCGTCGTCCCCACCCGCACCCAGGAGCGGGCCGAGGAGTTCCGGCGCGTGCTCGGCGACGCCGCGACCGACCGCCTGCACCTGGTCGTCCACGACTACACGACGTTCGCCGGCGCCGAGCAGCTCGCCGACGAGATGGTGCGCAGGCTCGGCGGCGTGGACGACGTGGTGGCCCCGATCGGCGGCTGGTGGGCCGGCAGGTCCCTCTGGGAGATCGACGAAGCCGACTGGCAGAGCGCCTTCGTGGGTCTCGCGACCGCGCACATGGCCGTCGCGCGGGCCTTCCTGCCCCGGCTGAGCTCCCGCGGCGCCTACACGCTGATCGTCGGGGAGTCCGCGGTCACGCCGATTCCGGGCAGCGGCCTGGTCAGCATGGAACAGGCCGCCCTACGGATGATGCAGCAGGTTCTCACCGCCGAACTCGACGGCCGGCAGCGGGTCTTCGCCCTACAGCTCGGGCCGGTGGCGACGCGCCTGACCGGCGCCGGCGACCCGGACCAGGTGACCGCCGACCAGGTCGGCGAGGTCGCGGTCGCGGCCTCGGCGTCGAAGGAGGCGGGGCGAGAGATCCGGATGCGCAGCCGGGCCGAGGCCGAGGAGGCCCTGGACCTGCTTCGCGGCACCCGGCCCGCGGCGCCCGGCACGGTGCTCGCCGTGTCCACGATGGAGCCCAAGGACGAACGACGCGCCGACCTGCTCGAGGTCCTGGCGGAACTCGCCGAGCAGATCCGTGCCGAACCGGGCTGCCTGCACTACTCCGTACACCGCACGCGCGGCGAGGACAGCGGTCCCCTGCTGGTGGTCCAGATGTTCGCCTCGATCCAGGCGTTCACCGAGCACAGTGCGAAGGTGGCCGGCCAGATACCGAGGCTCGGCGCACTCCTCGCCACACCCCCCAAGCCTCCCACCCTGTTCGAGCCGGTCCCGCTCGGCGACGGCACGGCCGTCGATCCCCTGCCCGCCTGACGAACCGTCATGTCAGGAGGCTCCCGGCGGGCCGACCGCGGCGGTAGCCTCGATGTACGGTGCGACGCCCGCGGGCCGGCCCGCGCCGACCCGCGAGCAAGGAGGACCGCGCATGACGCCCCCGCTCCCCCACCGCGTCGCCCTCACCCCCGCCGCCGAGCAGCTGCTCGCCCGCCTCACCGCCCGCCACGGCCCGCTGATGTTCCACCAGTCCGGCGGCTGCTGCGACGGCAGCTCCCCCATGTGCTACCCGCGCGGCGAGTTCCGGGTGGGCTCCGCGGACGTGCTGCTCGGGCGGGTCGGGGACGGCGTGCCGTTCTGGATGAGCGCGAGCCAGTTCGCGTACTGGCGCCACACCCACCTCACCGTCGACGTGGTTAAGGGGCGCGGCAGCGGCTTCTCCGTGGAGGCGCCCGAGGGCGTACGGTTCCTGCTGCGCTCCCGCCTGCTCACCGACGAGGAGTCCGACCTCCTCGCGGCCGCCCCGGCCCCGCTCACCGGGGCCGAGGTGGCGGAATAGCCCGCCGGGCGGGCGAGCGGGCGCGTCAGACGGCGGGCGTGCTCCAGGCGCGCACCTGCTCGACCACGGCGCTGACGTGCTCGATGGGCGTGGTCTTCGCGATGCCGTGTCCCAGGTTGAACACGAACGGCCCCCCGCTCAGGCCGCGCAGGATGCGCTCGGTCCCGGCGGTCAGCGCGGGGCCGCCGGCGATCAGCAGTTGGGGATCGAGGTTGCCCTGCACGCAGCGGCCCAGCTCGCCTTGGAGCTTGTCCGCCGCCCATGCCAGCGGGACCGTGGAGTCCAGGCCGATACAGTCCGCGCCGGTCGCCTCGGCGAAGCCGTCGTAGGACAGGCCGGCGCCCCGGGGGAAGGCGATGACGGGCACCTCCGGGTACCGGGCCTTCAGCGCGCTGACGACGGCGGCGACCGGCTTGACGCACCAGCGGTCGAAGAGGGCGTCCGGGAGCACCCCGGCCCAGGTGTCGAACAACTGGACCGCCTCCGCGCCCGCCTCGATCTGGCGGCTGAGGAACTGGATGACGGCCGTCGTCAGCAGGTCGATCAGCGGCTGGAACCCGTCGGGGTCGCCCAGCGCCCACTGCTTGACGACGGAGTGCTCCGACGCGGCGCCGCCGCGCCCTTCGACCATGTAGGTCGCGATGGTCCACGGCGCGCCGGCGTAGCCGATCAGGGCCACGTCGGCGGGCAGGGCGCGGGTCAGCCGGCGCACCGTCTCGTAGACCGGGGCCAGTTCCTCGTGCAGGCGGGAGGCACTGAGGAACTCGGCGATGTCCGCCGACGAGCGGACCGGCGGCGTCAGGACCGGCCCCTCGCCGGCCCGGTAGTCCAGGGTCTGGCCCAGCGCGGCGGCGACCTGCGGAAGGTCCGCGAACACGATGGCGGCGTCGAGCGGGAAGCGGCGCAGCGGTTGCAGGGTGACCTCGACGGCGTGCTCCGGCGTGGTGCAGAGCCCCACCATGCCGCCCGCCGCGTCACGGACCTTGTGGTACTCCGGCAGGTAGCGCCCGGCCTGCCGCATCAGCCAGACCGGCGGCCGTTCGGTCCGCTCGCCCGCGAGTGCGCGCAGAAGCAGCTTCTTGGCGGGGGCGGTGCCGGACACCGGCTTCGGATCGACTGCGTCCTGAGTACCGATGTTCACGCCGGTCCGTCCTGTCGAGTTGCCCCGGCCGGTATCCACGGGACTCGAGGAGCGGACTCCTGATCCCCTTCCGGGGGCTGTCATCGTAGCAGCGCCCGGTCCGTCCGCCCGCTGCCACGGCGGGCGGACGCGGGGCCGGGCGTCGCACCCCGTGCGTCAGCGGCGGGGCTCGATCCTCAGGTCGCCCGAGGTCACCCGGCGGATGTGCTCGCCGGCCAACATCGTGTGCGGGTAGCCGGGTTCGACGGCGCTCGCGGCCTCCAGCCGGGCCAGCTGGCCGGCGGTGAAGTCCACGTCGAGGGCGCCGAGGTTGTCCGCCAACTGCGCGGGGGTGCGGGCCCCGACGGTCGACGCCGTCACGCCCGGGTTCTGCAACGTCCAGGCCAGTCCGACCTGCGCGGGCGTACGGCCCAGCTCGGCGGCGACCTCCCGCACGGCGTCGGCGACGGACAGGTTCCGCTCGGTGACGGTGCCCAGGGCCCGGTTGAACTCCTTGCGGTTGCTGTCCTCGCCGTCGGCAGCCGGGGAAGGGGCAGCCGCCCCCTCCTCCAGGTCCTCCCGCCCGTACTTGCCCGTGAGCACCCCGCCCGCCAGCGGCGAGTACGGCACCACGCCGAGCCCCATCTCCCGCGCCATCGGGATCAGGTCGCGCTCACCGGTCCGCTCGATCAGGTTGTACTCGATCTGGAGCGCGACCAGCGGCGCCCACCCGCGCAGGTCGGCGACCGCCTGCATCCACGAGACCTGCCACGCGGGGGCGTTGCTGATCCCGACATAGAGGACCTTGCCCTGCTGGACCAGGTCGGTGAGGCCGCGCAGCACCTCGTCCGCGGAGGTCGTGGAGTCCCAGACGTGCAGGTAGAGCAGGTCGAGGTAGTCCGTGCCGAGCCGGCGCAGGCTCTCCTCCACCGACGCGAACAGGTTCTTGCGGTGGCTGCCGCCGGAGTTCGGGTCGCCCGGGCGGCGCAGCGTGGAGTACTTCGTCGCCAGCACCAGGCTGTCGCGGCGGCCGCGGGCGAACTCGCCGAGCAGCCGCTCGGAGCTGCCTTCGGTGTAGGTGCCGGCGGTGTCGAGGAAGTTGCCGCCGCGGTCCACGTAGTGGTCGAACAGGGCGCGGGACTGGTCCGGCCCGGCGCCCCAGCCCCACTCGGTGCCGAAGGTGGCCGTGCCCAGTGCCAGCGGTGAGACCCGAAGCCCCGAGCGGCCCAGCAGCCGGTAGGTGTCGAGGGTGAGCGGCATGGTGTCCTCCGTAAGGTGTCAGGTGGCCCGGAAGACCGGGACCCTCCAAGGCTGCGACGGCCGCGCACGGGGAGTAAGGGAAGCCGCTTCCTGGGAAGGTCCGTCCCACCCTCGGTGTTGCACCGGCATGACGACCCACACCGTGGACACCGCGCAGGAGCTGGCCGCCTTCCTGCGCGCCCGGCGCGAGCGGCTGGACCCGCGCGACTTCGGCCTGGCCGCGCGCCGCCAGGCCCGGCGCACCCCGGGGCTGCGCCGGGAGGAGGTCGCCGAGCTGGCCGGGGTCAGCGTCGACTACGTCGTACGTCTGGAGCAGGGCCGGGGGCTGCGGCCGTCGTCGGAAGTGGTGGAGGCGCTGGCCCGGGCGCTGCGGCTGCCGGCGGCCGAGCGCGCCTACCTCTTCGACCTGACCCGGCAGCGCCCGCGCGACCCCGGTCCGCCCGCCACCGCCGCGCCGGCCCCGCTGGCGGGCCTGGTCACCGACCTGTCACCGCTCCCGGCGCTGCTGCTGAACCACCGCTTCGACATCCTCGCCTGGAACCGCGAGGCGACCCGGCTGCTGCTGGACTTCGCCACCCTGCCCCCGGCCCGGCGCAACGCGATGTGGCTGTGCCTGCGCCATCCGCGGGTCCGCGAGCTGTACGTGGACCGGGACCGGGTACTGCGGGAGGGCGTCGCCCACCTGCGCACCGCGTGGGCGGCGCACCCGCAGGACCGGGCGCTGACCGGCCTGGTCGACGAACTGCTCGCCGCCGACCCGGAGTTCGCGCGGCTGTGGGCCGAGCGGGACGTGAAGGTGACCGGCCGCGGCAGCAAGGTGGTCCGGCACCCGGACGCGGGGCGGATCGCGCTGGACTTCGAGGTCCTCGTGCCGCTCCAGGACCCCGACCAGCGGCTGCTGCTCTTCCGCCCGGCGGACCCCGACAGCCGCGCGGCCCTGGAGCGGCTGTGCGGGGGGTGACCCGCGGCATGCCGTCGCGTACGGCGACGGCGGGGGTGGGTGCGGCGCGGCGCGGTGCGGCGCCATAGTCCGTCGCCCGCGGAACGCGCCCTTCCCCCCGGGGGCGTCGGGTAGGTTGGCGCGCCATGACGTCTGTGCACCCTGCCGCCTGGCCGCCCGCCCCGCTCCGTACCGACCGCCTCGTGCTGCGCGCGGCCGAGGCCCGGGACCGTCCGGCGTTCGTGGAGTTGTTCTCCTCCGAGGAGGTGGGCACCTACGTCGGCGGGGCCCAACCGCGCGCGGAGCTGGAGCGGGCGATGCCCGAGGTGCCCGGGCAGCGGCCGGGGGTCTTCGTGGTGGAGCTGGACGGCGCGATGATCGGCATGGTCACGCTCGACCCGCGCGACGCCGAACGGCCCGGCCACGTACGGCCGGAGGGCGGCGAGCCCGAACTCGGCTACATGTTCCTGCCGCGGGCGTGGGGGCACGGCTACGCGTCCGAGGCGTGCCGGGCCGCGCTCGGCTGGTGTGCCGCCGCGCATCCGGGCGAGCAGGTGGTCCTCACCACCCAGACCGCCAACTCCCGTGCGGTGCGCGTCGCGACGAAGTTGGGGTTCACCGCGGCGGGGCGGTTCGAGGAGTACGGCGCCGAGCAGTGGTTCGGCATCTGGTCCCCGCCCGCGCCGGGGCCGGTCACCGCCGACGACGTGGCGCTGGCCGTACGCCTGTCGGTGCACACCCTGGGCAAGGTGCCGGCCGACGGCTGGGAGCGGCCGGCGGGCGAGCTGACCTGGTCCTGCTGGGAGACCGTGGAGCACCTGGCCGACGACCTGTTCGCGTACGCCCTCCAACTCGGCCCGGTGACACCGCCGTTGACGACACATGTGCCGGTCTCCTGGCGGCAGGAGCGGCCGGACGGGCCGACCAGCACCGTCTTCGTGGCGCGCACGGAGGGCCCGGCCGGGCTGCTCCAGGCGCTGGAGGCGTGCGGCGCGCTGCTGGTGGCGATGGTGCGGGTGACCGCGCCGGAGGTGCGCGCGCACCACGGGTTCGGCGCCTCGGACCCCGAGGGGTTCGGGGCGATGGGTGTCGTGGAGGCGCTGGTGCACACCCATGACGTGGCGGCCGCGTTCGGGCTGCCGTGGCAGCCGCCGGCCGACCTGTGCGCGCGGACGCTGCACCGGCTCTTCCCGGACGCCCCCGCGGACGCCGAGCCGTGGCCGGCGCTGCTGTGGTCGACCGGCCGCATCGAACTGCCCGGCCGGGCGCGGCTGGAGAAGTGGCGCTGGCACGGGGAGCCGCGCGGCTGACCCGTCCCACCAGGACGTACCGACAATTCGGACATAGGGTTCCTCACGTCGTGCACGCCACGCCCCGAGGAGGCCCCGATGTCCGAACTCATCGTGATCGGTTACGACGACCACGCCACCGCCGAGCGCGCCTACGAGCAGGTCCAGCAGCTCCAGCAGGACTACGTGGTGAACCTCAACGGGCTCGCCGTGGTCTCGGTGGACGCGGAGGGCCGGACCCATGTCGACACCCCCAGCAAGATCGTCGGGGTGTCGGCGGCCTCGGGCGCGGTGTGGGGCATGGTCTTCGGCCTGCTCTTCCTGGTGCCCGGCCTCGGTCTGCTGGCGGGGGCGGCCATGGGCGGGCTGCTCGGCAAGCTGGGCAAGTCCGGGATCGACGACCAGTTCCGCGGCCAGGTGCAGGAGATGCTCAAGCCGGGCACGTCGGCGGTGGTGGTGATGGCGTCGAAGATCACCGAGGACAAGTTCGCGGACGCGATGGGCTCCTACGGCGGGACCGTGCTGAAGACGTCGCTCAACGACGAGGACGAGAAGGAGCTGGCGGAGCACCTGGCGGGCGCCCAGCAGTAGGCGGGCCGGCCCCCGGCCCTCACCCCGGCAGCTCGCCCGCGCCGCCCCCCTCGCCCTCGTCGAGCAGCGCGGCGAGCGCGTCGCCGACCTCCGCCAGCCGGTCGGGCATGTCGCCGATCGTGAGGGCGAGGCGGTCGGGCGCGGAGGCGTCGGCGACCGCTTCGGCCACTTCGTCCCAGGTCAGCGGCGCGGAGACGGTCGGCCGGTCGCGGGCGCGGACCGTGTACGGCACGGCGGTGGTCTTGCTCGCCGAGTTCTGGGACCAGTCGATGAAGACCCGCCCGGCGCGGTCCGCCTTCGCCATCCGCGACACCACCCGGCGCGGGTCCGCCGCCTCCAGCTCGCGGGCGACCGTCCTGGCGTAGGCCCGCGCCCGGTCGGGCGTGGCGCCGCGCAGCGCGGCCAGCAGGTGCAGCCCCTTGGCGCCGCTGGTCTTGGCCCAGGCGGCGATGCCGTCGGCGGCCAGCCGCTCGCGCAGGTCCAGAGCGACCCGGCAGCAGTCGGCGACGGTGCAGCCCGGGCCCGGGTCGAGGTCGAGCACCAGCCGGTCGGCGGTGTCCGGGTCGGCGGCGCGCCACTGCGGGGTGTGGATCTCCACGCAGGAGAGGTTGCCGGACCAGACGAGGGTGGCGAGGTCGTTCACCTCGACCTGGTCCATCAGCTCGCCGCTGCTGCGGACGCGCGCGGTGGTCGTCACCCACTCGGGCGTACCCGCGGGCGGGCGTTTCTGGAAGAAGCGCTGGCCGTCCACGCCGTCGGGGGTGCGCACGAAGCTGGCCAGCCGCCCGCTGGTGTGCGGCAGCAGGAGGTCGGCGACGGCGGCGTAGTACGCAAGCAGCTCCGCCTTGGTGGTGCCGGTCGCCGGCCACAGCACGCGGTCGAGGTGGGTGAGCCTGATCCGGTGGCCCTCGACCTCGGTGATCGGCATACCATAAACATCCCACAACCTGACATAAAGGACACGCCATGCGCAGCGTCTGGTCGGGCAACCTCGCCTTCGGTCTGGTCTCGATACCGGTGAAGCTCGGCTCCGCCGTCTCCAGCCACAAGGTCAGCTTCCGGCAGATCCACCTGGCCGACCAGGGCCGGGTCCGCTACCAGAAGACCTGCGAGCTGGACGAGGAGGTGCTGACCGCCTCGGACATCGGGCGCGCCTACGAGACGCCCGACGACCAGCTCGTCCAGGTCACCGACTCCGACCTCCAGGCGCTGCCGCTGCCGACCGCGAAGACCATCGAGGTCAGCGGCTTCGTGGACCTGGCGTCGGTGGACTCGATGCAGCTCGACACGCCGTACTTCCTGGCACCCGCCTCGGCCGGGGCGAACAAGCCCTACGTCCTGATGCGCGAGGCGCTGGAGCGTTCCGGGAAGGCGGCGGTGGGCAAGTTCGCGATGCGCAACTCCGAGCACCTGGCGCTCGTCACCCCGCGCGACGACGTGCTGCTGCTCCAGACGCTGCGCTGGCCGGACGAGCTGAACAACCCCGCGGAGGCGGCGCCCAAGGGCAGCGTCAAGATCAGCGACTCCGAGCTGAAGCTCGCCGACACCCTGATCGAAGCGCTCGGCGAGGCCGACCTGACCGCCTACCACGACGAGTACGCGCAGGCCGTGGAGGCCATGGTGACCGCCAAGTTGGAGGGCGTGGAGCCGCCGACCGTGTCCGAGGAGGGCGGCGGCGGCAAGGTCGTGGACCTGATGGCGGCGCTGCGCGCCTCCGTGGAGCAGGCCAAGCCGTCCGGCGAGCAGGCCGGGGGGCCTCCCCGCGGGCCTGCCCGCGGCGCGAAGAAGGCGGCGTCGTCCAAGCGCGCGGGCGCGAAGAAGACCGCGGCCAAGAAGAGCGCCGCCAAGTCCGGCGCCGGCAAGAAGACCGCCGCGAAGAAGACCGCGTCCTCCGGGCGCAAGGCGAGTTGACGGTCCGTTCGACCCGAAGGCCCTCGTCAAAATGAGAGACGACAACTTTTTGGGAGTGTACTGTCTTTTTATAGACGACTCCCAGGAGGCTGCCCCATGTCGACTCACGAGACCGTCACCACACCCCCTCTCGCCGACTCGCCACGCCGCTGGCTGGCCCTGGCCGCCCTGACGCTGAGCGTGCTGGTCATCGGGCTCGACGGCACCGTCATCAACGTCGCCCTGCCCACGCTCGCCGGTGAACTCGGCGCCGACAGAGCCCAGTTGCAGTGGATAGGCGGCGGCTACCTGCTGGCTCTGTCCGTGGTGATGCTGCCGGTCGGGCTGCTCGGCGACCGCTACGGCCACAAGCGCCTGCTCGTCGGCGGGATCACGCTCTTCGGCCTTGCCTCGCTCGCCGGGACGAGGGCCGCGACGCCGGGCGAACTGATCGCGGTGCGCACCGTACTCGGCGCGGGCGCCGCGATGATCATGCCGCTGTCGATGGCGATCCTGCCGCGGATCTTCTCCCGCCAGGAGCTGCCGAAGGCGATCGCCATCTGGACCGCCGCCACCGCGCTGGGCATGCTGGCCGGCCCGCTGGTCGGCGGCTGGCTGCTCAACCACTACTGGTGGGGTGCGGTGTTCGTCTTCAACGTGCCGGTCGCCGCGGTCGCGCTGGTGGCCGCGGTGTGGCTGCTCCCCGGCGACCGCGACCGGGCGCCCGCGGCCGGTGCTGCCCCGTTCGACGCCGCTGGCACCGTACTGAGCACCGTCGGCATCACCGCCCTGGTCTACGGCACGATCCTGGTGCCGGACGACGGCTGGGGCAGCCCGCGGGTGCTCGCCGGGATCGTCGGCGGCGCCGCGGTGCTGGCCGGCTTCCTCGTACGGCAGCGGCGGACCGCGCACCCGCTGGTCGACCTGGGCCTGTTCGCCGACCGCGCTTTCCGCTGGGGAACCCTGCTCGCGGTGTTCGTCAACTTCGCGGTGATGGGCATCCTGTTCGTCGTGCCGCAGTACCTCCAGTCGGTGCTCGGACACGACGCGTTCGGCACCGGTCTCCGCATCCTTCCGCTGATCGCCGGGCTGATGGTCGCCGCCGCCGCGAGCGAGCCGGTCGCGAACCGCTTCGGGCCGCGCCTGGTGATCCCCGCCGGGCTGCTGCTGCTCGCCACCGGCACCCTGCTCGGCGCGACCACCACGGCGGGTGACGGCTACGGCACCGCCGCACTGTGGCTGGCCCTGATCGGCGTCGGCTTCGGCACCGCGATGGTGCCCGCGACCGGGCTGGTCATGGGATCGCTGCCCGCCGAGCGCTCGGGGCAGGGCACCAGCCTCCTGGAGACCGTCCAGCAGGTCGGCGGCGTCCTCGGGGTGGCCGCCCTGGGCAGCGTGCTCAGTTCCGGCTACCTCGGCCGGCTCGACACCGACCGGCTGGACCCCGCCGCCGCGCGTGCCGCCCGCGACTCGGTCACCGGCGCGGACGCGGTCGCCGCCCGGCTGCACGACGGCCGCCTGCTCGGCTCCGCGCACGCCGCGTTCACGCACGGCATGGACCTGGTGCTGCTGACCTGCGGCGCCTGCGCGGCACTCGCGGCCGTACTCGGGCTGCTGCTGCTCCCCCGGAAGGCGCCGGCCGCGCCCGCCGCCGACCTCGCCGGCTCCCCCGCCCGGCCCGTCCTCCCGGCGCCCGCCGCGGCCGACACGGCGGACGGGGTGGCCGCGGGCGGCGCCTGACCCGGACAATCGACGGCATGAGCAGCGCAGAGGAGACCCCGGCCGTGGCGGCGCCGAGCCTGCGGGAGCGCAAGAAACAGCGCACCCGCGAGGCGATCCGGCGGGAGGCGTACCGGCTCTTCGCCGAGCAGGGGTACGAAGCCACCACCGTCGACCAGATCGCCGAGGCGGCCGAGGTCTCCCCGAGCACCTTCTTCCGGTACTACCCGACCAAGGAGGACGTGGTCCTCGTCGACGACTACGACTCGGTGCTCGCCGACGCGCTGCTGGCCCGCCCGGCCGGCGAGCCGATCATGGACTCCCTGCTGGCCGCGCTCACCGGCTCCTTCGGCCCGGTCATCAAGTCCGACCTGGACGAGCTGCTGCTGCGCACCCGGCTCGGCTTCAACGACCCGGCGATCAGGGCCCGTTCGTGGGACGAGTTGCAGCGCAGCCAGGACCGGCTGGCCGAGGTGATCATGGCGCGCACCGGCCGCGGCCCCGACGACCTCCACGTCCACGCCGCGGCCGCCGCGATCATGGCCGTGTCCACCGCCGTGGTGCGCTACTGGGTCGAACGCGACGGCGCGCCGGACCTGCCGTCCCTGTACGAGGCGCCCTTCCGCATGCTTGCCGAGGGCCTGCGGCTCTGACCGGCCCGCCGGGCGGGTTTTTGAACGGGGCGTGAAACCCGGCGGGGGAAAACCGTACAGACGGGGGTGTAACGGCGGGGGCGTCGTTGACACGTGTCGGGGCGCTGCCTACGGTGACGGCCGGGTCGAGGCGATGCCGCCCGGCCGTGGTGGAGTGACGCGAGGCCCGCGACGACGGGCGGGCGAGGTGGGCGGGATGGACGCGGCGAACGGCTCGGAGCGGTGTCGCTGCCGCTATCCGCACCGCCCGGTCCTGGCCCGGCACATCGACCTGCTGCGCGTCAGCAGCGCACTCTGTCGGCGCTGAACCCGCCCGGGCCGCAGGCCCGTTGAGGTACCAGCACCAGCCGCCCGCACGTTCCCCACCTCCCCCGCCGCCGTCCGCCGCCGCGTGTGCCGCCCTCCCGGGTGGACGACGCTCGGTGCGCCGCGGCCGCCCCTCCCCGCGCCGGAGTCGCCAGATGACCGACCTGCCCCGCGCCGCCGCCCAGCCCGCCGAGGCCCCATCCTCCGACGGCCCGCTCCCTGACGACGCGCCCTCCGACGACACGCCCGGTGGCCGCGAACACGCCGACGCAGAGCGGGTGGTGCCGCTGCGCCACCCCCTGCGGTGGGTGCTGACCGCGGCCGTGCTGGTGGTCGTCGCGCAGATCGGCCACGGCCTGGTCACCAACCCCTTCTTCCAGTGGAGCAGGTTCCGCTACTGGTTCCTGCGGCCGGTGATCCTCGACGGCCTCGGCATCACGCTCCAAGTCACCGCCTGGAGCGCGGTGTTCGGGCTGCTCGCCGGGATCGTGCTGGCGCTCGCCCGGATGTCGCGCAGCCCGGTGCTGCGGATCGCCAGTTGGGTGTACGTGTGGCTCTTCCGCTCGGTGCCGCTGATCGTGGTGCTGCTCTTCCTGGCCAACTTCCAGGCGCTGTACGCCACTTTGAGCCTCGGGGTGCCGTTCGGGCCGCACTTCGTGGACTTCGACGAGTCCAGGGCGGCGACCAGCATGGTGGTCGCGGTGGTCGGCGTCAGCCTCAACGAGGCCGCGTACGCCGCCGAGGTGGTGCGCGGCGGGCTGCTCTCGGTGGACCAGGGCCAGCACGAGGCGGCGGCCGCACTCGGGCTGCCGCGCCGCTACCAGTTCACCCGGATCATCTTCCCGCAGGCGCTGCGCGCGATCGTGCCGGCCTACGTCAACCAGCTCATCGGGCTGGTCAAGAGCACCTCCCTGGTCTTCTACGTCTCGCTGCTCGACGTCTTCGGCCGGGTCGAGACGCTGGGCAGCACCTACCCGAGCGACATCGTGCCGCTGCTGCTGGTCGCGACGGTCTGGTACGTGGTGTTGACGAGCGTGGTGTCGGTGGCGCAGTTCTACGTCGAGCGGTACTTCTCCCGCGGCGCGCTGCGGACCCTGCCGCCGACGCCGCTGCAACGGGTGCGCGCCGCGCTCCTGGACGTACGGGCGCGGGCCCGCTTCGCGGCGGGAGCGGCCCGATGAGCGCGGCGGAGCAGACGGGCGGGACCGCGGCCGAACAGGCCGAACAGGCCGAACGGGCTGAACGGGCCGAACGGACCCCTGCCGACGCGGCCCGGCCGGTCGCGGTGACCGTGCGGGGCGCGTACAAGCGGTTCGGCGCGCAGCAGGTGCTCGCCGGGGTGGATCTGACGGTGCCGGCCGGCGAGGTCACGGTGATCCTCGGGCCGTCCGGCTCTGGCAAGTCCACGCTGCTGCGGGCGATCAACCACCTGGAGAAGCTGGACGCCGGGCACGTCGAGGTCGGCGGTGAGCCGATCGGGGTGCGGCGCCACCGTGGCCGGTTCAAGGAGCTGGGCGAGCGGGCGATCCTGGCGCAGCGCGCCCGGATCGGCTTCGTCTTCCAGAACTTCAACCTCTTCCCGCACCTGACCGTGCTGGAGAACGTGGCCGCCGCGCCCGTGGCGACCGGCCGCAGCACCCGGACCAAGGCCCGCGCGGCCGCCCGGGAGCTGCTGGAGCGGGTCGGACTTAGCGACCGGGCCGAGGCGTATCCGCGGCAGCTGTCCGGCGGGCAGCAGCAGCGGGTGGCGATCGCGCGGGCGCTGGCCCTGGAGCCCGGCGTGATCCTCTTCGACGAGCCGACCTCCGCGCTCGACCCCGAGCTGGTCGGCGAGGTGCTGGCGGTGATCAAGGGCCTGGCCACGGGCGGCACCACGCTGATCGTGGTCACCCACGAGATCGGCTTCGCCCGGGAGGTCGCCGACAGCGCCGTCTTCCTGGACGGGGGCCGCGTGGTGGAGCACGGGCCGCCCGCGCAGGTGCTGTCGGCGCCGCGCCACCCCAGGACCCGGGAGTTCCTCAGCCGTGTCCTGTGAGCCGCCGCCCGGGCCGTACCGGCCGTATTCGCCGGGCCCGCCGCACCCGTAGGCCGTACGCAGGCCCGTCAGTCCGGGTCCCGACACCGACACCGGTACGCCCGTATGCCCCGTAACTCCGTACGCCCGTATGCCTGTTGCCCCTGCCAAGGAAGGCCGCCATGCCCCGTACCGCTTCCCGCCTCGCCCTGAGCGCCGCCGCCGCGGCCACCCTCCTGCTGGGCCTGACCGGCTGCGGCAGCGGCAGCAGCGGTTCGTCCGCCGCGGCCGCGGCGGACGCCAAGGGCACGGTGACGGTCGGCGCGCTGTCCAACGGCGCCGCCCACCAGACCACCTTGAAGGTGCCCGAGGTGGCCGCGATCCGCGCCGAACTGCCCGCGGCCGTGCGCAAGCGCGGCCAGTTGGTGGTGGGCCTGGGCTTCCTGCCGGCCGGCTCCCCGCCGATCGGCTACACCGGCACCGACCAGAAGACCCTCACCGGCTCCGAGCCCGACCTCGGCCGGCTGGTCGCGGCGGTCTTCGGGCTCAAGCCGGTGCTCACCAACGCCACCTGGGACAACCTCTTCATCGGCATCGACAGCGGCAAGACCGATGTCGGCTTCTCCAACATCACCGACACCGAGCAGCGCAAGCAGAAGTACGACTTCGCCAGCTACCGGCAGGACAACCTCGGCTTCGAGGTCCGCAAGGACGACTCCTGGACGTTCACCGGCGACTACCGCCAGCTGGCGGGCAAGACGGTCGCGGTCGGCTCCGGCACCAACCAGGAGAAGATCCTGCTGGAGTGGCAGGCCCGGCTCAAGGCAGCCGGCAAGAAGCTCACCATCAAGTACTACCAGGAGGCGAACAGCACCTACCTGGCGCTCAACTCCCACCGGATCGACGCCTACTTCGCGCCGAACCCCAGCGTCGCCTACCACGTCGCCAAGACCGCGGGCAGCCCGCAGGCCACCCGCAGCGCGGGCACCTACTCCGGTGCCGGGGCGAGCCTGCAAGGGCTGATCTGCGCCACCACCAAGAAGGACGACGGCCTGGCGAAACCGCTGGCCGACGCCATCAACTACCTGGTCACCAATGGCCAGTACGCGAAGTGGCTGGCCGCGTGGAACCTCAGCGACGAGGCGGTGGACCGCTCGCTCGTCAACCCGCCCGGGCTGCCGCTGAGCAACTCCTGACCGCGGGGCCCGGGACTTTCCGCGGCCCGGGCCGGCGTTGTCCCGCGAGAGCACGCTCCGGCCGGCGCCCGCCGGCGCCGGCCGCACCGCACCGCACCAGGAACGGAGAGGCACCGCCCCCATGTCGACCAGCCCGCACACCACGCCCCCGCCGCCGCACGCACCCCGCCCGCAGCACCCGGCGCCCGGCGCGCACGTCCTGGACAACCCCGCCTGGGCCTCGCTGAGCGGCCCGCACCGCCACCTGGCGGAGCTCGCCGGCCGTGCGGGCCGCTACCGCACCGACGTGTCGCCCTTCGTCGCGCTCGCCGACGCGGCCGACCCGCGCGCGTGGGCCGACCTGGCCGCACTGGTCGGACCGGGCAACTCCTTCACCGCCGCCGGGCTCGCCGACCTGCCCGCCGGGTGGAGCGGCAGCGACCCGATCCCGGGCGTGCAACTGGTGGCTACCACGCTGCGCGGGGTGCCGGACCCGGAGGCGGTACGGCTCGGGCCGGCCGACGTGCCCGAGATGCTCGACCTGGTCGCGCGCACCCAGCCGGGCCCCTTCCTGCCCCGCACCGTCGAGATGGGCGCGTACTACGGCATCCGCCGCGCGGGCGCGCTCGTGGCGATGGCCGGGGAGCGGCTGCGCCCGCCGGGCTGGACCGAGATCAGCGCGGTGTGCACCGACCCGGCCCACCGCGGGCAGGGCCTGGCCGGGCGGCTGGTCCGCCACACCGCGGCCGGGATCGGCGCCCGCGGCGACACCCCGTTCCTGCACGCCGCCGCCTCGAACACCCCCGCCATCGCCCTGTACGAGGCGCTCGGCTTCACCCTGCGCCGCACCACCGTCTTCCGCCAGGTCACCGTGCCCGGCCCGACCGCCACCCCATGACCCGCCCGAGCCGGAGGAGCGCGCGCCCATGAGCACGCAGCCGAAGCAGATCCATCTCGCCGCCCACTTCCCGGGCGTCAACAACACCACCGTGTGGAGCGACCCCGAGGCCGGCAGCCACATCGCGTTCGACTCCTTCGCCCGCTTCGCCCGCACCGCCGAGCGGGCGAAGTTCGACTTCCTCTTCCTCGCCGAGGGCCTGCGGCTGCGCGAACAGGGCGGCCGGATCTACGACCTGGACGTGGTCGGCCGTCCCGACACCTTCACGGTGCTCGCCGCGCTGGCCGCCGTCACCGAGCGGATCGGGCTGGCCGGCACCATCAACTCCACTTTCAACGAACCCTACGAGGTGGCCCGGCAGTTCGCGTCGCTGGACCACCTGTCGGCCGGGCGCGCGGCCTGGAACGTGGTCACCTCCTGGGACGCCTTCACCGGTGAGAACTTCCGGCGCGGCGGCTTCCTCGAACAGGCCGACCGCTACACGCGCGCCGAGCAGTTCCTGCGCACCGCACAGGAGTTGTTCGACTCCTGGCACGGTGGCGAGATCGCCGCCGACCGCTCGTCCGGCCGCTTCCTGGCCGACCCGGCCGCGGGCTCCTTCCGGCACAAGGACGAGCACTTCGCCATCGAGGGCCGCTTCAACGTGCCGCGCAGCCCGCAGGGCCGCCCGGTCGTCTTCCAGGCCGGGGACTCCGACGAGGGGCGGGAGTTCGCGGCCCGCTCGGCCGACGCGATCTTCAGCCGGCACGCCGAACTCGAGGCCGGCCAGGCGTTCTACCGCGACGTGAAGGGCCGGCTCGCGAAGTACGGCCGCAACCCTGAGGAGTTGCTGATCCTGCCCGCGGCGACCTTCGTGCTCGGCGACACCGACGCGCAGGCGCAGGACGCCGCCCAAGAGGTGCGCCGGGCCCAGGTCAGCGGCCAGACCGCGATCAAGCTGCTCGAACAGGTCTGGAACCGCGACCTGTCGGCGTACGACCCGGACGGCCCGCTGCCGGACGTCGACCCCGACCCGGGCGAGCACACCCTCGCCCGCGGCCGGGCCAGCGTCCGGATGGTCCGCGACCCGCTGGCCGTCGCCCGCGAGTACCGCGAACTGGCCGCGGCCGAAGACCTGTCGATCCGGGACCTGGTGATCAGGACCAGCGCGCGCCAGACCTTCATCGGCTCGCCGCAGACGGTGGCCGCGGCGATCGACGCGTACGTCCAGGCCGACGCGAGCGACGGGTTCATCCTGGTGCCCCACGTCACCCCCGGCGGCCTGGACGCCTTCGCCGACACGGTGGTGCCGCTGCTCCAGGAGCGCGGGGTCTTCCGCACCGACTACGCCGGCACGACGCTCCGCGACCACCTCGGGCTCGCCCCGCGCCCCTGAGGCCGCCGGGTCAGCCGCCCCCGGCGGCGAGCTGGTCGACGGTCGCGGCGGCGCCGTGCTGCCGGAAGGCGTCCCACAGCTTCCGGTACACCCCGTCCGCCGCGAGCAGCATCGCGTGGGTGCCGGTCTCCACGACGGTGCCGCGGTCCAGCACCACCACCCGGTCGGCCCGGGCGGCCGTGGTGAGCCGGTGCGCGACCACCAGCGTGGTGCGCTTGCGGGTCAGCGCCTCGGTGGCGGCCGCCACCCGGCTCTCGGTGGCCAGGTCCAGCGACGCGGTGGCCTCGTCGAGCAGCAGCACGTCGGGGTCGACGAGTTCGGCCCGGGCCAGCGCGAGCAGCTGCCGCTGCCCGGCGGACAGGTTGCGGCCGCGCTCGCCGACCGGCTGGAGGTAGCCGGCCGGGAGCCCGGCCACCATGTCGTGCGCGCCGACCGCGCGCGCCGCGGCCTCCACCTCGGCGTCGGTGGCGCCGGGCCGGCCGTAGGCGATGGCGTCGCGCACGGTGCCGCTGAACAGGTGGGCCTCCTGCGGGACCACGCCGAGCCTGGCGCGGTAGCCGGCCAGGTCCAGCGCGCGCAGGTCGTGGCCGTCGACCCGGACCGCGCCGCTGGTGGGGTCGTAGAACCGGGCGATCAGCTTCATCACGGTGGACTTGCCGGCGCCGGTCGCGCCGACGAGCGCGACCGTCTCACCGGGCGCGATCCGCAGCCGGACGCCGTGCAGCACCTCCTGCCCGCCGCCCCCGGCGTATCCGAAGGACACGTCGTCGAAGACCACCTCGCCCCGCAACTGCCGCACCTCACGCGGGTGTTCGAGTACGGGGGTGGCGGTGGGGGTGCGCATCAAGGTGCGCAGCCGGCCCAGGCCCACGACGGCCTGCTGGTAGCCGTCGAAGACCTGCGAGAACTGCTGGATCGGGGAGAAGAACAGGTCGACGTAGAGGAGGAAGGCGATCAGCGTCCCGGCGGTCAGGGTGCCGGAGTGCACCTGCCCGGCGCCGACCGCGAGCACCGCCGCGGTGGACAGGGTGCCCAGGAACTCCACGAACGGGAAGAACGTCGCCATGTAGCGCTGGGCGCGCAGCCGCGAGTCGCGGAAGGCCCAGGCGAGTTCGGCGAAGTCGGCGGCGTTGCGGCGCTCGCGGCGGAACGCCTGGGTGACGCGGATCGCGGTGACGTTCTCCTGGAGGGCGGCGTTGACCGCGCTGACCCGCTCGCGCGCCTCGTGGTAGGCGGGTACCGAGTGGTGCCGGAAGACCGCGGTGCCCACCACCAGCAGCGGCAGTGCGCCGAGCAGCACCACCGCGAGCCCGGCGTCGATGACCAGCAGGGTGATCAGCACGCCGAACACGGTGAGCAGGCTGACCACGGCGGTGATCAGCCCGGTCTGGAGGAAGTTCGACAGCGCGTCCACGTCGGTGGTCATCCGGGTCATGATCCGGCCGCCCAACTCGCGCTCGTAGTAGTCCAGTCCGAGCCGCTGGAGCTGGGCGAACGTCTTGACCCGGAGCGTGTAGAGCAGCCGCTCGCCGGTGCGTCCGGTGGTGCGGATCTGGCCGACGCCGATCAGCCAGTCCGCGGCGACCACCACCGCCGCGGCCGCGGCCGCCTCCAGCAGCACCCGGCCCGAGTGGTGCGCCACGCCGTCGTCGACGCCCCGGCGGACCAGCACCGGCACGATGATCTGCGCCAGCGCGTCGAGGGCGACCAGCGCCAGCCCCAGCAGCAGCGCCAGCCGGAACGGCCGCACCAGCGGGCGCAGCCCGAAGTGCGGGTCGGCGGCCCGGGTGCGGTCGGCCGGCACGTCCGGGTCGGCCGCGGGCAGCGGCATCTTCGCCAGCCCGGCCAGGAGTTCGGGGGTGGGCGGCGCCGTGCCGAGCACCCCGCCGCCCGGCCCCCGGCCGCGCCCGGCCGTCGCCGAGGAGAGCGAGATCGCCTGCGCGGCGCGCAGCGCGGCGCCCTCACCGCCCGCCGGGCCGTCCTCGCCGTCCGGGCGGCGCCACAGGTGCGCGGTGACGGCGGGGGCCGGGTGCGCCGGGGGCGCGGCCGTCGGGTCGGGCCCGTCGTCGCTCGCGGCCGACAGTTCGGCGCCCGCGGGCGTCCCCAACTCCCCCGATCCGGAGGCATGTTCGGCGGCCATCGCGTTGCCGGTCCGATGCTCCCCGGCCGGTTCGGGCGCGTCCACGGCCGACAGCAGGGAGCGGAACAGCGCGGAGCGGGACCGCAGTTCGTCCATCGTGCCGGTGTCGACCACCCGGCCGCCGTCCAGCACCGCGATGCGGTCGGCGAGTTCGAGGGTGGAGCGGCGGTGCGCGATGATCAGCGTGGTGGGGCGGCGGACCGCCTCGTGCAGGGCCGCGTGGATCTCCGCCTCCACCCGGGCGTCGATCGCGGAGGTCGCGTCGTCGAGCACCAGCACCGCCGGGTCGCACAGCAGCGCCCGGGCGAGCGCGACGCGCTGCCGCTGGCCGCCGGACAGCGTCAGGCCCTGCTCGCCGACGACCGTGTCGTACCCCTGCGGCAGGCGCTCGACGAACTCGTCGGCGCGGGCGATCCGGGCGGCGGCCTTGACCCGCTCCTGGCTCGCGCCGGGCTCGCCGTAGGCGATGTTGTTGCGGACCGTGTCCGACAGCAGCAGGCTCTCCTCGAAGACGAACCCGATCCGGCCGCGCAGCGAGTCGAGCGTCAACTCCCTTACGTCGGTGCCACCGACGCGGACCGACCCGGCGGGGACGTCGTAGAAGCGCGGCAGCAGCGCCGCCGCGGTGGACTTGCCGGAGCCGGCCGGGCCGATCAGGGCGACGGTCTCGCCGGGCGCGATGTCGAGGCTGAAGCCGCGCAGCAGCGGCTGCCCGTCGCCGTAGCCGAAGGTGACGTCCTGCCAGGACAGCGCGGGCGGCTCGTCGGGCAGTTCGCGGGCGCCGGGCGCGTCGGTGATCACCGGTGCCTCGTCGACGACCTCCAGGACACGTTCGGCGCCGGCCCGGGCCTGCTGCCAGACGGTCAGCAGCGTGGCGACCTGGCGGACCGGGGTGACGAAGGAGCCGAGGTAGCTGGTGAAGGCCAGGAAGGTGCCGAGCGAGATCCGGCCGTGCAGCGCCAGGTAGCCGCCGAAGGCGAGCACCGCGACCTGGCCGAGCGCGGGCACCGCCTGGAGCGCGGGGTTGTAGCGGCTGTTGTAGCGCACGACCCGCAGCCGGGAGGCGAACAGCCGCTTGGCGCGCTGCTCCAGGCCGGCCAGTTCGCGTTCCTCCTGCCCGAAGCCCTTGACCACCCGCACCCCGGTCACCGTCGCCTCGACACCGGAGGCGACCTCGGCGGCCTCCTGCTGGGCGTGCCAGTTGGCGGGGAACAGGTCGCGGCGGCTGCGCAGCGCGATCAGCCACAGCAGCGGGCCGACGACCAGCGCGACCAGGGTCAGCAGCGGGGACAGCCACGCCATGAAGACCAGCGAGACCACGAACATCAGCGCGTTTCCTGTCATGTTCGGCAGGAACTGCAGCAGGGTCTGGATCAGGGTGATGTCGGATATGGAGCGGCTGACGATCTGGCCGGTGCGCAGGCTGTCCTGCTGGGCGCCGCCCAGCCGCAGCAGCGCGGCGAACGCGTCGTTGCGCAGGTCGTACTGGACGCCGAGCGACAGCCGGCCGGCGGTGTAGCGGCGGGTGAAGCCGCCGGCGAAGCGGACCGCGCCCAGCCCCGCGAGCACCACGGTCCACGCGGTGAGCGACCCGGTACGCCCGGAGGCGACGCGGTCCACGACATGCCGCAGCACCAGCGGGAGCGTCGCCGTGGCGATCGCGACGGCGACGGCGGCGCCGAACGCCATCAGCACGTCCCGGCGGTGCCGCAGGCAGTACGCGCCGATCCGGCGCACCCAGCCGGCCGCGGGCTGCGCCGTACCGGCGCCCGCGTCGTCCGCCCGGTGCGGCCCGTGGTCCTGCGCTGGGCGGCCCGTCACCGGGCGCCCGCCGCCGCGCCGGGCACGGGGGTCCGGCGCACCGGTCGCGGGCGGGCGGGGGCGTGCGGCGGCGGGCAGTCGACCGTGCGGCTCATGGGACTTCGTCTCCTCGGTCACGGATGCGGGTGCGAGTGCGGGTGCGGGTGCGGATACAGCGACCATGCCCGGCGACAGTCGCGTCCGGCTGGACTCGCGCCACCGGGCCAGGCACATCATCATCTATCCCCAACCTTTGAGCGCCTTGACCCGGCGCCCTGAACCACAAACGGCTCACCCCGCCCTTCCACGGCCGTGCCCCGCCGTTGCTGTGCGCCCCCTGCGCGGTCCGCGTCGGCGTGCCGGGGGCCGGGCGCGCGTCCGTCCGCGCACCCGGCCCCGGGTCCTGCTGCTCCTGCTCGGTCCGTCGGCTCAGCGACGGGCGGGGTGCACCGCCGCGGGCCGCGGCTGGGCCTTCTGCGGCCCGGCACCGTAGCCCTGCTGCCCGCCGTCGTCCGGGCAGCAGGTCACGGTGTTGGTGACGACGAGGTGCTGGTGGTGCGCGGTGAGCGTCGCGTCGTACGGCAGCGGCAGGTGCGTGCCGGCGCCGTCGACGCTGGTGACCTCCGAACCGCCGAGCGTGCAGCCGGGCGCGGTCAGGTGGACGCTCTCGGCCACGGTGACGCGGTCGCCGATGGTGTAGCCGGTGCGGGGGTCGCCCCACGGCTGCGGGGTGGCCCCGGCGCCGCCGGGACCGGTCAGGGTGAGCTGGGCGCTGAGCCCGTCGGGCTGGGTGCCCTCGGCGTACAGGTGGCCGTCGACGTTCCACTCCTTGTCGACGGTGATGTCCGCGGAGTCGTCGGTGCTGCCGACGGGCCGGTTGTAGACGGTGCAGCTGATGGCGGCCTGGCGGGGTGCGTCCACGGTGAAGCCGGGGATCTCGTCGGTGCCGGTGTTCTCCACCGGTACGCGCTGCCCGGTGTCGAGGTCGGTGCACACGGCGTTGCCGCCGTCCTGGGTGACGAGTGCGTAGCCGGGGTGCTGGATCTCGCCCACGGTGACGTCCGCCGAGGGGTTCACGCCGAAGCCGGGCTGGAAGGTGACGGCGCCGGTGCCGTCGGAGGTGGTGGTCTGCGTGGCGGGCAGGCCGGTGACGCCGGGTGTGGTCGTGGAGGCGTCGAAGGTCCAGCCGGGACCGGCCGGTTCGGCGCCCGTGACGTCCTCGCCGGTGGTGTCCTCGGGCGCGATCTGCTTGACGACGGTGAGGCTGCCGGTGCAGTGCTCGAGTGCCAGGGCGCGCAACTGGTCGGCGGCCTGTCCGTAGTCGGTGGTCTGGAAGTAGTCCGCGGCGGTGGTGTTGCCGCCGTCGAAGGCCGTCGGGCCGGAGATGGCGCGCAGGTTGAGCCCGGACAGCCCCGCCACGCCGCTGCCGACGCCGAGGGCGATCACCCTGGTGTCCTGGGCCTTGACGGAGTTGGCGGAGAAGATGCCGTTCTCCACGTCGATGAAGTGGGTGTTGGCGCCGTCGCCGTGCAGGCTGCCGAAGCGGGTCGGGTTGCCGTCGGTGAGGACCACGGTGGCGTCGTAGTGCTCCGGTGCCTGGGCGACGGCGTGCAGCGCGCGGTCCCAGTTGGTGCCCTTGCCGAGCGTCCAGTCCGCGTAGAGGCTCTTGAAGGCGGCGGCACCGGCCGGGGTCGAGACCGACCGGAGCTCGGGGTGGTTGGCGTCCACGCTGGTGGCGGGCGACGCCTGGTCGAAGGAGAACAGCGCCAGCCGCGAGGGCGTGCCGGTCAGGGCGTCGGTGAACGCGTCGGTGGCCGCCTTCAGCGCGGGCAGCTGGCTGCCGACGGACGCGGACAGGTCGAGGACCACCGCGACGTCCAGCCCGCACGACTGCGGCAGCGGCGGGTTGTCCCGCGAGGACTGCCAGATGCCGCCCGAGCGGGTGGGCAGCGAGTTGCTGGAGCTGTACATGAACTCGCGGGTGGAGCGGTAGGTCGCCCCGCCCTCCAGCGCCGGCGTCTGGAACTCGTACGGCGAGGCGACCGAGTTCGAGCCGCTGCCCGGGCCGGTGCGCAGCACCGGGTTGGTGTACCAGCCGGCGGGGGCGGCGAGTTGGCGGACCGTCAGCACGCTGCCGTTCTCGGCCTCGCCCGCGCCGGTCTGCGGCACGACGAAGTTGCAGTCCCCGTCGGCGTCGGAGGTGCACTGGGCCCAGGGGGCGTCGATCGGGTCCGCGGCGTCGGCGTCGCGGAAGAGCGCGAGCCGGACCCCGGCCAGCGGCAGGACCGTGTCGGTCGCGGGGTCGCGGTCGCCACCGGTACGCACCGTCACCACGGAGCTGTCGGGGCCGGGCGCGGGCACGGCGCGGGGCTGGACGGCCGGGCCGCCCGGCGCGCCGACGGCACCCGCGGCCGGCGCGCCGCCCAGGGCGAGCAGCAGGGCGGCCGCCGCGGCGAGATGGGATCTGTACGTCATCATGACCTTTCGCCAGAAGCGTGCGCGATGACCGTTATGGAACGGTTCGCACGCCGCACCCTAGCTACTCAGCGTCACATCTCCTGGGGGCTCGCCATGCCGCGCACGGACCACGGCGCGGAATCGATGCGTATGGCGGACACGCGCCGATCACACCTGCCGATCCCGCGGGCACCTGCCGGTCACCCGGGCCGCGCGGGCCGTCAGCCGCGGTAGGTCTCCAGCAGGCGCAGCCACACCTCGCTGATGGTGGGGTAGGAGGGGACCGCGTGCCACAGCCGGGAGATCGGCACCTCGCCCACGACCGCGATCGTGGCGGAGTGCACCAGTTCGCTCACCCCGGGCCCGACGAAGGTCACCCCGAGCAGCACCTCGCGGTCGAGGTCCACCACCATCCGGGCCCGGCCGGTGTAGCCGTCGGCGTACAGGCTCGCGCCCGCGACCTGCCCGAGGTCGTAGTCCACCGCCCGCACCCGCCGCCCGGAGCGCTCGGCCTCCTGGAGGGTCAGGCCGACCGAGCCCGCCTCCGGGTCGGTGAAGACGACCTGCGGCACGGCGGCGTGGTCGGCGGTGGCGACGGCCGCGCCCCAGGGCGCGTTGTCCACCGGCTGCCCCGTGGCGCGCGCGGCGATCGCGGTGCCGGCCATCCGCCCCTGGTACTTGCCCTGGTGGGTCAGCAGCGCCCGGTGGTTGACGTCGCCGGCCGCGTAGAGCCACCCGTCGGGCACCGCCGTGACCTGGCAGGTGTCGTCGACGGTGAGCCAGTCGCCGGGCGTGAGTCCGACCGTGTCGAGCCCGAGGTCGCCGGTGTGCGGCTCGCGGCCGACCGCGAAGAGGATCTCGTCCGCGGTCAGTTCGCCGCCGTCGTCGAGCCCGACCCGCACCTCGCGGCCCTCGCGCACCACCGACGCCACGGACACCCCGAACCGTACGTCGACGCCCGCCTCCCGCAGCCCGTCGGCGACCATCTCCCCGACGAACGGCTCCATCCGGCCGAGCAGTTCGCCGCCGCGGACCAGCACCGTCACGCGCGCGCCGAGCGCCTGCCAGGCCGTCGCCATCTCCACGGCGACCACGCCGCCGCCGACCACCACCAGGCTCTCGGGCACCTGCTTGGCGCTGGTCGCCTCGCGGCTGGTCCACGGCCGGACGTCGGCCAGCCCCGCCAGGTCGGGCAGCGCCGCGGTGGTGCCGGTGCACACCGCGACCGCGTGCCGGGCCGCCAGCCGCACCACACCGCCGTCCGGGGTGTCGACCACGACCTGGCGCGGCCCGTCGAGCCGGCCGCGGCCGCGCACCAGGTCGATGTGGACCGAGTCCAGCCACCCCACCTGGCCCGCGTCCTTCCAGTGCGAGGTGAACTCGTCCCGGCGGGCCAGCACCTCCGCGGAGTCCAGCGGCCCGGCCACGGCGGCGGCCAGCCCCGGCAGCCGGCGCGCGTCGGCCCGGGCGGCCACCGGCCGCAGCAGCGCCTTGCTCGGCATGCACGCCCAGTAGGAGCACTCACCGCCGACGAGTTCGCTCTCCACGACAACCGTGCTGAGCCCGGCCGCCCGGGTCCGCTCGGCCAGGTTCTCCCCGACCGGGCCCGCTCCGATGACGACCACGTCGTATGTGCGGGGTGCGTCGTTCATTCCGGCTCCTGTTGCTGGTCGCTGCCGCTTGCTGGTCACTTGGCCGCCGCACGGGCGGAACGCTCCGCCCTGCCGCCGCCTCGGCCGCCCCGTGTGCCGCGCGGACCCGCGGGTGTCCCCCGTACGCTGCTTCGATCCGACCGAGAACACGCCGCCGCCGCAACCGGAGCGACCCGCGCGCCATCGTAACGACGCCGCGGGCGGGAAGTCTTTCGGCCGGTCCGCGGTTGTGCCGACGGGTCGGCCCGACGGCCGCGCGGTGGTCGCGGCGGGCGGTCGGCATATGATCACAAACGGGCGCCGCGGGGCGCCACGGGAGGTGTCCGATGGGTGAGCTCGTTCTGATCCGGCACGGCGAGACCGAGTGGTCGCAGTCCGGTCAGCACACCAGCTACACCGACCTGCCGCTCACCGAGCACGGCGAGGAGCAGGCGCGGTCGCTGGTGCCGCTGCTGGCCGGCCGGCACATCGGGTGCGTGATCAGCAGCCCGCTCCAGCGCGCGCAGCAGACCGCGAAGCTCGCCGGCCTGGACCACGTACGCATCGACCCCGACCTGCACGAGTGGGACTACGGCGGCTACGAGGGCGTCACCACCCGCGACATCCACCGCACCCGCCCGGGCTGGGAGATCTGGACCGACGGCGTCGTGCCCGGGCCCGAGGGGCATCCCGGCGAGAGCCCCGAGCAGGTCGGCGACCGTGCCGACCGGGTGCTCGCCCGGGTCGAGGCGGCCTTCGCCAACGGCGAGGGCGGCGACGTCGTCCTCGTCGCGCACGCGCACTTCCTGCGGGTGCTCACCGCCCGGCGGCTCGGCCTGCCCCCCGCCGACGGCGCGCTCTTCCAGCTCGCCACCGGTACGGTCAGCCGGCTCGGCATCGAACACGGCCGCCATGTGCTGACCTCCTGGAACCGCCTGCCGTAGCCGCCCGGCGCGGCGCCCCCCGTTCGCCCGGACAGACCGCCTGGCGCGGCGCGATGCCCGCCGGGCCGCACACACTGGCCGGGTGGGCCCTTCGACGACCGGGCCCGGGCGAACGAAAGGACGCGGTCATGGGAACGGCGTACCGCAAGGACATCGGACTGCTGGCGCTGCGTCTGGGCGCGGGGTCGGCGCTCTTCGCGCACGGCGCGCAGAAACTGTTCGGATGGTTCGGCGGAGGCGGGCTCGACGCCACCGCCGGGGCCATGGAGCACATGGGTTTCCGGCCCGGCAAGCCCGCGGCCGTCGCGGCGGGGCTCGGCGAGGCGGGCGGCGGCGCCCTCCTCGCGCTCGGCCTGGCCACCCCCGCGGCCGGTGCGGCCGCCGCCGGGGCCATGGCCGGGGCCGTCGCGGTGCACGCCCCGGCCGGCTTCTTCGCGATGTCCGGGGGCTTCGAACACCCGGCGCTGCTCGGCTGGACCGCCGCGTCCCTCGGGCTGTCCGGGCCCGGACGGCTCTCCCTCGACCACGCCACCGGCCACTGCCTGGACCGGCCCTGGGTGATCGCCGCGGCGTTCGGCGCCGCCGCACTCGCCGCGGCCGCCGTCGTCACCACCCGCGCCCGCGCCGTCTCCGAAGACGCCTCAGCGGACGCCTCGGCCTGACCCACCCGGCGGGCACGTCCCGGGAGTGCCGGGACCTTGCGGTCCGCCGTGGCTGCTCGCGCCGTTCCCCGCGCCCCTTGGGGCGCGAGCTTCTTTCGCGGGAAGGCCCGAGCAAACCAGGGGCGCGGGGAACTGCGCGACCAGCCCCCACCGGCAGGTGGTCCCGGAACCGACAGCACCACCCCACCCGGAGGGAGCCGCGGATGAGCCCGACAGGCACCCTGCTCCCGGGTACGCGAGGGTGGAGCCGCGGAGTGGCCTCCGCAGTGGCGGGCGCGGTGCCGGCGCTGACCTTCCCGGCACCGTCCCTGTGGTGGCTCGCCTACCTCGCCCTGGTCCCCTGGCTCCTGCTGATCCGCTCGGCGCCGAGCGCCCGGCGCGCGGCGCTGGACGGGTGGTTCGGCGGCGCCGGCTTCATGCTCGCGGTCCACAACTGGCTGCTGCCGAGCATGACCGTCTTCCTCCCGGTGCTCGCCCTGCTGCTGGGTGCGCTGTGGGCGCCCTGGGGCTGGCTGGTCCACCGCCTGCTCGGCGGCGCCCCCGCGGTGGGCGCCGCCCTGGTGCTCCTGCCCAGCGGCTGGCTGCTGATCGAACTGGTCCGCTCCTGGCAGTACCTCGGCGGCCCCTGGGGCCTGCTCGGCGCGAGCCAGTGGCAGGTCGGCCCGGCCCTGCGGCTCGCCTCCCTCGGCGGGGTGTGGCTGGTCAGCGCGGCGCTGGTGCTGGTCAACACCGCCGTCGCCGTCCTGTGCGTGCTGCCGTCCGCGCGCCGTACCGCCGCCGCGACACTGCTCGCCGCCTCGGTGGCGACCGGCGCCGTATGGCTGTGGGCGCCGCGCCCGCACGCCACCGCGCCGGTCCGGGTCGCGGTCGTGCAGCCCGGGGTGGTCGAAGGGCCGGCTGCCCGGTTCGCCCGCGAGGTCCGCCTCACCCGGCAACTCGCCGGCCGCCGCCCCGACCTGGTGGTGTGGGGCGAGAGCAGCGTCGGCGTCGACCTGTCGGACCACCCGGGCACCACCGCGACGCTCGCCGCGCTCTCCCGCCTGGTCGGCGCCGACCTGCTGGTCAACGTGGACGCCGAACGCGCCGACGGCACCGGCATCTCCAAGACCTCCACACTCGTCGGCCCGCACGGCGTGACCGGCCCGACGTACGACAAGATGCGGCTGGTGCCCTTCGGCGAGTACATCCCGATGCGGTCGCTGCTGGGCTGGGCCACGTCCGTGGGGAAGGCCGCCGGGCAGGACCGCAGGCCGGGCCGCCGGCAGGTGGTGATGGACACCGGGGCGCTGCGCTTCGGGCCGCTGGTCTGCTTCGAGTCGGCGTTCCCCGACATGAGCCGCCACCTGGCCGCGGACGGCGCGCGGCTGCTGGTCGCCCAGTCCTCCACCGCGTCGTTCCAGGGCAGTTGGGCCCCGGCGCAGCACGCCTCGCTCGCGGCGCTGCGGGCCGCGGAGACCTGGCGGCCGATGGTGCACGCCACCCTCACCGGGATCAGCGCGGTCTACGGTCCCGGCGGCGCGCCCGTCGGGCACCGGATCGGCACCAGCGGCGGCGCCACCGCGGTGTACGAGGTGCCGACCGCCACCGGGACGAGCCCGTATGTGCGGTTCGGCGACTGGGTGCCGCGGCTGGCGCTGCTGCTGATGCTCGCCGCAGGGGCCGTTGAAGGGGTCCGCGCGCTACGCCGCCGGGCTGCCGGGGCCGGGCCGGTGGGCGGCGAAGGGGTCCCCGCGGACGTGGCCGCGCTCAGGCGGTCGCCGGACCCGGCACGGGACTCCCGGTGATCTCGGCGACGATCCGCTCGCACAACTCGTGGGTGCGCAGGGCGTCCCGCGCGTCGAGGAGGGTGCCGGCGCGCACCGCGTCGAGGAAGGCGAGCGCCACCTGCTCGATGCCGCGCTGCCGCGCCACCGGCACCCAGTCGCCGCGGCGCCGCACGGTCGGCTGGCCCTTGTGGTCGATCACCTCGGCGAGGTTGAGCACCTGGCGGCGGGCGTCGGCGCCGCTGACGTCGAGGGTCTCCTCGGTGGAGCCGCTCATCCGGTTCATCGACCCGATCGCGGTGAAGCCGTCGCCGGACAGGTGCACCACCACGTGGTGCAGCAGCCCGTCGCGGACCCGGGCGGAGACGCGGACCTGCTCGATCGGGCCCGGCGCCAGGAACCGCAGCGTGTCGGCCACGTGCACGAAGTCGTCGAAGACCGCCGTCCGGACCTCCTCGGCGAGCCCGACCCGGTTCTTCTGCATCAGGATCAGGTCGCGCGGGTGGTCCAGGCACTGCGCGTACCCGGGCGCGAAGCGGCGGTTGAAGCCGACCGCCAGCGGCACACCGCGGGTGCCCGCGAGGTCCACCAGACCGCGCGCGCCGTCCAGGTCGTAGGCGAGCGGCTTGTCGACATAGGTGGGGACGCCCGCCTCGATCAGGCGGGTGCCGATCTCCACATGGTGGGCGGTGGGGGCATGGACGAAGGCCGCGTCGAGGCCCTGGTCGAGCAGCGCGTCCAGGGTGGGGTGGCGGTGCGGCAGCCGGTAGGCGTCGCCGACGGCGGCCAGGGTGGCGGCGGTCCGGGTGTGCAGGTGCAGTTCGAGGCCCGGCTGCGCGGCGAGCACCGGGAGGTACGCCTTCTGCGCGATGTCACCGAGCCCGATGACGCCGATCTTCAGGGGGGCGCTGCCGTCGCGCGCTGCCATCCGTGCTCCTGGTGCCGTGCGGTGCCGTCGTCAGTCCTACCCGGCCGGGCGGTGCCGGGCCGGTGCCGTGCTGTGTGGTGCCGTGCCGTGTGGTGCCGTGTCCGGGCAGCATACGGGGGCGCCGCATGTTCACCCCTGCGGGGAATACCCGGACGGTCGCGGGTACGGCACAGTGGCGCGGGTGCGTGGCCTCTCCCCGTTCCTGCCCCCGGTGTTCGCGCTGTGCGCGGTGCTCGCGTCCGCCGGGTGCACCACTGTCTCGCCGCAGCCCGGAGCCCCCGCTCCCGCGCCCTCGGCGTCCGCCCCGCCCGCCCGGACCGCGCGGCCCGACGACGCGCGGGTGGCGTCGACGCCCGCTCACCGGGTGCTGGCCACCGCGCGCCCGGACGCCCCCGCACCGGATGCGCGGCCCACCGCCAGGGCCGTACCGGCGCCGGCTCCCCCGCGCCCGGCGCTGCGGCCCGCCGTCCCCCGCCTCAAGGGGCCGGCCCGCCCGCTGCTCCCGACCGCGCCGGACGTGTGCGGGCTCGGCGAGACGTACGGCGGGTGGGCACGGGGCGGGCGGGCGTCCTCGATCTGCCACGAGGTCTACCGCCGCTGACCGCCCGCGCCCGCCGCCGGTGCCCGCTTTCCCGCTCAGCGCCGCCCGTACACCACTGCCCCCGTTTACGCCGACGCGAGGTCGGGGATGCGCCAGTCGATCGGCTCGTGGCCCTGGGACTTCACCGCTTCGTCGATCTGCGTGAAGGGGTGGCTACCCAGGAAGAGCTTCGCCGACAGCGGCGAGGGGTGCGCGCCCTCTATGACGGTGTGGCGGCCGGTGTCGATGAGCGGCTTCTTCTTCTTCGCGTAGTTCCCCCACAGGACGAACACCGCCGGGTCGGGGCGGTCGGAGACGGCGCGGATCACCGCGTCGGTGAACTTCTCCCAGCCCTTGCCCTTGTGCGAGTTGGCCTCGCCCTCACGCACCGTCAGCACCGCGTTGAGCAGCAGGACGCCCTGCTCGGCCCACGGCATCAGATACCCGTTGTCCGGCACGGGGTACCCGAACTCGTCCTTGAGCTCCTTGAAGATGTTCCGCAGCGAGGGCGGGGTGCGCACCCCGGGACGCACCGAGAAGCACAGCCCGTGGCCCTGACCCGCGCCGTGGTACGGGTCCTGACCGAGCACCAGCACCTTCACCTTGTCGAACGGTGTGGCCTCCAGAGCGGCGAACACCTCGTCCTCGGGCGGGAAGACGTGGTGTTCGCGCCGCTCGGCCGCGACGAAGTCGGTGAGCTGCTGGAAGTAGGGCTTGTCCAACTCCTCGCCGAGAACGGCCTGCCAGGAGTCGGGCAGCATGCTGGGCACGTCGGGAACCTCCGGTACGCGATCGGTTTCACTGCCCCCGAAACTACCGCGCCCCTCTGACAATCCGGTCCCCGTCGGCATTCCGCCCGGTCAGACGCCCGCTTTCAGGAACAGGCCGCCGTCGATCACCAGGTTCTGCCCGGTGATCCACGCGGCCTGGTCCGACAGCAGGAACGCCGCCGCGCCGCCGATGTCCTCGGGCACGCCCAGCCGCTGCATGGGGTAGCCGGCCGCCGTCTCCTCCTCGTGGCCCTCGTACAGGGCCGCGGCGAACTTCGTCTTCACCACCGCGGGGGCGATCGAGTTGACCCGCACCTTGGGCGCCATCTCGGAGGCGAGCTGCACAGTGAGGTTGACCATCGCGGCCTTGCTCATGCCGTAGGCGGCGATGAACGGCGAGGGGGCGATCCCGGCGATCGAGGCGATGTTGACGATCGAGCCGCCGTTCTCCTTCTGCCAGGCCCGCCAGGTCTGCTGCGCGAAGCCGAGCGCGGAGAGCACGTTGGTCTCGTAGACCTTGCGGGCGACCCCGAGGTCGAGGTCGGTGAGCAGGCCGAAGACCGGGTTGGTGCCCGCGTTGTTCACGAGGTGGTCGATCCGGCCGAACGCCTCCATCACGCGGGCGACGGCCGCCTCCTGGTGCGCCTGGTCGTGGGCCTTTCCGGCCACGCCGATCACCCGGTCGCCGCCGCCCAGCCGCTCGACGGCCTCCTTGAGGGCGTCCTCGTTGCGGCCGGTGATGCAGACGCGGTCGCCGCGGGCGACGAGCGCCTCGGCTATCCCGTACCCGATGCCGCGGCTGGCACCGGTGACGATCGCGGCGCGGCCGCTGTCCGGGGGGAGTTCAGTCATGTCCTGGTACGCCTTCGCTGCTGGTGGAGGGTGACGCGGTCAGTCGAGCGGGCCGCCGGCCACGTACAGCACCTGGCCGGAGACGAAGCCGGCCGCGTCGCCGGTGAAGAACGCGATCGCGCCCGCCACGTCCTCGGGGCGGCCGACCCGCTGCACGGGGATCTGGGTGGCCGCCGCGGCCTGGAACTCCTCGAAGCCCATGCCCACGCGGGCGGCGGTCGCCGCGGTCATGTCGGTGACGATGAAGCCGGGGGCGACCGCGTTCGCCGTGACGCCGAACTTGCCGAGCTCGATCGCGAGGGTCTTGGTGAAGCCCTGCATGCCCGCCTTCGCGGCGGCGTAGTTGGCCTGGCCGCGGTTGCCCAGCGCCGAGGAGGAGGAGAGGTTCACCACGCGGCCGAACTTGGCGTCCACCATGTGCTTCTGCACCGCGCGGGTCATCAGGAACGCGCCGCGCAGGTGGACGCCCAGCACCGTGTCCCAGTCCGCCACGGACATCTTGAAGATCAGGTTGTCGCGGAGCACGCCCGCGTTGTTCACCAGGATGGTGGGCGCGCCGAGCTCTTCGGCCACCCGGGCGACGGCCGCCTGGACCTGGGCCTCGTCCGACACGTCGGCGCCCACGGCGATCGCGCGGCCGCCCGCGCCCGTGATCGACTCCACGGTCCCCTTGCAGGCGTCCTCGTCCAGGTCGATCACGGCGACGGCCCGGCCCTCCGCGGCCAGCCGCACCGCGGTCGCCGCGCCGATTCCGCGGGCGCCGCCCGTGACGATCGCGACGCGCTGCTCGGTGGTGGACATCTTCGTCTCCTCAACCTCGGCCGGTTGGCGCGCCCGCCCTCACATGAGCGACCGCTTAGTAGGTCACGCCCCGAACCGTAAGAGGGGGCGCTGACGCTGTCAACAGGACCCCCGGTCCTGCCCCGTCCTGTCGGTTCCGGGACCTTGCGGTCCGCTGTGGCTGGTCGCGCCGTTCCCCGCGCCCCTTTGGGGCGCGAGCTTCTTCCGCGGGAAGACCCGAGCGAAAACAAGGGGCGCGGGGAACGGCGCGACCAGCCCCCACCGGCGGGTGGTCCCGGCA
This sequence comes from Actinacidiphila sp. bgisy144, assembly GCF_057708105.1. NCBI lineage: Bacteria > Bacillati > Actinomycetota > Actinomycetes > Kitasatosporales > Streptomycetaceae > Actinacidiphila > Actinacidiphila sp. bgisy144. The sequence continues at coordinate 35,933 of NZ_JBYIRM010000030.1, read as the reverse complement.
CCCACAGGACCGGGCAGCCCGGGGGGAGGGGCGGAAGAGCCGCTCAGCGGACGAGGAGGGCGAGGAGGCGGTCGGCCTCCTTACGGGCGTCCTGGGTGAGGCCGGTGTGGATCGGCCCGGGCTGCACGATCGTGCTGCGCGGAGCCGTGAGCCAGCGGAACCGCCGCCCGGGGTCGTCCTCCCCCGCCTGCCCAGCGGCAGCGCCCCCCGCACAGATGCCCTCGTAGCCGCGCAGCGCCGCCTCGACGCCTTCGACGTCGACGTCCGGGTCGAGGCAGCGCAGACGGGCGACGTCGAGGTGGACGCGGGCACCGACGTACGCCTGGGCGCGGCAGTACACCAGCACGCCCGCGTTGATCAGTTCGCCGCGCTCGATCCGCGGCATGACGCGCACGAGCGCGTACTCGAAGACGTCCCGCCCGCTCATTTCGCGTTCTTCCCCTCGACCCAGGTCCGCAGCCACTCGGGTGGCGGTTGCTTCGCCTTCTGGCGGGCCGTGGTAATGCGCTCGTGGATGTCCAGCGCCCGGGCACCGAGGAGTTCGCGGTAGGCGGCGCGCACGTCGTCGGGCGCGTCGAACCCGGGCTCGTCGACCAGCCACTCGTCGGGCACCTGGGCGGTCACCTCGGTGAGCAGCGGCTCCGTCACCTGTGCGGCCAACTCCGCCGCCACCGCCGCGGGTTCGGGTGAGAAGCGGGAGAGCGCGTGGTCGGTCGCGTCGTACGGCTTGGCGGACGCGGCCTGCGCCGACTTCCAGTTGTGGTGCCAGATGAGCGAGGCGCCGTGGTCGATCAGCCACACGTTCCGGTGCCAGACCAGCATGTTAGGATTGCGCCACGACCTGTCCACGTTGCCGATGAGCGCGTCGAACCAGACGATGCGGCTGGCCTCTTCGGGTTCCATGGTGAACACCAGAGGGTCGAAGCCGAGCGAGCCGGGCAGGAAGTCCATCCCGAGGTTGAGTCCGCCGCTCGCCTTGAGCAGGTCCTGGATCTCCTGGTCGGGCTCCCCGAGTCCGATCACCGGGTCGAAGTCGAACCGCACCAGCTCGGGCACCCGCAGCCCCAGTCGGCGGCCGAGTTCGCCCGCGATCACCTCGGCGACCAGCGCCTTGCGCCCCTGGGCCGCGCCGCTGAACTTCACGACGTAGGTACCGAGGTCGTCGGCCTCGACCACACCGGGCACCGAACCGCCTTCACGCAGCGGCGTGACATAGCGGATGCCGGTCACTTCTCTCAACATCCCCCCAGGTTAGCGGGGTGAAGACTGCCCTTATGGACACGATCGACGATCACCGCGACTTCCCCCGCCAGTTCGCCCGCACCCAGCGCTTCTCGCTGGGCGTCCCGCAGGCCCTCACCCTCTCCCCCGACGGTTCGTCGGTTCTTTATGTGCGCACCCGCGGCCCCGAGGACCGCGCCGGCTGCCTGTGGCGGCTGGACGCCGACGGCGAGCGCCTGCTCGCCGACCCGGCCGCGCTCGCGGACCCGGGCGGCGAGGTGCCGCCGGAGGAGCTGGTCCGGCGCGAGCGGGCCCGGCAGCGCACCACCGGCATCGTCGGCTACGCGGCCGACCGGGCGGTGCGCCTGGTGGCGTTCGCCCTGGACGGCGCGCTGTGGACCGCCGACCCCGCGGGCCCCCGGCCGCCGCGCCGGCACCCCACCGCCGGGCCCGTGATCGACCCGCGGCCCGACCCGACCGGCCGCCGCGTCGCCTATGTGACCGGCGGCGCGCTGCACGTGCGGGACCTGGCGACCGGCGCGGACCGGGTGCTCGCCGCGCCGGAGAGCGGCGAGGTGGCGTACGGCCTGGCCGAGCACGTGGCGGCCGAGTCGATGCACCGGCACCGCGGCTACTGGTGGGCGCCGGACGGCGAACGGCTGCTGGCAGCCCGGGTGGACACCGCGCCGGTGGCGCGCTGGTGGATCGCCGACCCGGCGGACCCGGCGCACCCGCCGCGCGAGACGGCCTATCCGGCGGCGGGCACCGCCAACGCCGACGTGTCGCTGCACCTCCTGGACGCGGACGGGTCGGGCCGCCGCACCGAGGTCGTCTGGGACCGGGCCGGCTTCGAGTACCTGGCGGCCGTCTCCTGGGACGCGCACGGCCCGCTGCTGAGCGTGCAGAGCCGCGACCAGGGCACCGTACGGGTGCTGGCCGCCGACCCGGCGACGGGGGCGACACGGCTGCTGCACGAGCAGCGCGACCCGAAGTGGGTGGAGTTGGTGCCCGGCACTCCCGCGCGGACCGCGTCCGGCGCCCTGGTGCACACCGAGGACGCGGGCGGCACCCGCTTCCTTGCGGTCGGCGGCGCGCCCGTCACGCCCGAGGGCCTCCAGGTGTGCGAAGTGCTGTCCGTGGACGGCGAGTCGGTGCTGTTCACGGCGTGCGACGAGCCGACCGAGGAGCACCTGTGGTCGTACGGGCCCGAGGGCGGCGCGGTCCGGCTGAGCGAGGGGCCGGGCCTGCACACCGGGCAGCGGGCCGGCGGCGCGCTGCTGCTGTCGTCGCTGACCGAGGGCGGCCGCGCCATCCGGGTGCTGCCGCCCGCCGGGGCGGCGGGGTCCGGTGGTGAGCTGCGGGTGCCGTGCCTGGCGGCCCGGCCGGTGGTGACGCCGCGGGTGACCTGGCTGCGGGCGGGCGAGCACGCCGTCCGCACCGCGCTGCTGCTGCCGTCCTGGCACCGGCCCGGCTCGGGCCCGCTGCCGGTGCTGCTCGCGCCGTACGGCGGCCCTGCCATGCGGCTGGTGGTGCGGGCGGCGACCTGGCCGCTGGCCGAGGCGCAGTGGTTCGCCGAGGAGGGCTTCGCGGTGGTCGTCGCGGACGGCCGCGGCACCCCGGGGCGAGGTCCGCGGTGGGACAAGAGCGTGTACAAGGACACGCTGGAGGTGCCGCTCGCCGACCAGGTGACCGCGCTGCACGCGGCGGCCGCGCACTGCCCCGACCTGGACCTGGGCCGGGTGGCGATCCGCGGCTGGAGCTTCGGCGGCTCGCTGGCGGCGATGGCGGTGCTGCGCCGCCCGGACGTCTTCCACGCGGCGATCAGCGGCGCCGCCCCCAGCGACCAGCGGCTGTACGACACGCACTGGCGCGAGCGGTTCCTCGGCCACCCCGACGATGACCCGGAGGCGTACGACCGGTGCTCGCCGATCACCTCGGCGGCGGCGCTGGAGCGGCCGCTGCTGCTGGTGCACGGCCTCGCCGACGACAACGTGGTGGCCGCGCACACGCTGCGCCTGTCGGAGGCGCTGCTCGCCGCGGGCCGCTACCACCAGGTGCTTCCGCTGTCGCACGCCACGCACGGGCCGAGCGATCCGGTGGTGGTGGAGGGGCTGCTGCGACACCAGGTGAAATTTCTTCGGGACGCGTTGAACACCGCGCCGCGGGCGGCCGTATGAACGGGTACGCGTGACAGCACGCTGCCGGGCGGCGAGGGCCCCGCCGTCCGGTCCGACCCATGAACAGGATGCAACCCCATGGCAGAAAGCTCCGGAATCCCCGAGTCACCGACCCGCCGCGGCGTTGTCGCGGCGGCCGGTGGCGTGGGCCTCGCCGCCGTCCTGACCGCCTGCGGTTCCGGCTCCTCCCACTCCTCCGACGACGCCGGCGGTTCCTCGGCCGCGCAGGGCTCGACCGGGGCCGCGGGCTCCGGCACCCCGTCGGCCGGGAGCGGCGCGGGCGGCACGTCGCTGGGCAAGACCTCGGACATCCCGGTCGGCGGCGGCAAGGTCTTCGCCGACCAGAAGGTCGTGGTGACCCAGCCGAGCAGCGGCCAGTTCAAGGGCTTCTCGGCGGTGTGCACGCACCAGGGCTGCACGGTCGCGAAGGTCGCCGACGGGGTGATCGTCTGCCCGTGCCACAACAGCACCTTCAAGGTGGCCGACGGCTCCGTGGCCAGCGGCCCGGCCACCTCGGCGCTGCCCGCGAAGAACGTCACCGTGTCGGGCGGCGAGATCACGCTCGCCTGACTCCCGAACGCCGGTCCGGGTTCGCGGGGCGGGCCCCGAACCCGGACCGGCCCACCGGCCGGTCCTGCGGATGGCCGGCCGGCGGCCGCCCGCGCGCTCAGGCCGCGGGCGGCCGGTAACCGCCCGCGGACGCCCGCAGCGCGTCCACGGCGACGCGGATCGCCGGGCGGCGGTCGGCGTCCTCGCGCCAGACCGCGTACACATGGCGCCGCATGGTGTGGCGGACGGGGATGATGTGCACCCCCGGCGGCACCGGGTCGCGGCCCAGCCGCGGCATGACGGCGACCCCGAGTCCGGCGGCGACCAGCGCGAGCACGGTGGCGTGCTCCTCGGCGTGGTGGGCGACGCGCGGCTCGATGCCTTTGCCGCGCAGCGTGAACAGCAGCCACTCGTGGCAGAAGCCGCCGTCCGGCCAGGCGATCCACTCGTCGCCGGCCAGTTCGTCCAACGCGATCTCGGCGCGGTCCCCCAGCGGGTGCCCCAGCGGCAGCGCGACGTCCACGATGTCGTCGAAGAGCGGCGCCTTGGCGAGGCCGCCGGGCAGGGACAGCGGTTTGTTGTACCAGTCGAGCACCACGGCGAGGTCGATGTCGCCGCGGCCGAGCCGCGCCAGTGCGTCGTGCGGCTCCATCTCGTGGACGACGGTGCGCAGTTGGGGGTGGGCGGCGCGCAGTTCGCCGAGCGCGGCGGGGAACAGCCCGCGCACCGCGGTCGGGAAGGCGGCGGCGCGCAGTTCGCCGACCGCGGCGCCGCGGTGCGCCTCCAGGTCGGCGTGGGCGAGTTCGACCAGCGACAGTATCCGTTCGGCGTGCCCGGACAGCAGCCGCCCGGCGTCGGTGAGCCGCACCCCGCGCCCGTTCTTCCCGAGCAGCGCCTGCCCGGTCTCCCGCTCCAGCTTGGACATCTGCTGCGAGACCGCGGACGTGGTCACGCTCAGCGCGTCGGCGGCGGCGCTCACCGAGCCGTAGGTGTCGATGGCGTGCAGGATACGGAGCCGTTCGAGGGACAACATGTAAGTGATTCTACGGTGTTCGTGCAGAAAAACTCGCTTGTTCTACGACGTCGGAGCGGTCATCGTGGAGCCATGACGACTTCCGCCCGTCCCGGCGCGGCCGCCGGCCTGTCCGCCGCGCCGTCCGCCGGGTCTTCCGCCGCGCCGTCCGCCGCACCACTCGTCCCGGTGCCCGCCGCGGACCTTCCCGAGCCGGTCCCCGCCGCGCGCCTGCCGCGGCTGGGGCGGCTGCTGGACTGGCGGGTGCGCTTCACCGCGCTGGGCCTGGTCTGGGGCTTCAGCTTCCTGTTCATGAAGGTGGGGAACGAAGCGTTCGCGCCGCTCCAGGTCACCCTGGGCCGCCTGGTGTTCGGCGCCGCGGTGCTGGCCGTCGCGGTCGCGGTGAAGCGGGAGCGGCTGCCGCGCGGGGCCCGCACCTGGCTGCATCTGTTCGTCGCCGCCATCCTGCTCAACTCCCTGCCGTTCACGCTCTTCGCCACCGCCGAGCAGAGCATCCCGTCGATGCTGGCGGGGATATGCAACGCGGCCACCCCGCTGTTCTCGATGCTGGTCTCGCTGGTGGCGCTGTCGGAGGACCGGCCGTCGCGGCAGCGCTTCGCCGGGGTGGGCCTGGGCTTCGCGGGCGTGCTGACGGTGCTCGGCGCCTGGCAGGGCTTCTCCGGCCAGGACCCGAAGGGCACGCTGATGGCGCTGACCGCGGCGCTTTGCTATGCGGTGGGCTGGGCGTATGTGCGGCGCACGCTGAGCACCAGCGGCAACTCCCACCTGGCGATGTCGGCGAGCCAGTTGGCACTGGCCGCGCTGCAACTCCTCGTCATCACCCCGCTGTTCACCTCGATGCCGTCGTCGTTCCCGGTGAGGCCGGTGCTCGCGGTGCTGGCGCTGGGCGCGCTGGGCACCGGAGCGGCCTTCCTGGTCCAGTACGGACTGGTGGCGGAGAAGGGCCCCACGATCGGGTCGATGGTCACCTACCTCATACCGATCGTCGCCACCGCCGCCGGCGTACTGCTCCTCGGCGAGTCGCTGAGCTGGAACGAACCGGTGGGGGCCGTGGTGATCCTGGTGGGTGCGGCGCTGACCCAGCGGCGGCCCAGGGACGGCCGGGCGTAGCGTGTCGGTGCGGCGCGCCTCCACCCGCGACCGGCCGCCGCCCGCCCTCACCGACCCCTATCGCTACGGAGCCCAGGTGCACGAGATCAGTTACGGAGACGTCAAGGCCGCCGCGGACCGGGTGGCCGGCCGTGTCCGGCCGGTGACGGTCGTCCCGCCCGCGGGCGGCGCGCGGGACCCGCAGGAGCCGCAGGTGTGGCTCGCGCTGGAGTACATGCAGCACACCGGCTCCTTCAAGGCGCGCGGCGCGCAGAACTTCCTCGCCGCCCACCGCGAGGCGGGCACCCTTCCCGAGGCCGGCGTCTGCATCGCCAGCGGCGGCAACGCGGGGCTGGCGTGCGCCTGGGCGGCCCGCCAGCAGGGCCTGACCGCCACGGTGTTCCTGCCGGAGAACGCCCCGGCGCTGAAGGTGGCCAGGCTGCGCGGCTACGGCGCGCAGGTCCGGCTGGCCGGCACGCAGTACGCGGAGGCGCTGGAAGCGTGCGAGCACTTCGCCGCGGAGTCCGGGGCGCTCGCCGCGCACGCGTACGCCGACCCGTACGTCAGCGCGGGTGCGGGCACCTTGATGGAGGAGATCCACGCGCTGGTGCCGGACCTGGACACGGTGGTGGTCTCGGTGGGCGGCGGCGGGCTGTTCGCCGGGGTCGCGGCGTCCGCGCGGCAGCACGGGGTGCGGGCGGTCGCGGTCGAGCCGGAGCACTGCCGGGCGCTCAACGCGGCGCTGGCGGCGGGCGAGTTGGTCGACGTGGAGGTGGCGTCCGTGGCCGCCGACGCGCTCGGCGCGCGCCGCACCTGGCAGGGGGCGCTGGCCGCGGTGCGGCAGCAGGACGCGCGGTCGGTGCTGGTCGGTGAGGAGCAGATCGTCGCGGCCCGTCGGCTGCTGTGGGAGGAGCGCCGGATCGTGGTCGAGCACGCCGCCGCCACCGCGCTGGCCGCGCTGCTGCCGCCGGGCAACCCCTCCCACGGGTACCGGGCCGCGCCCGGGGAGAAGGTCGCGGTGGTGCTGTGCGGGGCGAACACCGACCCGACGGACCTGCTGGCCCCGGCCGCCGCGCACTGACCGCGGCGGCCCGGCGCCCGCCGTGTGCGGGAAAGTCGGCGTGCAGGAAGGTCGGCGTGCAGGGAAGCCGCCGCGTGCACGGGAGTCGGCGCGCTCTTGAGCCGGCCGGGCTCAGCCGAAGCGGCTCGCCCCCGGGGAGTGCAGCACCTCGGCCATGGCGTCGGCGAGCGGCTCGATGTCGGCCGGGCCCAGCGGGGAGACGGTGATCCGGATGCCCGGTGAGGAGTCGAGCCGGAAGCGGGCGCCGGGTGCGACGGCCCAGCCGCGCTGGAGCAGCCCGGCGACGGCGCCGGTCTCGTCGGCCACCGGCGCCCAGACGTTGAGGCCGCACCGCCCGTGGGCGGCGATCCCGCGCGCGTCGAGCGCCCCGATCAGCGCGTCGCGGCGTACGGCGTAGGAGCGGGCGGTACGCACCGGGTCCACGGCGTGCTGCTCCCACAGGTGCACCACCGCGCGTTGCAGCAGGTGGCTGACCCAGCCGGCGCCGAGCCGGTGCCGGCCCCGCACCCGGGCGACGGTGACCTCGTCGCCGGTGAAGACCGCCAGCCGCAGGTCGGGGCCGTACGCCTTGGCGGTGGAGCGGATCAGCGCCCAGTGGTCGGTGGCGCCGGACAGGCAGTGCAGGGGCAGGTCCACCATGCCGTGCAGGTGGTCGTCGTCGACGACCAGCACATGCGGGTGGGCGGCCAGCAGGGCGCGCAGTTCGGCCGCGCGGGGCGCGGACAGGGCCGCGCCGGTGGGGTTCTGGCCGCGGTCGGTGACCAGCAGGGCCCGTACCCCGGCGGACAGCGCGCGCTCGACGTCGGCGGTGCGCGGCCCTTCGTCGTCGACGGCGACGGGCACCGCGCGCAGCCCCATCGCGGGTACCAGGTCGAGCACGCTGCCCCAGCCCGGGTCCTCCACGGCGACCGCGTCGCCGGGCCGCAGGTGGGCGGTGAGGACGCGTTCGATCGCGTCGAGCGAGCCGGAGGCGAGGCCGATCGGCCCGGCGGGCACCCCGTCGGCGTCGAGGGCGGCGCGGGCGAGGTCGGCGAGGTCGGGGTCGACGGCGGTGCTCCCGTACAGGCCGGGGGCGATGGCGTGGTGGGCGGCGGCCGCGGCCAGGGCGTCGGCGAGCGGCGGGAGCAGCGCGAGGTCGGGGTTGCCGGTCGACAGGTCGCGGGTGCCGGCGGGGACCTCGATCCGGATGGCCGCGCGCGGCGCGACGGCCGGGCGCTCCCGCACCCGGCTGCCGCGGCGCCCGGCGGTCTCGATCACACCGCGGTCGCGCAGCAGCCGGTAGGCGGCGGCCACCGTGTTGGGGTTCACCGCCAGTTCGCGGGCGAGTTCGCGCAGCGGCGGCAGCAGGGCACCGGGCCCCAACGCGCCCGCGCCGACCGCGCGTTCGATGTCGGCGGCAATTGCCGATGCGCCGCGCCCGGTAATTGAGTATTCTCCTAGCACAAACGACAGTATGCACTAGTTCAAAGGATCGCGCCATGTCCACCGCGCCTACCTCCCCTGACGGGCCCTCCCCCGCCGAACCCGCACCCCCTGCCGGCTCCGCCGCCTCCACCGCGTCCACCCCGGGCCCCTACCCCGCCACCGACCGCACCGTCCCCACCCGCTCCGCCGACCGGGCCTCCTACGACCGCGACGTCGTGCACGCCATCCTCGACGCGGGCTACCTCTGCCACCTCGGCTTCGTCCGCGACGGCGCCCCAGTGGTGCTGCCCACCCTCTACGCGCGGCACGGCGAGCGGCTGTACGTGCACGGGTCGACCGGTTCGCGGCCGCTGCGGGGCGCGCGCGGCGCCGAGGGCCTGGCGGTGTGCCTGACGGTGACGCACATCGACGGGCTGGTGCTGGCGAAGTCGGCGTTCCACCACTCGATCAACTACCGCTCCGTGGTGGTGCACGGCACCGCCCACCAGGTCACCGACCCGCAGGAGCGGGCCCTCGCGCTGGACGCCATCGTGGACCAGGCCGTACCGGGCCGGGCCGCCGACTCCCGCCCGGCCAACGCCAAGGAGCTGGCCGCCACCGCCGTGATCCGGCTGGACCTGCACGAGGTGTCGGCGAAGATCCGCACCGGCGGCCCCAACGACGAGCCCGAGGACCTCGACCTGCCGCACTGGGCCGGGGTGGTCCCGGTCGCGCCCGCCTACGCCGCCCCCGTCCCGGCCGCCCACCAGGCCCCGGCCGCGCCGCTGCCCGGCTACCTCGCGCCCGCCGGCCCGCGCGGCACTGCCCGGACGGAGGGCGCGGCATGCTGATCCACCCCTGGGACGCGGCCGCCGACGACGCCGAGTGGCAGCAGTGGCTGGCCGCCCACGACTTCGGCCAGCTCGCGGTGAACGGCCTCGACGGCGAGCCCCCGTTCGTCCAGCCCACCCACTTCCTCTACGACCCGGCGCCCGGCCCGCACGGCGAGGTCCTGCTGCACCTGGCCCGGCCGAACCCGATGTGGCCGGCGCTGGCGGCCGCGCCGCAGGTCACCCTCAGCGTCGTGGACGACCACACCTTCATCCCCGGCCCCTGGCACGCCGTGCCCGGCACCCCGCCCGAGCACGGCACCCCCACTAGCTACTACGCCGCGGTGCAACTCACCGGCACCGCCCACGTCCTGGACGATCCGCAGGCCAAGGCCGACCTGCTGGAGCGCCAACTCGCCCACTTCCAGCCCGATGGCGGCATCGCCCCGGTCGCCCCCGGCCAGGAGCCCTTCGGCCGCAAACTCGCCGGCATCCGCGGGGTGCGGATCGAAGTCACCCGGGTCCGGGCGAAGTTCAAGTACGGCGGCAACAAGCCCGAGGAGGTGCAGCGCCGCGTCACCGGCCTGCTCGCCGACCGCGCCGCACCCGGCGACGCGGCCGCGCGAGCCCACCAGCTGCGCCGCAGGTCAGCCGGCTGACGAAGCGGTCGCCTCGGCGCCTCCCGGCTGCTGCCTGGCCTCCTCCCAGGCCAGCGCCCCGACCGCCACCAGCAGCACCAGCGTCCCGGCCAGGGTGGCCGCGGTGAGCCGCTCACCGAGCAGGGTGACCGCCAGCACGGCCGCCGACACCGGTTCGATCAGCGCCACCACCGACACCGTGGCCGCGCGCAGCACCGCCGCGCCCGCGAAGTACAGCGCGTAGGCGAGCGCGGTCGGCACCGAGGCGAGGAAGCACAGCAGCGCCAGGGTGCGGCCGAGGTGTTCGGCGTGCGGCAGCAGGCCCTCCGCCCACGCGGCGGGCAGCAGGACGACCGCGCAGATCCCGAACGACCACAGCGAGGTGGTCAGCGGGTCGCCGGCGTCGCCGCGGCTGCCGTGCCAGCGGGTCAGCAGCGTCATCCCGGCGTACCCGGCCGCCGACAGCACCGCCAGCAGCACCCCGGCCGGGCGCACCTGGGCGTGACCGCCGCCGAGCACCAGCACCGCCAGGCCCACCAGCGCGCCGCCCACCGCGACCGCGCCGCCCCGGCCGAGCCGCTCGCCCATCACCGCCCGGGCGACCAGCGCGATCAGCACCGGCCCCGAGCCGAGCGTGACCACCGTGGCCACCGCGAGCCCGGTCGACCGCACCGCGCAGAAGTACGCGACCTGGAAGAGGGTGAGCCCGGCGCCGGTGACCGCGATCCGCACCAGCCGCGCCCGCAGCGGCACGGCCGGAACCGGTCGTACGGTCGACGGCCGCAGCCCGCCCGCGCCGACGTCGTCGTACGCGCCCTCATAGGCGCCCTCGTACGGGTCGGGCGCCGCCCCCGCGGTGCCGCCGGCCGGTACGGCGACCGGCGCCGGTGCGACGGCCCCGGGCGCGGCCACCCGCGGCGCGGGCAGCGCATCCGGGGCCTCGCCCCGCGCCGGGCGCAGCGCACGGGCGGCGAGCAGCAGGGCGAAGCCGCCCGCCGCCCGCCAGAAGGTCAGCGCGAGCGGGCCGAGGCCGCTCCCGCGGTAGAGGAGTGCGGCGACGGCGCCCGCCGTGCCCCACGCGGTCGCCGCGAACACCACATACAGCAGCCCTCGCCCGGACGTGACCCGGGCAGCCGAAACCTGTGGACGTGACAAGGGAAGTCTCCCGCCGGAAAGGTGAGTTGAGGAGCGAACATCACCGTCTGCGGGCAGCACACATCGCCGTGGGGCGCCGAACGGCGCCACGGCGGGCCGTTATCTGGACCCGGGCCGGCCTGCGGCCCGGTTCACGCCGCCCGCGTCAGGCGGCGGGCGGGGGGAGCACAGCGAAAGAGCGCATGCGACCACCCTAGCGGTCGCGCGGCCGACGGACGGACGCGATCACACAACTCGGCGGACCCGGCGACGCGCAGACCGGCCGACCCGCCGACCGCCGACCCACAGATCCGCCGACCCGCGCCCGCAGGCCCCCGCGCTACCGCGGCGGCGCGAGGTCCGGTTCGGCGGGCTGCTCGGGAAGCGCCGGCGGTGCGGCCGGGCCGGGCTCCGGCACCGCGCCGGGCAGGGCCGTCTGCGCCACGAACGCCCCGGCCAGCACCAGCGCACCGCCCAGCACCGGCGGAAGCCCGAGGTGCTCGCCGAGCAGGAACCAGGCGAGCACCGCGCCGACCACGGCCTCGATGCAGGCGACGACCGCGGCGACCGGCGGGCTCAGCTGCCGTACGGCCATCACACCGGTCAGGTAGGCGACGACCGTGCAGACCAGCACGATCCAGCCGACCAGCAGGATGCCGGGGACGTCCGCGTCGCCCAGCGGCACCTGGTGCGCGAGGGAGGTCCAGGCGATGTCCCACGGGCGCGCGACGAGGGTGAGCGCCGCGGTGGCGACCAGCAGCGCGTGGGCGATGACCGCGACCGGGTCCGGCCCGCCCTCCTCGTCACCGCCGCCGTCCAGCAGGCCGTCGTCACCGCCGCCGTCCAGCAGGCCGTTCGCCCGCTCGCGGCCGGTTTCGGCGGCCGCGCCGTCGCGCCCCCGGTGGCCGGCCAGCAGGAAGTACGCGACCTGGCAGCAGGCCGCGCCGAACGCGCAGGCCAGGCCGACCGGAGCGAAGGCGAGCCCGGACCAGATCCGGACCACGAAGCACATGCCGCCGACGGCGAGCACCACACCGGCCACCGCCGAGCGGCTGACCCGGCGCCGCTGCACGAACCGCACCCAGCCGAGCAGCAGCGCCGGGCCGAGGTACTCCACGAGGATCGCGATGCCGACGGGTATTCGGGAGATCGCCAGGTAGTACAGCGCCTGGACGCCTGCGATGCCGAGCAGCCCGAAGCCGATCACCAGCCCGGGCTGCCGGAACGGCAGCCGCCGGTGCCGCAGCGCGACGGGCAGCAGCACCAGCGCCGCGCCCGCCACCCGCATCCACACCACGTGCAGCGGCTCGAAGCCCGCCTCGATGAGCGGCTTCGCCGCCACCCCGGAACCGCCGAAGGCCGCGGCCGACAGCAGGGCGAGCCCGACACCGTTGCTCCGCACCTGAGTTGACCGCATCAGGACATGATGGCAGTCCACGACAGCAGCGTCACGCCGGGTGCCGCCCGCCCACCTGCGGCGATCCGGAAGCCGATCATCCGGAAGACCCTGGTCACGGCCACAGCAGCGTCCGCGACCACCCCTCCCCCGCGGCCGCCCGCCCGTACCGGACCCGTACGTGGAAACGCGCCGGGTCGGCCTGCCAGAACTCGGCCTCGGCCGCGTGCAGCCGGTACAGGGTGTGCGTGGCCGGCACCCGCTCCGGCTCGGCGGCGACGAGGTCGCGGGCCGCGCGCAGCGCCGCGTCGTACTGTCCGGCGGACTCCAGCGGCGCGCTCACCGGGCCGGCGAAGGCGGCGGCGCGGGCGGACTCGCCGCGGCCGCGGAAGTCGCGCGCGGCGGCGTCGCGGCCGAGCACCTCGACCGGTCCGGCCATCCGGATCTGCCGGCCCTGCGAGGGCCAGTACCAGGTCAGGGCCGCCCGGGGGTTGGCGGCCAGGTCGCGGCTCTTGCGGCTGCGGGAGTCGGACGCGAAGTCGTAGGCGCAGCCGGCGGTGTCGATGCCGCGCAGGATCAGGACGCGGGCGCTGGGGGCGCCGTCGGGGGCGGCCGTGCTGAGCGTCATGACCTGCGGCTCGGGCACTCCGGCGTCGATCGCCTCGGCCAGCCAGCGGGCGAAGAACGGCCCGGGGGCGTCCGGTACCCGCTCCGGATCGAGGTGCGGCAGCGCTCCGGCGAGTACGGGCACGGCGCGGGTACGGGCGAGGAGTTCCTCGTCCGCGCGCCGCGCCGGGTCCGAACCGGGGCCCTCGCCCGGGCTGTTGCCGCCGTCCGCCTGCTCGTCCATGCCGTGCCCCTTCTGCCGTACCGCCTGCGCCGTCCCGCTTGGGTCGGCCCGCTTGCGCCGTCCCGCCACCTTGTCGCAGCGGGCACCGTCCATCACACACCGCGCCCGGGGGAAGCGCGGGTTGCCCCGCCCGGCGGGCCCGAGCAGGCCGCCGGAGCCGTAAACGCTTCCGGCCCCGCGGACGCCCCCGCCGGTATTCGCCGGCGGCCGGGACTGTACGCAGGCTGTTGTCGTGCCGCACCCTTACGGGAGCGCTTTCCTGTCCGAACTCGCGCAGAACGGGTACCTCGTGAACATCCGTGAACTCGCCCGCCGCAGCGGGGTGTCGACCGCCACCGTCTCGCGGGCGCTCAACGACCGCGCGGAGGTGAGCGAGGCCACCCGCGCGCGGATACGCCAACTGGCCACGGAGTTGGGGTACGCGCCCAACGAGCCGGCCCGCACCCTGGTCCGGCGCCGCTCGGACACGATCGGGCTGATCTGGGACAGCGGGCAGGAGGCGCAGGGCCTGCACAACCCGTTCCTGCTCGGGCTGCTCAGCGCGGTGCGCACCGCGCTGTCCGAGGCCGACTACCACCTCATGCTGCTCACCACCGCGGGCGCCGACGAGCCCGACGGCGCCTATCTCCAGGCGGTGCGGCGGCACAACCTGGAGGGCGTGATCGTGCTGACCACGCCGCCGGACGACCGCTGCCTGCGCGCGCTCGCCGCCTCCACGGTGCCCTGCGCGGGCATCGACACCGCGTTCACCGGCCCGCGTACGGTGCGGGTCAGCTCCGACAACGCGGCGGGCGCGGCGGCGGCCGTCCAGCACCTGTACGAGCTGGGGCACCGCCGGATCGCCACCGTCACCGGCCCGCTGCACCTGCCGCCCGCGGCCGAGCGCCTGACCGGATACCGGCGGGCGTGCGAACGGCTGCGGCTGCCGGTGCCGGACTCCTACGTGGTCGAGGGGGACTTCTTCCTGGCCAGCGGCGAGGCGGCGGCGCGGGGGCTGCTGGACCTGCCCGAGCCGCCGACCGCGATCTTCGCGGCGGGCGACCAGATGGCGATCGGGGCGATGCACGCGGCGGCGGACGCGGGGCTGTCGGTGCCGCGGGACCTGGCGGTCGTCGGCTTCGACGACATCGACGCGGCGGCGCTGGTCCGCCCGGCGCTCACCACGGTCGCGCAGGACCAGCGCGCGCTGGGCGAGGCCGCGGTCGCGGCGCTGCGCGGGCTGCTGGACACCGAGGCCGGGCGCCCGGCGGACCTCGTGCACTCCTACATCGTGCCGACCCGGCTGCTGGTGCGCGGCTCCAGCGGCGGGTAGGGCCTGCCACGCACGAGCGGTCCGCCGCCGGGCGCGATGCCCGGCGGCGGACCGCTCGGATACGTCGGACACGGCGCCGGTCCGTCCGGCGCCGCCACGGGTCCTACTTCCCGATGTCCTCGTCCGCGAGGATGAGGTACAGCTTCTTGCGCGCGTCGTTCACCACGGTCAGCGCCCTGTCGCGCTGTTCCGGTGTGCCCGTCGCCCAGACCTGGCGGAACGCCTCGATCAGCCCGCCGCCGGCCTTCCTGACCTCATGGAGCGCGTCCCAGTCGACGCCGCGACCGGCGTCCTCCCAGGGCGCGTCGGGGCCGGCCTCGGCCTCGGTCCGGCCCGCGTCGGTGAGCGTGAACAGCTTCTTGCCGCCCTCGGTCTCGCTGCCGATCAGGCCCTCGTCCTCCAGCAGTTGCAGCGTCGGGTACACCGAGCCGGGGCTCGGCCGCCACGCGCCGCCGCTGCGGTCGGCGATCTCCTGGATCATCTCGTAGCCGTGCATCGGGCGGTCGGTGAGCAGCGCCAGGATCGACGCCCGCACGTCACCGCGCCGGGCGCGTCCGCGCGGTCCGCCGCGCCCCCGCCCGCCGGGCCCGAACGGCCCACCGCCGAAGGGCGGCCCGAACGGCCCGAACGCCGCCCGCGACCCCTCGTACTCGCCCCACCCGTGATGTCCGGGTCCGCGCTTTCCGTGTCCATGTGCATGTCCTTGGGAACGCATGATGTCGCTCCTTCCATCGTTGATCGTTCGCGACAGCTCAACGATATATCGGAATACATCGAAGAGCAACCCCCGGGTGGAAGCCGCCGACCCGGCCCCCCGAGGGGAGCAGTCCTCTAGGCTGGCGCGGTGACGGATGAGCGGGAGCCGGTGCGGCCGTCGGGGGTGTGGGCCACGGCCGTGGAGGTGGCCCGGGTGCGGGCGCTGGAGAGCGAGCGGCACGACGCGCTGTTCCACGACCCGCTGGCCCGGGCGTTCGCCGCCGCGGGCGGACGGTGGCCCGCTTCCGCGCCGCCGGCCGACGTCGCTGATGACGCGGGCGAGCGCCGGCGCCGGTTGGCCGTGGCGTCCTGGATCGTGATCAGGACGAGGTTCCTGGACGACCTGGTGCGGCAGGCGGCGGCGTCCGGGGTCCGGCAGGTCGTGCTGCTCGGCGCCGGACTGGACAGCCGGGCCTTCCGGCTGGAGTGGCCGCAGGGCACCCGGCTGTTCGAGGTCGACACCGCCGCGCCGCTGGACTTCAAGGCAGCGGTGCTGCGCCAGGAGCGGGCCGTCGCCCGCTGCGAGCGGAGCACCGTCGCGGTGGACCTGCGGGAGGACTGGCCGGCGGCGCTGGCCGCCGCGGGGCACGACCCGTCCACGCCCACCGTGTGGGTCGCCGAAGGACTGCTGGTCTACCTGCCGCGGGACGCGGTGGAAGGGCTGGTGGCCCGGATCGGCGCGCAGTCGGCGGCCGGCAGCCGGATGGGGCTGACGCTGGCCGCGCGCGGCGCGGTGAGGCGCTTCGGCGCGGACGCCGCGCCGGGCTCGGCCACGTCCCTGTGGGTCTCGGAGGTGCCCGACGACCCGGTGGGCTGGCTGGCCGGGCACGGCTGGGACGCCGATGACCACACCCTGCGCGGGCTTGCCGCCGCCTACGGCCGCCCGTACGGCGCCCCGCCGCACCGCGAGGAGCGGCTCGGCAGGCTGGTCTCGGCGGTCCGCCGGTAGCGCTCGGCGCGGCTGCGGGCGGCGCGGGGGCCGCCGCGGGAGGCGCGGGGGCCGCCGCGGGCGGCGCGCAGGGCGGGCTACCCGGCCGCCGGGAGGAGGGTGAGCGGAGAACCGGGGGTGATGCGGCCCGGGCGGAGGACCTGCGCGTACACACCGGCACAGGGCTGCGGGTCGGAGTCGGGCATGGGGGCCACCCGGTTGTGGGCCGCCGGAACCCGCAGGGCGCCGGTGTCGCGCGGCAGGGCGCCGTGCCGGAGGGTCGGGATGGCGCAGCGCGGGGTGCGGGCGATGACCCGCAGCGTGAGGTGGTCGCCGATCCGCAGGTCCCGGCCGAGCCAGTCGTTCTCCACGAAGCCGCTCCCGGCGCCGTCGATCACGATGTTCGGCCGGTAGCGCGCCACCGCCGGCGCCCCCTGCGGGCTCAGCTCCCCGATCCGGCGCAGCGTGGCCGAGGTGATCAGGTGCAGCGGGGCGAAGTCGAAGAAGGTGCCGGCGGGGGCGGCGCCGCCCAGCCGTCCCACGTCCACGCCGACGCGGGCGCGGACGCCCTCGCGCAGCACCTCGTCGGGGTGTGCCCGGTCCAGCTCCGCCCGCTCCGGCGGCCGGGCGGTCAGCGTGACGGGCTGCTCCAGGACGTCGGAGAGCCGCTGGTCCACGTCGGCGTCGGTGCTCCGCAGCTCCTTGCCGTCCGGCAGCAGAATCCGTACCGCCTCCGGTGCCGCCTCGGCGCTCAGCGTGAGCAGCCGCCGCCACAGCCTCGGGTTCTTCGCGCTGGCGACCTTGCCGCTGCCGCGGTGCACCAGCGCGAGCGCCCGGTCGTACGGCATCCCGCGCTCGGTCACGTCGGCAGCGGTGACCGCCTCGCCGAGCATCGACTTCACGGGGTAGCGCAGCAGCGCCCCCACCACGGCAGCGGGCACAGCCTCGGGTCCGGTCACCGTGCAGAGCCTGCCCACCCCGGTTTTCCCGGTCAAGCCATATATCCCGTGCCGCACCGGTCCCCGCGTCCCGGGCAGCGCCCGCACTACCCTGGGAGACGAAGGAGAGGAGGTGCGTCATGCGCAAAGTAGCCGACTGCCGGGACTACCCGAGCGAGTCGAACTGCACCCTCACCATCTCCGGCGAGGAGGACGAGGTCGTCCGTGCCGCCAGCGAGCACGCGACATCCGTGCACGGCCACGACGACAGCCCTGAACTGCGCCAGCAGATCCGCGGCATGCTCAAGGACGAGGTCCCGCAGCACGTCTGACCCGCCCCCGGCGCCGGGCGGCCCGTCCCCGGCTCCCGCGCACGACCGGTACCCCTCTTTCCGTGCGCGGCCCGTACGCGGTACGCCCCGGCGCCGCCTCCTGCCGCCGCGGCGCCCGTCATCCGGTGGGCAGCCAGCCGACCTTCCCGGCGAGCAGCGCGTACCCGACGAAGGCGACCGTGTCGATCAGCGAGTGCGCGGCGACCAGCGGCCCGATCCGGCCCCAGCGGCGGTAGAGCAGCACGAACACCACGCCCATCGCCATGTTCCCCACCATGCCGCCCACGCCCTGGTACAGGTGGTAGGACCCGCGCAGCACCGCGCTGGCGGCCAGCGCCGCGGTCGGCGACCACTTCAACTGGTCGAGCCGGCGCAGCAGGTACCCCACCACGATGACCTCTTCGAGCACCGCGTTCTGCACGGCTGAGGCGATCAGCACCGGGATGCGCCACCACACCGCCGGCAGCGACTCGGGCACCACCGTGAGGTTGAACCCGGCGGCCCGCGCGCCCAGGTAGAAGGCGAGCCCGGTGCCGCCGATCACCGCCGCGACCAGCGCGCCGCGGGCCAGGTCCCAGCGCGGCCGGGTGAGGTCGAAGCCGAGCGCGGGCATCCCGACCCGCTCGCGCGCCAGCAGGTGGGCGACCAGCGCGACCGGGACGAGCGCGGTGGCGATGTAGAACACCTGCCAGGCCAGGTCGAGCCAGGGGCGGCCGGGCGCCGCCGAACCCACCAGCGTCGCGGCCTGGTCCTTCAGCGCGCCCGGCCGGGTCACCGACCCGATGAAGCTGATCACCGCGGAGACGCCGCTCGCGCCGAGCGACAGCGCCAGCACGATCAGCGTCTCGCTGCGCAGCGTCCGCTCCTCCAGCAGCGGCTGCGGCCGCTCCGGCTGCCCGGCCTCGGCCTGTACTGATGCCTGCACGCGGTCCTCCCGTGTCGTCGTGGACACGATACGAAGATCCCGCCCGCCGCCC
Source organism: Actinacidiphila sp. bgisy144 (assembly GCF_057708105.1). Lineage (NCBI taxonomy): Bacteria > Bacillati > Actinomycetota > Actinomycetes > Kitasatosporales > Streptomycetaceae > Actinacidiphila > Actinacidiphila sp. bgisy144. The sequence goes on along the minus strand of NZ_JBYIRM010000030.1, from coordinate 17,288 downwards.
TACCACCGCACCACCCCGCCCCGGTGCCGCGCTCGCGCGGTGGGTGCGCCGCGCGAGCCTACGCCACCCGCCTGGGTCGTCATGTCCGCGACCGGTCCGCAGCGCGCCCCGGCACCCGTACGGCGGCAGGCGCGCGGCGGGGCGGGCGGCGGGGTGTGCGGAGGGATGTGCGGCCGGGGCCGGTCAGCCCGGGAGCTGCCAGGTGTGGACCGGGGCGCCCTCGGTGGACAGGGCCCGGTAGCGCTGCGTCATCGCGGCGAGCGCCGCCCGGCGGTCCAGGCCGCGGTCGAGGTAGTGGTGGAAGGCGTCGGCCTGCCAGCGGGCGCCGTTCGTCCGGCGGCGGCAGCGCTGCTCGATGATGCCGAGGTAGTGGTCGCGGTCGGCCGGGTCGATGCCCCAGGCGTCCAGCCCGGCGGCGGCCAGCGGCAGCAGTTCGTCGCGGATCAGGTCGGCCGCCGGCACCTGGGCGAGCGCGGTGCCGCGCGGGCGCGGCCAGTGCAGCACCGCGTCCACGCCGTCCCGGCAGGCCGCGTCGAAGTTCGCGGCGGCGGCGCCGAACGGCAGCCGCTGCCAGACCGGCCGCGGCGCCTCGGCGAGCGAGCGCACCAGGCCGTAGTAGAACGCCGCGTTGGCGATGACGTCGGCGACGGTCGGCCCGGCGGGCATCACCCGGTTCTCCACCCGCAGGTGCGGCACCCCGTCGACGACCTGGTAGACCGGGCGGTTCCAGCGGTAGATAGTGCCGTTGTGCAAGGTCAGCTCGCGCAGTTCGGGCACCCCGCCCTCGTCGAGCACGCGCAGCGGGTCCTCCTCGTGGCAGATCGGCAGCAGCGAGGGGAAGTAGCGCAGGTTCTCCGCGAACAGGTCGGCCGCGGAATCGATCCAGCGCTCGCCGAACCAGGTCAGCGGCCGTACGCCCTGGGCCCGCAGTTCCTGCGGGCGGGTGTCGGTGGCCTGCTGGAAGAGCAGCGGGCGGGTCTCGCGCCACAGTTCGCGGCCGAAGAGGAAGGGCGAGTTCGCCCCGATCGCCACCTGCGGCGCGGACACCGCCTGCGCGGCGTTCCACGCCGGCCCGAAGCGGCCCGGGGTGACCTGGAGGTGCATCTGCATGGAGGTGCAGGCCGCCTCGGGCGCGATCGAGGCGGAGGTGTAGACGAGGTGCTCGACGCCCTCGATGTCGAGGGTGATGTCCTCGCCGCGCATGGCGAGGATGCGGTCGTTGAGCAGGGTGTAGCGGTCGGCGCGGGAGAGGTTCGCCGAGACCAGGTCCTGGGCCTGGAGGGTGGGCAGGATGCCGATCATCACGATGCCGGCGCCGACCTCGCCGGCCATCCGGTCGGCGTAGCCGAGGCCGGTGCGCAGTTCCTCGGCGAGCCGGTCGAGGACCCGGCCGGAAAGCGCGTGCGGCGCGATGTTCACCTCGATATTGAACTGGGCCAGCTCGGTCTGGAAATCACGGCTCGCGATGCGCTCCAGCACCTCTTCGTTCATCATGCGGGGCAGCCCGCGGGAATCCGCGAGATTCAATTCGATCTCCAGGCCCATGAGATTGCGCGGCCGGTCGAAGCGCTTCTCCGCCAGCAGCCGCTCCAGCCCCAGCAGGCACTGCTGGAGCTTGTTCCGGTACATGCGCCGGTCGGCCAGGTCGAACGCCCCGGCCGCGACCTTCTCCCCCATCGAAGCGTCCCTCCTCGTGCGGGTCCTCACGGGAGGATGCCCCATGGAACTGATCGATAACGCCCACCTCGACCGGGTGTGCACGCTACGCTTGCCGTAGTGGCCGACAGCGGGCACGTGCCGATGGCACATTCGGCCCAGGACACGGCGGGAAATCCCGCCTATTGGCACCGTATGTTTCCGGCCGACCGTACACCGCGGAAATCGCCGACGACCGCGCGGCAGCCTGCGGTAATGTCGGCTGCGGCCGTCCGGAGGAAGGCGGATTACCGCCTTGCGGGTAATGCCGGCGGCCGGTAGATGAAACATGGAGCGAACATACGTCGTATAAACTCCGCGCACGAGGCAGAGTATCCGCCGTCGCCGGGCGAGCTTGAGCAGTAACCCTCACCAGGTACTGACCGCGGCCGTCCGCATCTCGCCCGCACCGCTTTGTGCCCGCACCACGTGTCTCCCAGTGAGAGGCGACAACACCATGCCGCTGCTTGTCCCCCCAGCACCCGCACCCGCCCTGTTGAGCGTCCTGGCGGCGCTCAGTTCGCCCACCGCGGTCCTGGAAGCCCGTACCCCCGCCCTGCGCACCGCGGAGGGGCCGCTGGACGCCGAACACCCCCTGCCGGTCCATGTGTTCGAACCCGCGTCGGTGCCCGGCGGCCTGCCCCACGCGCGGCTGGCCGGCTGGCGGTTCCATATCAGGGCGGGGGCCCGGGTGGCCGCGGCGGGCGAGACCGTGGCGACCCCCGACGGATGGGTGTTCTCGCGCTTCTCCGAGGGCCCCTACCTGGCCTCCACCGAGCGCGCGCTGCGCCAGGCCGAACCGCTGCCGGCCACCTACCAGCCGCACCTGCTGTCGGTGCCGAGCCGCTACATGATGGCGCTGTGGCTGCACTCGGTGCCGCGGGCCGACGCCGCCACCGCGCAGCCGGACCCGGCCGACCTGGTCATCCCGCTGGCCCCGGCGCCGCCCGGGATCGCCTCGCACCGGGTGTACCGGATCGTGGAGATGGCGCCGCTGCTCAACAGCTGGCTCGCCCCGCCGCCGCTGGCCGGCTCGCCCGCGTAGCCCGCAGAGCACGCCTTCGGCACGAGCAAAGCCGGTTTCCCCGGGCGCGGCAAGGCCCGGGGGAACCGGCTTTCGTTGCCCCCGTCGTACTCCCCGTCAGGCGCCTGCCGCGGCCAGCGGCCGGTGCGGCGCGATGATCTGCCCGTCGGGCAGGATCTCCCCGGTGTCCTCGAAGAGCAGCACCCCATTGCACAGCAGGCTCCAGCCCTGCTCCGGGTGGTGGGCCACGATCAGGGCGGCCTCACGGTCGGCGCTGTCGGCGGTGGGGCACTGCGGCTCGTGCTTGCACATGGTCACTGGTGTCTTTCGCTGCGAGAGGTGAATGGTGCGGTCGGTCGCGTGGCCTGCCTGGCTCATGTGGGTCCCCCGTTCTCGCGCGGCCGGTCCCAGTCTTGCGCCCCGGACGGCCTTCCGCAGGTGTTTCACGTGCGCGCTGCTCATTGGTGCAGGACGCGCCATCCGCGCGGCCGGTTGCGGACACGAAGGCGGCGCTTTCCGCCCGTTTCCGGGTCGGAAGGCGCCGCCTTCCCACAGTGCTGCCGCCGGGCCGGTCAGCCCTCGTAGGCGTCCAGCGGCGGGCAGGAGCAGACCAGGTTGCGGTCGCCGAACGCCCCGTCGATCCGGCGCACCGGCGGCCAGTACTTGTCCGCGGGGTGCACGCCGGCGGGGAAGACGGCCTCCTGGCGGCTGTAGGGGTGCTGCCAGTCGCCGCCGAGGGCGGCCGCGGTGTGCGGGGCGGAGCGCAGCGGGTTGTCGTCGGCGGGCCACTCCCCCGCGCCGACCCGGTCGATCTCGCCGCGGATCGCGATCATCGCCTCGCAGAACCGGTCGAGTTCGGCGAGGTCCTCGCTCTCGGTGGGCTCGATCATCAGGGTGCCGGCCACCGGGAAGGACATCGTCGGGGCGTGGAAACCGTAGTCGATGAGCCGCTTGGCGACGTCGTCGACGCTGACGCCGGTGTCCTTGGTCAGCTGCCGCAGGTCGATGATGCACTCGTGGGCGACCAGGCCGCCGGGGCCGGTGTAGAGCACCGGGTAGTGCGCCTCCAGCCGCTTGGCGACGTAGTTGGCGCTCAGTACGGCGATCTGGGTGGCCTGCCTGAGGCCCTCGGCGCCCATCAGCCGGACGTACGTCCAGGAGATCGGCAGGATGCCCGCCGAGCCCCACGGCGCGGCGGAGACCGGGCCGACGCCGGTGGCCGGGCCCGCCTGCGGCTGGAGCGGGTGGTTGGGCAGGTGCGGGGCGAGGTGGGCGCGGACCGCGACCGGGCCGACGCCGGGTCCGCCGCCGCCGTGCGGGATGCAGAACGTCTTGTGCAGGTTCAGGTGGGAGACGTCGGCGCCGAAGCGGCCCGGGCGGGCGAGCCCGACCAGCGCGTTGAGGTTGGCGCCGTCCACGTAGACCTGGCCGCCCGCGTCGTGCACGGCCGCGCAGATGTCGGTGATGTGCTCCTCGAACACGCCGTGCGTGGAGGGGTAGGTGACCATCAGCACGGCGAGCCGGTCGCGGTGCTGCTCGATCTTCGCCCGCAGGTCGTCGACGTCCACGTCGCCGTCCTGGCCGGTCTTGACGACGACCACGCTCATCCCGGCCATCACCGCGCTCGCGGCGTTGGTGCCGTGCGCGGAGGACGGGATCAGGCAGACCGTGCGGTCCAGGTCGCCGGCCGCGCGGTGGTAGGCGCGGACCGCGAGCAGCCCGGCCAGTTCGCCCTGCGACCCGGCGTTGGGCTGGAGGCTGACCTTGTCGTAGCCGGTGATCGCGGCGAGCTGGTCCTCCAGGCCGTGGATCAGGCTGAGGTAGCCCTCGGCCTGGTCGGCGGGCGCGAAGGGGTGCAGCGCGCCGAACTCCGGCCAGGTGACCGGCTCCATCTCGGTGGTCGCGTTGAGCTTCATGGTGCACGAGCCCAGCGGGATCATGCCGCGGTCCAGGGCGTAGTCGCGGTCGGCGAGCCGGCGCAGGTAGCGCAGCATCGAGGTTTCGCTGCGGTGCCGGTGGAAGACGGGGTGGGTGAGGTAGTCGCCGGTGCGCAGCAGCGCGGCCGGCAGCGCGTCGGCGGTGGCCGCGTCGAGGGCGTCGAGGTCGGCGGTGTCCGCGGTGTCCGCGCCGAACGCGGCGAGCACCGAGGTGAGCGCGGCGCGGTCGGTGGTCTCGTCGCAGGCGATGCCGACGTGGTCGGCGTCGGTCTGCCGCAGGTTGATGCCCGCGGCGCGGGCGGCGGCCACCACGTCGGCGGCCCGGCCCGGCACCCGGGCGGTCAGGGTGTCGAAGAACGCGTCCTCGACGACCTCCACGCCGGCCGCGCGCAGGCCCGCGGCGAGCACCGCGGCGTAGCGGTGGGTGCGGCGCGCGATGGCGGCCAGCCCGTCGGGGCCGTGATAAACGGCGTACATGCCGGCCATCACGGCGAGCAGCACCTGCGCGGTGCAGATGTTGCTGGTGGCCTTCTCCCGGCGGATGTGCTGCTCGCGGGTCTGGAGGGCGAGGCGGAAGGCGGTGTCGCCGTCGGCGTCGACCGACACGCCCACCAGGCGGCCGGGCAGGTTGCGGGCGTAGGCGTCGCGGACGGCCATGTAGCCGGCGTGCGGGCCGCCGAAGCCCATGGGGACGCCGAAGCGCTGGGTGGTGCCGACCGCGATGTCCGCGCCGAGCTCGCCGGGCGGGGTGAGCAGGGTCAGCGCCAGCAGGTCGGCGGCCACGGTGACGATCGCGCCCAGCTCGTGCGCCTGCTCGATCACCGGCCGCAGGTCGCGGACGGCGCCCGAGGCGCCCGGGTACTGGAGCAGCACACCGGTGACACCGCGCTCGGCGACGTCGGCGGGGATGCCGGCGGACAGGTCGGCGGTGACGACCTCGACGCCGGTCGGTTCGGCCCGGGTCCGGATCACCGCCAGGGTCTGCGGGAAGGTGTCGGCGTCGACCAGGAAGACGCCGTTCTTGACCTTGCCGACCCGGCGGGACAGCGCCATCGCCTCGGCGGCCGCGGTGCCCTCGTCCAGCAGGGAGGCCCCGGAGGTGGGCAGGCCGGTGAGGTCGGCGACGACGGTCTGGAAGTTCAGCAGCGCTTCGAGGCGGCCCTGGGAGATCTCCGGCTGGTAAGGGGTGTAGGCGGTGTACCAGGCGGGGTTCTCCAGCACGTTGCGCAGGATGACCGGCGGGGTGAAGGTGCCGTAGTAGCCCAGGCCGATCATCGGGGTGAGCACCTGGTTGCGGTCGGCGAGCGCGCGCAGCTCGGCGAGCGCCTCGGCCTCCGTGACGGCGGCCGGCAGGGCGAGCGCCTCGGTGCTCTTGATGGTGTCGGGGACGGCCGCGGCGGTCAGTTCGTCCAGCGAGCCGTAGCCGACCTGGGCGAGCATCTTGGCCTGCGCCTCGACGTCGGGACCGATGTGGCGGCGGGCGAAGGGCCGGCCTGCTTCCAGCTCGGCGAGGGTGGTTCGGCGGTCACTCATCTTCGGGGGCCTCCTGGTCCGTGACGACCTTCGGGGGGTGCCGCCAGGGCACCCGTACGGCCTCCCCCTCTGTCATCACAACCTGAGAGCTTCACCGCCCCGGCCCACAGGGCGGCTTTCACCGTCGGTGAGGACGCGTCCCGGCGGCCGCTCTGCTTCCGGGACAGGTCCTGCTTTCCAGAGTGACCTCACCCGAGCGGTACGGATGCCTGAGAGTTTCCGGGGAGGATTTGCTCCTTCGGCGCCCTCCGCCAACCGCCGCCAGGCGGGGTTCTCGGAGGACTCTCCCGCACGGGGTCGACGGCCGTTGTCCAGCCTACCAGCGCGTTCCGAACAGGGGTCGGAACAGGTGCCGAGTCGACACCGCCCCGGTTGTGGCCTTGGGTAGGTACCAGCGGCCGCCGTACGGCGGCGGCCTGGGGTTGGTTGGACTGGTTGGAGGGACCGTGCAGACCGACATCGATCCGCGCAGCCTGATCGGCCGCCGCGCCTTCGACCGTGACGGGACGAGGATCGGCACGGTGGACGAGGTCTACCTCGACGACGCGACCGGCACACCGGAGTGGGCCGCGGTGCGCACCGGCCTGTTCACCCGGGACGCCTTCGTGCCGCTCGGCCCGAGCGAGCTGGACGGCGACAAGCTGCGGGTGCCGTACGAGAAGGCGCTGATCAAGGACGCCCCGGACTTCGGGGTGGGCCGGCACCTGTCGCCCGAGCAGGAGTTGCAGCTCTACCACCACTACGGGATGGACGTGCCGCGCTCGGCGGCCGAGCCGGCGCCGTCCGGGGACTTCGGGGAGCTGGCCGACGAGGAGTGAGCCTGCTGGGCGGCCAGCGGCAGCGGGTCGCTGCGGCGCAGTGCCGGGTCGTCCACGGGGAAGGTGCGCACCCGGCCGGGCACGGTGTCGGTGGGCACCTCGAAGCGGACCGTCACCCGGCCGACGCCGCTGCCCTGCACCCATCCGGCGCCGTAGCTGTCGTGGGTGACGTCATGGCCGGGCATCCAGCGGTCGGCCCGTTCGGCCGCGGGCGGCGGGCGGCTGGGCAGCGGCTCGGGGGCGTCCGGCTCGGGGCCGCCGTGCAGCGCGCGCTCGCCCTCGGCCTGCGCGAACAGGTCCTCCTGCGTGAAGTCGGCCAGCCCCGCCACGCCCACCCCGAGCAGCCGCACCCCGCCGGTGGTGTCCACGGCCTCCACCAGACGGCGGGCGGTCTCGCGGACGACGGCCGGGTCGTCGGTGGGGGCGCGCAGCGTCTCGGAGCGGGTGAGGGTGGAGAAGTCGTACCGCCGGACCTTCACCACGACGGTGCGGCCGGAGCGGCCCGCGCCGCGCAGCCGCTGCACGCAGCGCTCGGCGAGCCGGTCGATCTCGTACCGCACATGGGCGCGGTCGGTGAGGTCGCTGTCGAAGGTGTCCTCGACGGAGATGGACTTGACGTCGCGGTCGGCGACCACGGGGCGGTTGTCGACGCCGGCGGCCATGGCGTGCAGGCCCGCGCCGTGGGCCTTGCCGAGCAGCCGCACCAGCTCCGCCTCGCCCGCCTGGGCGATCTCGGCGACGGTGAGGATGCCGGCCCGGCGCAGGTGCTCGGCGGTGGCCGGGCCGACGCCGGGCAGGGTGCGCACCGGCATCGGGTCCAGCAGCGCCCGCTCGGTGCCCGGCTCGACCACGACCAGGCCGTCCGGCTTGGCCTGCTCCGAGGCGATCTTCGCCAGCAGCTTGGAGCCGGCCAGCCCGACCGAGGCGGTCAGGCCGGTGGCGGCCTTGATGTCGGCGCGCAGCCCGCGCGCCACGGCCCGCGGGTCGTCGGCGTAGGCGCCGGCTTCCAGGTCGAGGAACGCCTCGTCCACGCTCAGCGGCTCTATCAGCGGTGACGCCTCGCGCAGCAGGCCCATGACGATCTCGCTGATCTGCCGGTAGAGGCCGAACCTCGGCACGAGGTAGGCCGCGTTCGGGGCCAGTCGGCGGGCGTGGGCCATCGCCATGGCGGAGTGGACGCCGTGCACACGTGCCTCGTAGGACGCGGTCGACACCACGCCGCGGGGTCCCAGGCCGCCGACCACCACCGGCTTGCCCCGCAGGCTCGGCTTGGACGCCTGCTCGACCGCGGCGAAGAACGCGTCCATGTCCAGGTGCAGGATCGTCGGCGCACTTCTCACACCCCCAAGCCTCCCGCATCCCACCGACAGCAGCCGTACAGGTGTACGGCGACGGCGGGTCGCGGCCGGGGCGTACGGGTGGGGTCAGGTCCTTACGGGGCGGGGCTTTATCGGCCGGGCCTTTGCGGGGCCGGCCTGTCACGGGCCGGAGGCACCTGCGGCCGGGGGCTCAGACCGCCTTGTTGCGGCGCCGGGCCAGCTCGTCGGCCGGATTGTGGCCGATCAGGGTCTCGCCGGTGTCCACGCGCTCGCCGTGCATCTGCGACAGCGCGCTCTCGACGTCGCGCCACACGACGCCGACGGCGATCCCGAAGATGCCCTGGCCGCCCTGGAGGAGCTGCACCACCTCGTCGGGCGAGGTGCACTCGTAGACGGTCGCGCCGTCGCTCATCAGGGTCATCCGGGCCAGCTCGCCCGGGCCGACCGAGCGCAGGTGCTGGACGGCGGTGCGGATGTTCTGCAAGGAGACGCCGGTGTCCAGCAGCCGCTTGACGATCTTGAGCACGACCACGTCGGAGAAGCCGTACAGCCGCTGGGTGCCCGAGCCGTAGGCCGGGCGCACGCTGGGCTCGACGAGGCCGGTCCGGGCCCAGTAGTCGAGCTGGCGGTAGGTGATGCCCGTCGCGGCGCAGGCCGCGGGGCCCCGGTAGCCGACCTGCTCGGGCGGCGTCTCGGCCGGCGGGCCGCCGTCGGCGCCCACCGCCGCGGGAGCCAGTGTCCCCCGGGCCGGATACGGGCCGCCGGTCGCCAAACCGTCGCCGGTACTTCTCACGACGCCCTCCGTCCCCTTCGCGTCCACTGGCCGCGTGCACGTGCCACCGGACTTTCCCTCTGACGGTAGGCAGTCGTCACACGTGCGTCAACGATCGCCACGCTCGGCACGCCGAGTGAAATTCACCCCAGGAGTGGTTTGATCTGATTGCACAGCGGGAACCCAGTTCCGAATGCCCCCGCGGCGGCAATATTGCCCCCATCCGGGCAGCCCGCAGCGGCCCGGCCCGCGAGCCGGGCCCACCGCCGCACGGCGGCGACGTCCGGGCCTACTGGTTGCTGGTCCCGAAGTCCTCGGGCGAGATCTGGTCGAGGAACTCGCGGAACTTCTCGACCTCGTCCTCCTGCTCGTCCGGGATCGCGATCCCCGCGTCGTCCAGCACACCTTCGCTGCCGTAGATCGGCGTACCGGTGCGCAGGGCGAGCGCTATGGCGTCGGACGGGCGGGCACTGACCTCGACCCCGCCGGCGAAGACCAGCTCCGCGTAGAACACGCCGTCCCTCAGGTCGGTGATACGCACCTCCGTCAGCGTCTGTCCCACCGCCTCGAGCACGTCCTTGAAGAGGTCGTGAGTCAGCGGTCGCGCAGGGGTCATGCCCTGCTGCGCGAATGCGATGGCCGTCGCCTCTCCCGGCCCGATCCAGATGGGCAGGTACCGGTCGCCTCCTACTTCACGCAGGAGCACGATCGGTTGGTTGGAGGGCATTTCGACCCGGACACCCACAACGTCGAGCTCGTTCACACAGCAACCCTAGGCCGTGCCCGCGGGGTTTGGGTAGTCGGGCAGGCCCCGGGCGCGGCCCGAAAGCCATCCGGAGCCCCCTCCGCCCGGCGGTTCTCCCCCTGCCGGCCGCCCCGGGCGGCACTTCCGGCCGCGATCCGGCCGAAATCCGGTGCCGGTCGGCCGCCGGAGGGTCAGTCCAGCCGGACCCGCAGCGCCGACTGCACCATCGCCGCGTGCAGCCGCACCGACAGCGTGGCCAGCTCCCGGGCGGTCGCCTCCGCGTGCAGCCGCGTCTGCGGGTTGCGGTGCAGCCGCAACGGCGCCACCACCTGCTCGACCAGGCCCGCCTCCCGCTCGGCGGCCGCCTTCACCGCGCGCAGATGGCGCGGCTCCAGCCCGAACCGGCCGAGGTCCACGATCAGCCGGGCCACGTTCACCGCGTCGGCGTCGTAACCGCCCCGGGAGTCCGCCGCGATCAGCCCGTACGACTCCCACTCCGCGAGCGCGTCGCCGTCGGCCCCCGTGGCGGCCAGCAGCTCGTCCCGGCCGATCCGCATCCGCGCGGGCTCCTCGGGCTCCAGGGAGCCCTCCAGCGCCTCACGCGACTCACCCGGGCCGGGCAGCGCGACCGGCTCGCCCCGGTCCATGGCGTCCAGGTGCTCCCGGATCACCCGCAGCGGCAGGTAGTGGTCGCGCTGCACCCGCAGGACGTACGCCAGGCGGTCGACATCCGCCCCGTTGAACTTCCGGTACCCCGAGGGGGTGCGCTGCGGCTCCACCAGCCCCTCCGCCTCCAGGAAGCGGATCTTGGAGATGGTGACCTCGGGGAACTCGTCCTGCAACCGGGAGAGCACCGCGCCGATGCTCAGCAGGGCGCCGTCGTCCCCGGCGGAGACGGCGGCGGTGCCGTCACCGGCACCGCCTGACGTTCTCGGCATGCACACCTTCCCTGGGACCGTGCGGCGGGAGGGTCAGACACCCGCCTGGCTCGCGTAGAACACCAGCCGGTACTTGCCGATCTGCACCTCGTCCCCGTTGGACAGCTGCACCGCGTCGATCCGCTCCCGGTTGACGTAGGTGCCGTTGAGGCTGCCGACGTCGGAGACAGTGAACACGCCGTCGGCACCGCGCCGGAACTCCACATGGCGGCGCGAGACCGTCACGTCGTCCAGGAAGATGTCGCTCTGCGGGTGCCGGCCGGCGGTGGTCAGCTCGCCGTCCAGCAGGAAGCGGCTGCCGGAGTTCGGTCCGCGCCGCACCACCAGCAGGGCCGAACCCGGCGGCAGCGCCGCCACGGCCGCCTGCGCCTCCGGGGAGAGCGACGGCATCGGGGTCTGCCCCGTCGCCTCCGCCTCGTACGCCTCGATGCTGGAGATCGAGATCGTCGACGTGGTCTCCGAGGGCCGCTCGAAGGGCGCCGCGGCCTGCCCGCCGCGCAACGGAGCGCCGCAGTTGTTGCAGAACCGGCTCGCCGCCGCGTTCTGGTGCCCGCACCTGCCGCAGACCAGCACGCCGTGCTCACCACCCGTGTCCGAGGCCGACGATTCCCCGAAACCTATGCGCGGGGCCGAACCGGGGTCAACAGGCGCCACGCCGGGCGCAGCCGAAAACCCGCCGCCCTCCTGCGACGGGTCCGCGCGGAACAGCGGACGCTCGGCCGGCTGGCCGACGTCCTCCGCCCCGCTGCGCGGCGCACGGTGGCGTGCCGTGGCCGGGTCACCCGACTGGCGGGCGCTCTTGCCGAACAACTTCCCAAACAACTTCACGGGCGATTCCCCTTGAAAGAAGCAGACCCGCCCGTGGGGCAGGACGAACTCTCACTACTCACAGTTTCCACCACTCAGCACCCGGCCAGATCCCCGACCCCATCCTCACTGGGATGACCGAGCGTAGTCAGGCTGCTTCGACGGCCGCAAGGCGTCCACGACGATCTTCTGCGACCTGACCACATCAGCACTCGCCTGCTCCTTCTCCAGCGTCTGCACCACCCCTCCGGGGATGTTCAGCGCCGGCTCGAGGTCCGGTGGGTTGCCGATGACTTTGAAGACGTACGGCTGGGCCAATTGGTGCCCGTCGACCAGCACACTGTCGGTGCCGTCGGTGAAGTAAGTGTCGCTGACGACACGTACGTTGTTGACCTGGATCGCCTCCGCGCCGGCCGCACGCAGCTCCTGGACGGTGTCCAGCAGCGAGTCGGCCTCGACCTGGCCGTGCGGGTCCCTGACCGTCAGGGTGATCCCCGGGCCCTGAGCCGCCACCGTACCGGCCAGCACACCGAGTTCCCGCGCCTTCTCCTGCGTCTGCTTGAGCGCCTCGGCGGCCTGGTCGGAACTGGTCTCCAACTCGCTGCGCTGGTTCTCCAGTCCGCGCTTCTCGTCCTGGAGCCGCTGGCCGCGGTTGTCCAGCTCGGTCAGGATGCGGACCAGGTCCTCCTGGCGCGCCCCGCGCAGCGTGCTGTTGTCGTCGCTGGTGGTGCGCACCTGGATGGCCAGCCCCAGCCCCAGCACGAACAGCAGCACCGCGACGATGAGTTGGGCGCGGGTCAGCCGCGGCGGCCACAGCCCGGCCAGCAGGCGCTGCCGCCCGCTCCCCGGTGCGGCGGCCGGCTTCTCCCGCTCCTGCTCCCCCGCACCCGGCTGCACGCCGCAGTCCCCGTTCTCCTGGTTCTCCTGCTCGTCGCTCATCCGGACCTCACGCCCGGAAGACGTGCCGGCGGATCGCGGCGGCGTTGGAGAAGATCCGGATGCCGAGGACGACCACCACACCGGTCGACAGCTGCGCGCCGACCCCGAGCTTGTCGCCCAGGAAGACGATCAGCGCCGCCACCACCACGTTGGACAGGAAGGAGACCACGAAGACCTTGTCGTCGAAGATGCCGTCCAGCATGGCACGCAGCCCGCCGAAGACGGCGTCGAGCGCGGCCACGACGGCGATCGGCAGGTACGGCTCGACACCCGAGGGCACCACCGGGCGCACCACCAGCCCGACCACGACCCCCACGACGAGGCCAAGTACGGCGATCACTTCGTCAACCCTTCCCGTTGGACGGCGTCTTCGGCGGCGTCGTGGACGCGCCCGGTGTGGCGTACCGCAGGATCAGCGAGGGCGCGGCGGGCAGGTGTACGTCCCCCTGCACGCTCAGGCTCGATCTGATGCCGTAGTTCGCCACCAGCACGTGCAGGTAGTCCCCGTCCGCGCTGTGCTGGAACGCCGTGCCCAACCGCTTCCCGTCCCCGATCGCCAGCACCGTGTACGGCGGCACCAGCGGCTTGTTGTCGACCAGTATGGCGTCCCCGGCGGCCCGGATCGCCGACAGCGCCGTCAGCCGCTCGCCGTTGACCGAGATCGCCTCGGCGCCCGAGTCCCACAGCCCGTTGACCACGTGCTGCATGTCGCGGTCGCGGACCCGCCCGGTGTCGGAGAAGCCACTGCTCTCCCGCGGGCCGCCGGTGCCCCCTTCAGAGGCTTCCTCGGCGTCGTTGACGACCAGCTTCACCCCCGGACCGTGCACAGGCGTGGCGGCGGCGAGCAGTTCGACCAGCCGCTCCCCGCCGTCGCCCTTCCGCTTCAACGCGGCCTGCTGCTCCGCGGAGACGGTGGCACGCAGCGCGTCGACGTTCTGCTGCAACCCGTCGGTGCTCTTGGTCTCGGTCCGGATACGGTCGATGAGGTTCTGCCGCTCCTTGGCGACCGTGGGCGCCGACACCCGCGCCTGCGCGGCACCGAGCGTCACCACCAGCGCGGCCAGCACCAGACCGGCCGCCAGCCCCAACTTCCCGCCCAGCGCCTTCGGCAGCCGCGACGTGCCGACCTGCCCGCGCCGGGCCGCGGCCTGCGCGTACCCGTCGTCGAGGCTGTGCTCGATGATGTTCGTCAGCAGCGACATCGACGCGTCGAGGCGTCGCGGGGCGGCCCCGGGCACGGGGTTACTCCGATCGGGTTGCTGCTGCGGCATGCCGCACATCGTCGCACGTCGCGGCGCCCACTTTCGAACGGGCCCCCGCCGACGCGCCGTTCACACCGCGCGACCGGTTCGGGTCGGCCCCGGTCGGCATTCCGACCGCAATGCTGCCGGAAGCCGACCGGTTGCCGCTCACCCGCCGATCACCTACCAGTCACCTACCGACCGGTCGCGGTACCCGCCAGGGACCCTCGGAACCGGTCACGGACCGGCGCTCTCCACCACCTCGGACCACTCGTCCAGCAGCGCCTGCGCGGACGCGTCGTCCGGCCCCTCGGCCCACAGGTGCGTGACGGCCTCCGCCGGGTCCGGCAGCACCATCACCCACCGGCCGTCGGACTCCACCACCCGCACCCCGTCGGTGGTGTCCACCGACCGGTCGCCGGCCTCCTCGACCACCCGCCGCATCACCGAGCCCTTCACCGCCCACGGCGTAGGCACGTCCCGCTTGAGCACGTGCGCCTTGGGGATACGGGCGTCGATCTGGCTCAGCGTGAGCTGCGTCCTGGCCACCAGGCCGATCAGCCGCACGAACGCCGCCGTGCCGTCGAAGACACTGCTGAACTCGGGCACCATGTAAGCGCCGCGCCCGTCACCGCCGAAGATCGTGCCCTCGTCCCGGCCCACCCGCGTCAGGTCGTCCGGCGACGTCGTCGTCCACGTCACCTGGGTGCCGTGGTAGGCGGCGACCTGCTCGGCGATCCGGGTGGTGGTCACCGGCAGCGCCACCCGGCCGCTGCGCCGCTCCGCCGCCACCAGGTCGAGCAGCACCAGCAGCGCCCGGTCGTCCTCCACGATCCGGCCCCGCTCGTCGACCAGCGACATCCGCTCGCCGACCGGGTCGAAGCGCACCCCGAACGCGGCACGCGCCGAGGAGACGATCTCACCGAGCCGCACCAGCCCGGCCCGGCGGCTCTGCTCGGTCTCGGTCGGCCGCGCCTCGTCCAGCCCGGGGTTGATGGTCAGCGCGTCCACGCCCAGCCGGCCGAGCAGGCTCGGCAGCACCAGACCCGCGCTGCCGTTGGCCGCGTCCACCACGACCTTCAGCCCGGCGTCGGCGATCCCGGTGGTGTCCACCGCCCGCAGCAGCGCACCGGTGTACGAGTCGAAGACCGTCGCGGGGAAGGTCAGGTCGCCGATCTCGCCGGGGAACGCCCGGCGGTACTCCTGCCGCGAGAACACCCGGTCCAGCTTGCGCTGCCCGGCACCCGACAGGTCCGCGCCGCGCTCGTCGAAGAACATGATGTCCAGCGAGTCCGGGCGCCCGGGGCTGGTTCTGATCATGATGCCGCCGGCACTGCCGCGCGCGGTCTGCTGCCGGGCCACCGGCATCGGCACGTTCTCCAGGTCGCGGACGTCGATCGCGCTCGCCTGGAGCGCCGAGATGACCGCCCGCTTCAGCGCCCGGGCACCGCGGGAGTGGTCACGGGCCGTGGTGACCGTGGCGCCCTTCTTCAGCGTCGTCGCGTACGCGCCCGCCAGCCGTACCGCCAGCTCCGGGGTGATCTCCACGTTCAGGATGCCGGAGACGCCGCGCGCGCCGAACAGGTGCGCCTGCCCGCGGGACTCCCAGATCACCGAGGTGTTGACGAACGCGCCGGCCTCGACGGTCTTGAACGGGTAGACCCGTACGGTGCCCGCGATGATCGACTCCTCGCCGATCAGGCACTCGTCGCCGATGACCGCGCCCTCGTCAATCCGCGCGGCCCGCATCACGTCGGTGTTCTTGCCGATGACGCAGCCGCGCAGGTTCGTCTGCGGACCGACGTAGACGTTGTCGGCGATCACCGCCTTGTGCAGGAACGCGCCGGTCTTCACCACGACGTTGGAGCCGATGACGCTGTGCTCGCGGATCTCCGCGCCGGCCTCGACCTTCGCGTAGTCGCCGATGTAGAGCGGGCCGCGGAGCGTCGCGTCCGGGTGCACGTCGGCACCCTCGGCGACCCACACGCCGGGCGAGATCTCGAAGCCGTCGATGTCGACGTCGACCTTGCCCTCCAGGACGTCCGCCTGGGCCTTCACATAGCTCTCGTGGGTACCCACGTCCTCCCAGTAGCCCT
The DNA here is from genome assembly GCF_057708105.1 of Actinacidiphila sp. bgisy144. NCBI lineage: Bacteria > Bacillati > Actinomycetota > Actinomycetes > Kitasatosporales > Streptomycetaceae > Actinacidiphila > Actinacidiphila sp. bgisy144. The sequence continues at coordinate 1,424 of NZ_JBYIRM010000030.1, read as the reverse complement.
CGGCGACGAAGCCGTAGACCGGCTTGCCCTCCTTCATCAGCTGCGGGAAGACATCGCCGGACCAGTCCACCGGAACATCGGGCTCGACGTAGTCGAACACCTCGGGTTCCATCACGTAGATACCGGTGTTGACGGTGTCCGAGAAGACCTGGCCCCAGGTCGGCTTCTCCAGGAAGCGCTCGACCTTGCCGTCGTCGTCGATGATGGTGATGCCGAACTCCAGCGGATTCGGCACCCGGGTCAGGCACACCGTGACGAGGGCGCCCTTCTCCTTGTGGAACGCGATCAGTTCGGTCAGGTCGAAATCCGTCAGGGCGTCGCCCGAGATCACCAGGAACGCGTCGTCCTTGAGCGCCTCCTCGGCGTTCTTGACGCTGCCCGCCGTTCCCAGCGGCTTTTCCTCGTTGGCGTAGGAGAGCTCCATGCCCAATTCCTCGCCGTCCCCGAAGTAGTTCTTCACCAGGGACGCCAGGAACTGGACGGTGACCACTGTCTCGGTGAGCCCGTGCCGCTTGAGCAGATTGAGAACGTGCTGCATGATGGGGCGATTCACCACCGGCAGCAGCGGTTTCGGCATACTCGACGTCATGGGGCGAAGGCGTGTGCCCTCGCCGCCGGCCATTACAACCGCCTTCATATGGAAACGTCCTCCTCGTGACTCAGCCAGCCGTGGCGTCCGTCCTGACAAGTCGCCGGACCTGCACCACATAGAGGAACCCTGCCCACCAGTACAGGGTTGTACCCCAACCCGCGAACGCCCAGCCGAAAACAGTCGCCACGCTCGCGACCCACCCGCTGCCGTCGCTCAACAGCAGCAGCGGAAAGGCGTACATGAGGTTGAAGGTAGCCGCTTTCCCGATGAAGTTCACCTGGGGTGGGCCGTAGCGGTGCCTCCGCAGAATCAGCAGCATCACCGCCATCATGGCCTCCCGGGCCAGCAGCAGCACGGTGAGCCACAGCGGCAGGATGCCGCGCCAGGTCAGGCCCACCAGGGTGGACAGCACGTACAGGCGGTCGGCCGCGGGGTCCAGCACCCGGCCCAGTTCGCTGATCTGATTCCAGCGCCGGGCCAGCTTGCCGTCGAGGTAGTCACTCACCCCGCTGAAGGCGAGCACGAGGAGTGCCCATCCGTCGGCCTTCGGCCCGCCGAACTCGGGCCACAGAATCAGCCACAGGAACACCGGAACACCGACCAGGCGCGCCATACTCAGGATGTTGGGGATCGTGAAGATCCGATCCGTTTGCACCCGTGTCTCCTGGACCTCCACCGGGGCCCCTCCTGCTGATGTCTGTGCGTGTACGTTTGGCTGCCGGCAGCTACGATCCCGAGGGGCCCCGTGCCGATGTCGCGGGCCGACTCTACCCCAGGGCCGGAAATGACAAAGGCCCGGCCTCGGATTCATCATCCGAGGCCGGGCCCCAAT